>DATJXB010000126.1:0-16402 GCA_035500755.1 Thermoanaerobaculia bacterium | reverse complement strand
AAGAAGGAGCGCGGCCCGGGGAGCGGCTCCTTGCGACGAGGGGACTCTGAAAGAAAGAGCGCGCCTCAGGAACTCCCTCTCCCGGCGGGAGAGGGTTGGGGTGAGGGGCGCTCCGGCCTTTGCCACTTCCCGTAGACGAAGCTGCCGCAGCAGCGGGCGCAGATCGGGAGCGGCTCTTTGGCGAGCTTCGCGCGGAACCTCCGCGCTTTCTCGCCGCGCCAGATCTCGCCGAAGGGCTGCCGGCGCACGTTGCCGATGACGTAATCGGGAAAGTCCCCGCAGAAAGTCACGTCGCCGTCGGGCTCGACCTGCGCGAAGTACCACGCCACCGGGCAGAGGCCATGGCCGAACGTCTGCCGAAAGTCGGTGAAGTACTCGGGGATCCGCTCGGCCGGCACGTCGGGAACGAACGACGTCCACGGGCGGCCGAGCGACGAGTCGAGAAAGCGGCGGCGCTTGAGATTCTTGAGCAGCTTGACGACCTCGGCGAGCTGGCGGCCCTTCGTCGCCGTCACGGTTTCGCCGTCGAACTCGAATCCCTTCCACGACGTGGCGGCGACGCCGAACTCCTCGCGCATGACGCGCTCGTACTCGGCGCCGACGCCCGACGGCGTGAACCAGCGCAGGCCCACGTTGATCGTGTCGAGCGGCAGCGCCCGCAGGGCTTCGACCGCCGGGCGGATCACGTCGACGTTCAACTCGGTCACCGGCAGGATCGCCATCTGGAACGGCACGGCCTTTCCGAGCTCCTTCTGCCACCGCGCGACCGCGCGGATTCCGGCGGCCGCCTTCTCGAAGCTGTCCGCGCGGCCGCGAATCGCGTTGTGCCGATCGGGCGGCCCGTCGATCGACACGGCGATCGAGTCGATGCCCGCCTCGACGAGCTCGCGGGCGAGAGCCTCGAGGCGCCCGCCGTTGGTGATGACCGTGCACGTCAGGCCGCGCGCCTTGACCTCGCGGACGAGCGGCAGGATGTCGGGGTAGAGGAGCGGCTCGCCGCCGAAGAGGCTGACGATCGGGTCGAAGGGCGCGATCTCGTCGAGGAGCCTCACGTAGTCGGCCATCGCGAGCTGCCGCCGGGCGCCGATCAACTCGGCGATGCGCTCGCGCTCGAGGGCACCGTCGCCGGCGTCGGGAGCCGATTGCGCGCGGAAGATGCCCGTGTCGCCCCACTGCCCGCACATCTTGCAGCGCAGGTTGCAGAGGTTCGTCACGCGGAGCTGAACGAATGTCGGCGCCGGCAGCGATTCGTCCCGCGGATTCGCGAGGTGAGCCTCGACCGCCGCGCGCCCCTTCCCCATCCGGCCGAGGTGCTTCCGGGCGAAACCCGCCAGCCGCAGTCCCCGGCGAAAGCTCATGCGCGCCCCGGCTACCGCGTGTAGAGGTCGACCACGCCGGAGATCGCGCGCCGGCACACCGCGCAGAACGGGACCGCGTCGCGTGTGAACATGATGCAGTCTTCCTGGGGCCGGTAGTAGCCGCGCGCTTCGTAGAGCGCGCCCTCGAACGCGCCCACCTTCCCCGAATGGGCGTCGGTCCCGAGCAGCCGCGTCTCGAGGCCCTGTTCTTCCTTGAAGAGCGCGTCCATCTCGTCCTCGGGCCGGTTCTCCGCGCGGATCTTCCGGCGCTTCTCCTGGGCCTCGCGCGAGGCCTTCTCGAACTCCGCCTGCTTCCAGGGCGTCGGGATCGGCGTTCCCGGCGCGACCAGGTCCTTCCACTTGAGGTTGCCCGGGTCGAGCAGCGCCGTGGCGTTCGGCTCCCAGGGCTCGACGCGGTCGGCCGGCGCCGGGCCGTACGCGACCGCCGAGGTGAAGTACTCGTCGGCCAGGCCCGCGAAATGGTGGCCGAACTCGTGGACGAAGACGTACGGCGCCCACAGGCTGTCGGCCGCGACCGTCGAATACTGGCCGAAGATTCCGCCGCCGCCGTAGGTCCGCGTGTTGGTCAGGATCTCGACGAACTCGTAGGGCGCGAACGACGCGACGTCCCGAAACGAACGATTCTCGAAGGTCAGGACGTAGCGCTCCGAGCCGAAGGCATCGTACGTGGCGCCGACGCGCGAGCGGCGGTGCACGCCGGTCGACGGGCGCGAGATCCCGGACTCCTCCGACGGCGGGCAGAGAGCCCAGACGTTGAAGTCCGAGCGCCGCTCCTTGAACGGCGAGACCGCGAAGAGGAGCTCCGCCAGGCGGCGCGCGTCCTTTTCGAACTTCGGCCGCTCGGCCGCCGTGTAGCCGTCGCCGAGGATGAGGAAGTCGACCTTCTCGGGCGGCTCGCCCGACTTCTGGATCTGGATCAGCGGTCCGGGCGACGGCGGCAGGGCCGTGTCGATCGTCGGGTCCTTCGGGTCGAGGACGAAGCTCCAGATCTCCCGGAAGGCGTTCGCGGCGTCGCGCTTTTTCACCACGATCTGGACCGGCCCGGCCGGCTCCGGAAAGCGCAGCGACTCCGAAAAAGTCCGGTGGACGGTTTTCGCCTCGCCGGTCGTCTCCCACTCGCCGTAGACCGAAGCGAACCCGCGCGAGTAGAGGACGCGGTTGGAGGCGCGGTCGATCACCTCGAAGAAGTACTTTCCCAGGTTGGTGTCGTCGAGCGGACGGCGCGGGTTCCCCGGCCACGGCAGCGGCTCCCGGACGACCCGGTCGACGCTGAACACCTCCTCCGAGGCCTTTCCGGTGTGAAAGTAATCGACCCGCAGGGTGCGGGGAGGGGGCGCGGCGGAGACGGCGGCGGCCGACAACGCGAATCCGAAGATCAACCCGATGGGTTTTTCCCTCATGAACCCATATCCTAGCTGCTCCTTTTGAGCGATTGGAGGAACCGTCCATGATCCACGAAGACATCCTCGGCACCATCGGAAACACGCCCGTCGTCAAGATCCACCGCCTCGCACCCCAGGGCATCACGATGTACGTCAAGTGCGAGGCGTTCAACCCGCTGTCCTCGGTCAAGGACCGCCTCGCGATCGCGATCATCGAGGACGGCGAGCGGCGGGGCGAGTTGAAGCCCGGGCAGACGGTCATCGAAGCGACCTCCGGCAACACCGGCATCGCGCTCGCGATGGTGTGCGCCGTCAAGGGATACCCGTTCGTCGCGGTCATGTCCGACAGCTTCTCGGTCGAACGCCGCAAGCTGATGCGGGCGCTCGGCGCGAAGGTCGTCCTCTACCCCGCCGCCGAGCGGGCCACCGGGATGGTCAAGAAGGCCGAGGAGGTCGCGAAGAAGAACGGCTGGTTCCTCGCCCGCCAGTTCGAGAACCCGGCCAACCCCGAGTACCACCGCCAGACGACCGGACCGGAGATCCTGCGCGACTTCGCCGGCAAACGCCTCGACTACTGGGTGACCGGCTACGGCACCGGCGGCACGCTCACGGGCGCCGGCGAAATGATCAAGAAGGCGCGGCCCGCGACGAAGATCGTGGTCGCCGAGCCCGAGGGCGCCGCGCTGCTCTCCGGCAAGGAGTGGTCGCCGCACAAGGTGCAGGGCTGGACGCCCAACTTCATCCCCGCCGTCCTCGACCGCAACGTCTACGACGAGATCGTGACCGTCAACGACGTCGAGTCGCGCGACACCGCGCGCGAGCTCGCGACGAAGGAAGGCATCTTCTGCGGCATCTCCTCGGGCGGCACGTTCGCCGCGGCGAAGAAGGTCGGGGCGAAGGCCGCAAAAGGGTCGGTGATTCTGGCGATGCTGCCCGACACGGGTGAGCGCTATCTCTCGACGTTCCTCTTCGAGGGCATCAACGAGGGCACCGACGAGGTCGCCGGGTTCTAGCGCCGCCCGCCGGAGCGGCCGCGGTCACCGCAGCCGCTTGATGTCCTTGAGGGTTCCGGGCCGGCCGTCGTACTGGTCGGCCCGGACGTGGCCTTCCTCGTCGATCGACAGCGCGGCCTGCGTGTAGATCCGCCCGTCCCCCGTCCCCCAGGCCGGCACGTTGAGCACGAAGACCGAGAACGGGTGGTTCAAGGAATCGCGTCCCTCGTTGACCTCTTCGTACTTGAGCGTCCGGCCGGTCACGACGTAGTACCTGGAAGCGTCGCCCGACTTTTCGATCACCACGAGGTCGACCGGGTACTCGAAGCCGCCGAGCTTGATCCGGCCGCGCCCCGAACCGCGGATCGCGTTCAGAAGCGCCTGCTGACCGCCTTCGGCGAGGACCCGCTTCAGAGGCTGCGCGTCCTCCATCGTCATCGGGTTCGTCACGATGAGGTTGAAGGACAGGCTGCGCGTTCCCTGACTCGTCTCGACCTTCGCGTTCGCCGAGAACTCGGCCGGCTTCGAGGTGTTCTGCGCCAGCGCGAACGAGCCCGACAGGAGCGCGGCGGCGATTCGAAGGCTGGTCTTCATGACGAAAGGATACGTCTAGGGAAGCGAAAACGTCTTGACCAGAAACACCGCCATCTGGCCGCGGTTGACGGGGCTCGTCGGGCAATAGAGCAGCGGCGAGGTCTGGCAGCCGCCCGTGATCGCTTCGGTGGAGAGCTCCTCGATCCAGTCGGCGTACTGGGACGGGCACGTCACGTCCTCGAAAACGCCGGTGCACGTCGGCGGCACGTAGGCGGGCCCGTGCTCCGTCTTCAACAGGAACACCGCCATCTGCTGTCGCGTCACCGCCGCGTTCGGGCAGTAGTCGCCCCCGCCGCAGCCCGCCGTCACGCCTTCGGCCGACAGGCGCTCGATCCAGTCGGCATACTGGCTCGGGCACGACACGTCCGTGAAGATCCCGGCGCAGGCGGGCGGCGCGTAGGAGGACCCGTGCTCCGCCCGAAGCAGGAAGACCGCCATCTGCGCCCGCGTCACCGACGAGGACGGGCAGTAGTTGCCGCCGCCGCAGCCCGCCGTGATCGCCGCGCGGAAGATCTTCTCGACGTCGTCGTGAAAGGGGTTCGCGGCGGGCACGTCGGTGAAGTCGGCGAACCAGGCGGCGGGAAGCGTCGCCGAGAGCGTGCTCGGATTCACGACCGCGACGTTGTAGAGGGCGCCCGGCGGGAGCATCGGCGAGACCGCGTCCACCTCGCCGCCATTGACCACCGAGACCATCGAGCCGGCCACGCTGCCGAAATGGACCGCGGCGGGCGCCTGGAAGTTGGTGCCGAGGACGACGACCGGCGTGTTGCCGGCCGCGGGGCCGGACCCGGGACTCATCCCCGACGCGGCCGGCGGCGGCGTCGCGAAGCACGCCGAAAACTCCGACGTGTTGCCCGACGGGTCGGTCGCGGTCGCGGTGATCCAGGGCCCGAGCGCCGGACCGAGCATCGCGGAAAACGACGCGTTGCCGGCGGCGTCCGTCGTGGCGTCGACGGACCCGAGCGGACGCTGGCCCGGGCCGTTGCCCGCCGGATCGCAGGCGAGGGCCGCGAAGAGCTCCACGCGGAACCCGAGGGAGGACAGGCTGTTGAGCGTTCCGTCGATCTCGGTCGTGCCCGGCGACAGCAGCACGGCGGTCACCACCGGGAAGTTCTGCAGCAGGTTCGGGCCGACGTCGGGGTCGCCGAGGTCGTTCGGCGTCACGCCGAGGGGCGCGAGGTCGATCCCGAGGCCGCCGTTGCCGGCGATCGCGTTGCCGAGGATGGCGTTGCCGGCCCCGGACTCGACGAAGACGCCGCGGCCGCCGTTGAACGCGATGACGTTCTGGGTGCCCGGCTCCGTGCCGCCGATCGTGTTCCCGCTCGCGCCGTTCTGGACGTCGACGCCGTTGGCGGCGTTCGCGATCGCCAGGGACGCGGTGGCGTCGGTGCCGATGAAGTTCCCGGCCACGACGTTGCCCGTGGTCGCCGCGTCGGCGAGGAGGACGCCGTTGTTCGCGTTGCCGGCGATGACGTTGCGGTCCGAGCCCGGCCCGCCGATCGTGTTGCCCGTCGCGCCGTCGTTGACCTGAACGCCCTCGGCCCCGTTGGCCAGAGCGGCCGTCATCGCCGCGTTGACGCCGACGAGGTTGCCCTTGACGACGTTGCCCGACGCGCCGGTGCGGACCCGAATTCCGTTGGTCCCGTTGCCGGAGGCGAGGTTGCTCGGGCCGATCACGTTGTTCGACGCGTTCGACACGATGATGCCGTTGGCGGCGTTCGGGATCGCCGCCGTCCCGGCCGGGTTGGTCCCGGCGAAGTTGCCCGTCACGGTCACGCCCGAGACGCCGCTGATCAGGAGGATGCCGGATTGCGTGTTGCCCGAGACGACGTTGCCGGGGCCGATCGTCCCGCTCGTCACGCCGCCGAGGTCGATCCCCTGGCCGCCGTTGGCGAGCGCCGCCGAGCCGCCGGCGTTCAATCCCACCCAGCAGTTCTTGACGAGGGTGTCCGTCGCCGGCGCGGAGACCGAGACGCCGTCGCCGACGTTTCCGGAGAGCACCGTGTCGCCCGGCAGGTCCGAGCCGACGACGTTGCCGGCGCCCGAGGAGATCTCGACGCCGACCGAGCCGTTGCCGAGCGCTGCCGTGCCCGCGGCGTTGGTCCCGAAGCGGCCGCCCGCGACCACGTTGGCGTCGGAGCCTCCCCCCGCGATCTCGACGCCGTGCCGCCCGTTGCCCGAGACGACGTTGACGCGCTGCGACGTGTCGGTCCGGCCGATGACGTTGTTCGGAGAGCTCGAGATCAGGATGCCGCTGCCGCCGTTGCCGAGGGCCGCCGTGCCCGCGACGTTGATGCCGACGTAGCAGCCGCGCACGACGTTGCCGCCGCCGCCGTCGAGGAAGATCCCGTTGCCGCCGAGGTTCGGGAAGCCCGGCACGAAGCGGTTGATCACGAGACCCGTCACGACGCTCGACCCCGCCGTGATGTGCAGGCCGTTGGCGCCGGTGCCCGCGGACGCGCCGTTCAACTCGATGATCGGCGTGCCCGCGTAGCCGGGCTGCGTCGTGCCGTCGATCGTGACCGGGTCGACGATCGTCGGCAGCGGCGAGAGCAGCGCGATCGACTTCGTGCCGGAACCGATGGCGAAGCGGATCGTGTCGGCGCCCGCGTTGGCATTGGCCGCGTTGATGGCCTCGCGCAGCGTGCAGTTGGCCGCGTTGCAGACGCCGTCGTCCGTGTCGGCGTTCGAATTGACCGTGAAGACAGTCGCGTGGAGATCGGGCGCCGAGAGCAGGATCAGTGAGGCCGCGAGAAGGGCAGAACGAATCATGAGGCCGAGTCTAAGCCGCCGCCGCGGCGAGAGCACCTGTCCGCGGGACCAGCGCTCAGCGCCGGGCGACGCGCGGCGTTTCCCGCGTCTCGAGCGCCGGCTCGTCGGCCCCGTCCGCCGGCGTCATGCCGCGCTCGAGCCAGCGGTGTGCGCCGTCGAGGACGCTCATCGCGGTCGCGTACTGCGCCGTGTCGTCGTTGGACCGGATGGCCCGGAAACGCTCGGCGATGCGGCGGCGCGTCGCGCGGCAGAAGACGTCCGCGAGCTCGGCGGCCCCCGCCGTTTCCGGCGCCTCGCGGCGGCGCAGCGCGTCGGCGCGCGACAGGGCCGCGGCCATCGCGAAGAGATCGGCGCCGACGTCGACGGCCCGGAAGAGGAGCGCCTGCCGCTTCTCGAGTTTCGGACCGTGGATCAGCATCTGGTGAAAGAGGGTCCGCGCGAGTTTGCGGGTCGTGCGCTCGACGAACCGGACGTGGCCGGCGAGCGGCCCGAAGTCCGAAAAGCGCGGCCACCGCCCCCAGCCGATCCAGCGCGACGGGTACCACCACGCATAGTGCGCGGCCATGCGGGGCAGCGCCGCGAGCCGGCGCGACAGCGGCGCCTTCGGGTCCGCGAACGCGCCCGCGACGGCGAGGTGACGGTCGACGGCCTCCCGCGCGATGAAGAGGCGCATGATCTCGGAGGAGCCCTCGAAGATCAGGTTGATCCGGAAGTCCCGCATCATCCGCTCGACCGGAATCGGCGCTTCGCCGCGCGCCCGCAGCGAGTCGGCCGTCTCGTAGCCGCGCCCGCCCCGGATCTGCATCGTCCGGTCGACGAGGCGCCAGCCCTCTTCCGAGTTCCACATCTTCGCGACCGCGGCTTCGAGTCGGATGTCGCGGTCGCCCATGTCGGCCATCGCCGATGCCAGGTCGGTCACGGCCTCCATCGCGAACGTCGTCGCCGCCATCTCGGCCAGAAGCTGGGCGATCGCGTCGTGGCGCCCGACCGGCTCGCCCCACTGCACGCGCTCGGCGGCCCAGGTGCGCGAGATCTCGAGGCAGCGCTTGCCGACGACCGCGCACGAGGCGGGCAGCGTCAGGCGTCCCGTGTTCAACGTGATCAGGGCGAGCTTCAGCCCCTTGCCCTCGCCCCAGAGGAGGTTCTCCTTCGGGACGCGCACGTTCGTGAAACGCAGAACCCCGTTCTCGATGGCCTTCAGGCCCATGAAATGGCACCGCGTCACGACCTCGACGCCGGGCCAGCTCTTCTCGACGATGAAGGCCGAGATCTTCTTCGTGTCGGGGTGCTTGGCCATCACGACGAAGAGGCTCGCGACGGTGCCGTTCGTGCACCAGAGCTTTTCGCCGTCGAGGACGTAGTCGCCCTCGGGCGTGCGCGTCGCCGTCGTCGCGAGGCTCGACGGGTCGGAGCCGACCTGCGGCTCGGTCAACGCGAACGCGGAGATCTCGCCCTTGGCCAGGCGCGGCAGGTACTTCTGCTTCTGCTCCTTGGTTCCGAAGAGCTTGAGGGGCTGCGGGACGCCGATCGACTGGTGCGCCGACAGCAGCACGACGAGGTTGGCGTCGCGGCTCGTGAGGAGCTTCATCGCCTCGCCGTACTCGCGTTGCGACAGGCCGAGGCCGCCGTACTCCTTCGGGATCTTCATCCCGAAACAGCCGAGCTCGGCGAGCCCGTGAACGACGTTCGGCGGCACCGTCCCTTCGCGGTCGATGGCGTCCGGGTCGACCTCGTCGACGAGAAAGCGCTCGAGCCGCTCGAGGAAGCTCCGGAACTCCGCCCGCTCGGGGGGCGCCTCGGGGAACGGGTGGATCAGATCGAGGCGGAGATTGCCCAGGTAGATCTGCTTCAGGAAGGACGGCGCCTTCCACTCCGTCTCGCGGGCCTCCTCCGCGACCTTGCGGGCCTCGGTGGCGCTGACGGGGCCGGCTTTCGTCTCTGCCATGAACCATTCACTCTACACTTGCCCCCGCGTGCGGAACAAATACCTGTCGTACGACGCGGAGCGGGGCCCTCGGGTCCGCGCCATGTTCTCGCGCCTGGCGCCGCGCTACGACCTCGTCAACGACGTGATGAGCTTCGGGCTCCATCGGCGATGGAAGCGGGAGACGGTCGAGGTCGCGTTGCGGGAGCCCGGGGGAAGGCCGCCGCGCGTCCTCGATCTCTGCTGCGGGAGCGGTGATCTCTGCTTTCTCGCGGAGGCGCGGGGCGCGGCATCCGTCGTCGGCGTGGACTTCACGCTTCCGATGCTCGCGGTCGCACGGCGTCGCCTGCGCGAGGGCGGCGGGCGGAAATCGCGATTCATCCAGGCGGACGCGCTCGCGCTTCCGCTTCCCGACGCCTCCTTCGATGCGCTCACGATCTCCTACGGCCTGCGCAACGTCGCGGACCTGCCGGCGGCCCTCGCCGAGATGCGCCGCGTCCTCGCGCCGGGGGGCCGCGCCGTCGTGCTCGACTTCGGCAAGCCGGTCAACCCGCTCACGGGAGCGCTCTATCGCGCGTTTCTCCGCGCGGCGATGCCCGCCGTCGGCTGGCTCTTCCATGGCGACGCCGAGGCGTATCGCTACATTCCGGCTTCCCTGGAGCGTTACCCCGGCCAGCGCGGCGTCGAGACTCTCATGCGCCAGGCCGGCTTCTCGAACGTGCGCTCGGAAGATCGCCTGCTCGGCACGATGGGGATCAATGTCGGCGAGGCGACCTGAGATAGACTCCGCGGCTCTTTATGGCACACCAGTACATCTACACGATGGTCAATCTGCGGAAGGTCGTCCCGCCGCAGCGCGAAATCCTGAAGGGCATCTACCTCTCTTTCCTGCCGGGCGCGAAGATCGGCGTCCTCGGCTTGAACGGCGCGGGCAAGTCGACGCTCCTGAAAATCATGGCCGGCGTCGAGAAGGACTTCGCGGGCGAGGCGTTCCCGGCCGAGGGGACGCGCGTGGGCTTCCTGCCGCAGGACCCGCGGCTCGACACGAAGAAAAACGTGCTCGGCAACGTCGAGGAAGGCGTCGCGAAGACGCGGGGCCTCCTGAAGCGCTTCGAGGAACTGAACGAGAAGCTCGCCGAAGAGCTCTCCGAAGCCGAGAGCGACAAGGTCATGGCCGAGTACCAGAAGGTGCAGGACGCGATCGAGGCCTCGAACGCGTGGGAGCTCGACCGGCAACTCGAGGTTGCGATGGACGCGCTGCGTCTGCCGCCCCCGGATTCGGATGTCACGCAGATCTCGGGCGGCGAGAAGCGCCGCGTCGCGCTCTGCAAGATCCTCCTCGAGAAGCCCGACCTGCTGCTGCTCGACGAGCCGACCAACCACCTCGACGCCGAGTCGGTGGCCTGGCTCGAACGGCACCTGGCGGAGTATCCCGGCACCGTCGTCGCCGTCACGCACGACCGCTACTTCCTCGACAACGTCGCCGGGTGGATCCTCGAGCTCGACCGCGGCGCGGGCATTCCGTGGAAGGGCAACTACTCGAGCTGGCTCCAGCAGAAAGAGGAGCGCCTCGAGCAGGAGGAGAAGGCGGAGACGGCCAAGCGCCGGACGCTCCAGCGCGAGCTCGAGTGGATCCAGATGTCCCCGCGCGCCCGGCACGCCAAGAGCCGCGCGCGCATCGACCGGTACGAGGCGCTTCTCGCGGACCAGGGCCCCGAGCAGCGCGGCGAGACGCAGGAACTCTTCATCCCCGCCGGGCCGCGCCTGGGCGACGTCGTCGTCCGGGCCGAGGGCGTCCGCAAGGCCTACGGCGACCGGCTCCTCGTGGAGGACCTCTCGTTCGACCTGCCGCGGGGCGGCATCGTCGGCATCATCGGCGCCAACGGCGCCGGCAAGACCACGCTCTTCAAGATGATCGTCGGCCAGGAGAAGCCCGACGCGGGCAAGCTCGTCGTCGGCGAGACCGTCGTGCCGTCTTACGTGGACCAGGACCGCGACCGGCCCGACCCGTCGAAGACCGTCCACGACGAGATCTCCGGCGGCCAGGACAAGATCGTCCTCGGCAAGCGCGAGATCCCGTCGCGCGCTTACGTCGCGATGTTCAACTTCAAGGGACCGGACCAGCAGAAGCGCATCGGCGATCTCTCGGGCGGCGAGATGAACCGGCTGCACCTGGCGCGGACGCTCAAGAAGTGCGGCAACGTGCTGCTGCTCGACGAGCCGACCAACGACCTCGACGTCGATACGCTGCGGGCCCTCGAGGAGGCGCTGGTCAACTTCGGCGGTTGCGCCGTCGTGATCAGCCACGACCGCTGGTTCCTCGACCGCGTCGCGACACACATCCTCGCCTTCGAGGGAGACAGCCAGACGGTGTGGTTCGAAGGCAACTACCAGGAGTACGAGGCGGACCGGAAGCGGCGCCTCGGCATCGACGCGGACCAGCCGCACCGGATCAAGTACAAACGACTGGCCGTGGGCTGAGCTGCCCGCGGTGAGCTAGTCCCGGCTCGCGACCAGCGCGACGCCGACGCCCACGACCGCCAGGACCAGCAGCGCCTTGCCGAGCCCGAACCGGCGCCGCCGCGGACGGGTCCGTTCCGCCCAGCCGTCGGCGAGGGCCGAGCCCTTCTCGGTCAGCGTCTCCAGCAGCTCCGCGCCGCGCTGGCGCAGGTCTTCGTAGAGGTCCGAACCGCGATCCGTGAGCTCGTCCTTGAGCTCGTCGAGCTCGGGCCGGCTCTTCTTGAAGCCCCTGGCCAGGCTCTCCTTGGCTTCCGCGTAGAAGCGGTCGGTGTCGAACTTGCCGCCGCGGCGCAGGCTCTCGATCGCGATCGGCAGGGCGACTTTCGTCACCAGCGGAACCACGAGCGGCCCGAGCGCCTCGGCGGTCGTGCGGGAAAGGCTCTTGCGGGGCATGTTTCCTCCGAACGGACAGTCTACAGTAGCCGCGTGCTCGCGCTTCTCCGGCTCGCGCTGGCGCTCGCGGGAACCCCGCCCGCGCCGGTCGCCGCCTCGGGTCCCGAGGCCGTCGTCCTCGGCATCGCCCAGGACGGCGGCGTCCCTCACGCCGGCTGCCACCAGCCCCTCTGCGAAGCCGCCCGCGTCGACTGCTCGCGCCGGCGCCGCGTCGCGTCGCTCGGCCTCGTCGACAAGGCCGCGGGCAAACGGTTCCTGATCGACGCGACACCCGACTTCGACGAGCAGATCGAGATGCTCGGCGGGCGCCCCGACGCGATTCTCCTGACGCACGCCCACGTCGGCCACTATCTCGGCCTCGCGGCGCTCGGCCGCGAGGTCCTCGACACGCGCGGTCTGCCCGTCTATGCGACACCCTCGATGGCGCGCTTCCTGCGGGAGAACAAGCCGTGGAGCCGGCTCGTCGCTTTCGGGAACGTCGACGTGCGCGAGATCTCGGCCGAGGTCGCGCTCACGCCGAACCTCGCGGTGACGGCGATCCGCGTGCCGCACCGCGGCGAGGATTCCGACACGGTCGCGTATCTCGTGCGGGGACCGGGCCGGAAAATTCTCTGGCTCCCCGACATCGACAAATGGGAGAAGTGGGACCGGCGACTCGCCGACTTTCTGACCGATCCGACGCTGACCGCGTTCCTCGACGGCACGTTCCTCGCCGCCGACGAGATTCCCGGCCGATCGATCGCGGAGATTCCGCACCCGCTCGTCCCCGAGACGGCGGCGCTCGTCGACGCGATCCCCGGCGCGCGCGGGCGCGTCTTCTTCGTCCACCTGAACCACACGAACCGCCTCCTCTGGGAACCCGACGCCGTCGCCGCGCTCGAGCGCCGGGGATTGGCGGTCGCGCGCGAAGGGCAGCGCGTGCCGCTCGGCGTTCCCGCGGAGTAAGATCGAGCTCCCATGGCTTCCCCGGCGCCCGATCCTCCTCCCGTTCTTCCGTGGCGCGGTGAAACCGCGCGCAAGCACGCGGGTTGGCCGAAGGGATACTGGCGCACCGTCGTCGGGCGCGGCCTGCGGCTGCGCTGTCCCGTCTGCGGCCAGGGCCGGCTCTTCGAGTCCTACTTCCGCATGCGCCTGACCTGCCCCTGCTGCGGCGTCGGCTTCGCGCGCGAGGACGGCCAGTGGGTCGGCTCGCTCGACATCAACACGTTCGTCGTCGCCTTCGGGCTCATGATCGCCTCGGCCTTCTCGCCGGACTGGCCGCTGCCGTGGCTCCTCGCCGTCTGGGGCGCCGCGGCGATCCTCGTGCCGCTCGTGACGTTTCGCTTCGCGCGCGGTCTGTGGACGGCCGTCGTTCACCTCTCCGGCGGCGTCTACTGATGGTCCGGGAATTTGCCGACCCGGCCCCGCTGTTGCAGGCGGGTCGGAAAAAACCGTGAAGAAAAGGAAACCCCCTCGGATGACCCAGCAGAAGACGACCCCGGAGCCGCGCGGCTCCGAACGCCGGACCAAAGGCGACCGGCGGGCCGACGACCGCCGCGCCCACGCCCGCTTCTCGCCGGGCGCCTCCCGCACCGACCGCCGGCAGGGCGAGCGGCGCGGCACGCGGGACTAGCCGCAGCGACGCGTCCAGGCCGGCGCACCGCGCCCGGCCCGCGGACAGAACCGCCCCGGCGACGGAGTATCCTTACGCGCTTGTCCGCACGCTCGAACATGCCGCTGACGCGGCGCCACTGGATGACCGCGACGGGAGCCGCCGCGGCGGCGGTCCTGGCTCCGGTTCGCGCGTCGGCGTCGCCGGTGGCCCCGCCTCCGCTGCCGCCGCCTCTTCCGGCCGAGGCGTTCCGCGAGCGGCAAGCGCGGCTGCGCGCCGCGGCCCGGACGGCCGGCTTGACGGCGCTCTTCGTCACGCCGTCGACCAACCTCGCCTACGCCGCCAACCTCTCGATCGACCGCAGCGAGCGCCTGACCGCCCTGCTGCTCTTCACCGACGGACCCGCCATTCTGATCACCCCGTCTTTCGAGGCGGAGAACCACCGCCGGGACGTCGTCGCCGACGACATCGTCTCCTGGAAGGAAGACGAGGACCCGATCGCGATCGCGGCGCACCGGCTCGGCGCCAGCGCCGTGGGCATCGAGGGCACCACCGCGTACGACACCGTCGTCCGGCTCACGGCGGCCGCGTCGCTCTCGGCGCGCGACGCGAAGGACCTCTTCGAGGCGGAGCGGCGCGTCAAGAGCCCCCAGGAACAGGCCTTCATCCGCGAGGCGGCGCGGCGCACGAATCTCGCCATCGAGGCCACCCACCGGGGCCTCGCCGTCGGGAAAACCGAAGGCGAGATCTCGGTCCTCCTCGAGTCCGAGTTCCAGGCCGTTGGCGTGCGCGGCGGCGGGCTCGTGCAGTTCGGCCCCTCGGCGGCGTTCCCGCACGGCGCGCCCGGGGAGCGGCGCCTCGCCAGGGGCGACGTGGTCCTGATCGACGCCGGGTGCCGCGTGCGGGGCTACACGTCCGACGTCACGCGCACCGTCAGCTTCGGGCCGCCGTCGGACGAGGTGCGTCGCGTGTACGCCGCCGTCGACCGGGCGCAGCTGGCCGGCATCGAGGCGCTGCGGGCCGGGGCGACCGGCGAAAGCGTCGACCGCGCGGCGCGCAAAGTCATCGAGGACGCGGGCTTCGGCGACGGCTTCACGCACCGGCTCGGCCACGGCCTCGGCCTCGACGGCCACGAGGCGCCGTACCTGGTGCGCGGCAACGCCGTACCGCTCGCCGCCGGGAACACCGTCACGGTCGAACCCGGCATCTACCTGCCGGGCCGATTCGGAGTCCGCATCGAAGACGATTACGCCGTCCGCGAGACCTCGCCGCCCGGGAGCCTCTCGGCGCGGCCGGCGGAACTGGTCGTCCTCAAGATCTGAGGGAGACGTCGCATGCTCCACGCCGCGCTGACGGCGCTTCTGGCCCTGCAGGCCCCCTCCGGTTCCCCCAACCCGGCGCCGCAGGCGCCCGCTCCGAACACGAATACGAATACGAACACGGCGGCGCCGTCGAGCGTCGTCAACGCACCGTACTCCGCGCCGGCCGCGCCGGCCGCGCCGGGCGAGGCGCCCGCTCCCCCGGCCCCGGAGGGCCAGCCTCCCGCTCCGACCGCGGCCCCTGCCGCGCGTCCCACGCCGGCCCCGCGGCCCGGAGCGCCGGCGCCCGCGAAGCCTCTCTCCGGCGACAGCCTGCTCGTCGTGAACAAGACTGACTCGACCGTCTCGATCCTCGACGGCGCAACCGGAAGGCTCCGCACGACCGTCACCGTCGACCCCGGACCGCACGAGGTCGAGATGCTCCCCGGCGGCCACACGGCCGCCGTCGCGAGTTACGGGACGAAGGCCCAACCCGGCCGCTCCGTGTCGCTCATCGACGTGCCTTCCGGAAAGGTCGTCTCCAGGATCGACCTCGGCGAGGGATCGCGGCCGCACGGCCTGGCCGCGCTGAAAGACGGGCGCCTCGTGGTCACCGCCGAGGGCAAGAAGGAGATCGTCGTCATCGACACCCGGGCCGAGAAGATCACGGCCCGCTATCCGACGGGACAAGACCTCTCGCACATGGTCGCCGTCTCGCCCGACGGCCACCGCGCGTTCGTCGCGTCGCTGTCGGGAGCAGGCTCGGTCGTCGCGATCGACCTCGCCAGCGGCAAAGTGCTCAAGGACATCCCGACCGGCAAGGGCGCCGAAGGCCTCGACGTCACGCCGGACGGGCGCGAGGTCTGGGTCGCCAACCGCGAGGCGAACACGATCACGATCATCGACGTCAAGTCGCTCGCGCCGGTCTTCACGATTCAGGCGCCAGGGTTTCCGATCCGCGTCAAGATCACCCCCGACGGGCGCCGGGCGGTCGCGACGTTCACCGGCGCCGGCGACGTGCGCGTCTACGACACCGCGACGCGTGCCGAGGCCGCGCGTATCGCGCTCGGGCGCGAAGCCGTCGACGGCGCGGAGAGCCGGGTCTTCCAGAAGCGATTCGGCACGAGCCCCGCGCCGGTCGGGCTGCTGCTGTCGACGGACGGCCGGCGAGCGTTCGTCGCGGCTTCCCACGCCGACGTCGTCACCGTCGTCGACCTCGACAAGCTGCGCGTCGACGACGCATGGGTCGCCGGACGGGAGCCGGACGGGCTCGCGGGCAACATCAGCCCGAAGGCGCCCGAGGCGACGCCGCGTCCGGCCTCGACGCCGCGGCCGGACGTCACGCGGCGGCCCGGCCTTCCCCCGCGTCCGACGCAGCGCCCACGGCCCTAGCCAGGGCCGTTTGGCGCCGGGGATGGCCCGCGCGCGTTACAGTGTTCGGATTCCGACCGAAGCGGCCCCGCGCCTCGATTCGATCGACGCCCTGCGCGGCATCACGATCGCGGGGATGATCGTCGTCAACGACCCCGGCACGTGGTCGGCCGTCTACCCGCCCCT
>DATJXB010000125.1:0-35362 GCA_035500755.1 Thermoanaerobaculia bacterium | reverse complement strand
AGCCGCTGCCGGTCGTCGTCGACCCGTTCAAGGCGCTCGAGCCGGGGGCGCCCGTGCGTCGCACGGACAAGCCGGGCAAGAAGGACAACCACATTTTCCACTGGGAAGCCGGCGACCGCGCCGCCACGGAAAAGGCGTTTCGCGAAGCGGACGTCGTGGTCAAGGAACAGGTCTATATCCCGCGCATCCACGTGGCCTCGATCGAGACCTGCGGCTGCGTGGCCGACTTCGACCGCGTCAACGGCAAGCTGACCGTTTACATGACGACGCAGGCGCCGCACGCGATCCGGACGGTCTTCGCTCTCGTGGCCGGCCATGTCGGGCTCTCGGAGGAGAAGATCCGGATCGTCTCCCCCGACATCGGCGGCGGCTTCGGGGGCAAGGTCCCGGTCTATCCCGGGTACGTGATCGCCGTGGCGGCCTCGGTCGTCATCGGGAAGCCCGTCAAGTGGGTCGAGGATCGGATGGAGAACCTCCAGGCGGATTCTTTCGCCCGCGATTACCACATGACGGCGGAGCTCGCCGCGAAGAAGGACGGGACGATGACCGCGCTGCGGATCAAGACGCTGGCCGATCACGGCTATGCCGACGCCGCGGCGAACCCATCCAAATTCCCGGCCGGACTCTTCTCGATCTGCACCGGTTCCTACGACCTGAAGAACGCGTTTTGCGAGGTCGACGGGGTCTACACCAACAAGCCGCCGGGCGGCGTGGCGTACCGCTGCTCGTTCCGCGTCACCGAAGCGGTGCACGCCATCGAGCGGATCACGGACTGCCTCGCCCAGGAACTTCGGATGGACCCAGCCGCGTTGCGGATGAAGAACTTCATCCCGAAGGACAAGTTCCCCTACAAGTCCGCGCTCGGCTGGGAGTACGACAGCGGCGACTACCCGGCGGCGCTTCGGAAGGCGATGGATCTCATCGGCTACGAGGCGCTCCGGAAGGAGCAGGCGGAGAAGCGGAAGAAGGGCGAGCTCATGGGCATCGGCATCTCGAGCTTCACCGAGATCGTCGGGGCCGGCCCGTCCAAGCACTTCGACATTCTCGGCATCAAGATGTTCGATTCCTGCGAGCTGCGCGTCCACCCGACCGGAAAGGCGATCGCGCGGTTCGGCACGAAGTCCCAGGGCCAGGGCCACGAGACGACGTACGCCCAGATCATCGCCGAGGAGCTCGGCATCCCGGCGGCCCACGTCGCCGTCGAGGAGGGCGACACCGACACGGCGCCGTACGGCCTCGGCACGTACGCCAGCCGTTCGACGCCGACGGCCGGCGCCGCCGGCGCGATCGCCGCGCGCAAGGTGCGCGAGAAGGCGCGGAAAATCGCGGCTCATCTGCTCGAAGTTTCGCCGGACGACCTCGAGTGGGAGCCGGGGAAGTTCTCGGTCAAGGGCGCTCCCCAGAAGTCGAAGACGATCCAGGACATCGCGCTGGCGGCCTACACGAACCATCCGCCCGGGATGGAAGCGGGCCTCGAGGCGGTGGACTACTACGATCCGCCCAACCTGACGTTCCCGTTCGGCAGCTACATCGGCGTCGTCGACATCGACCGGGGCACGGGCGAGGTGAAGATCCGGCGGTTCGTCGCGGTGGACGACTGCGGCAACATCATCAACCCCATGATCGTGGACGGCCAGATCCACGGCGGCCTGACGATGGGCATGGCGCCGGCGCTCCTCGAAGAGATCAGCTACGACGAGAACGGCAACAACCAGGCGGGCAGCTTCATGGACTACCTCGTGCCGACCGCGATGGAGACGCCGAAGTGGGAGACGGCCAAGACGATCACGCCGTCGCCGCACCATCCTTTCGGCGCGAAGGGCGTCGGCGAGTCGGCGACGGTCGGCGCGCCGCCGGCGATCGTCAACGCCGTCGTCGACGCGCTGTCGCACCTCGGCGTCAAGCACCTGGACATCCCGGTGACCCCGGAGAAAGTCTGGAAGATCCTCAAGGAGAAGGGCGTCGCCGAGTGACGCGCCACGCATGACCCGGGGAGGGCGGTACGGAGGGGTCGCCGGCGCGGTGGCCGGGCTGGCGATCCCGCTTCTCCCGAAGTGCCCGGCGTGCGTCCTGCCGCTCGTCGCGGCCGCCGGCGTCGCGTTGCCGCACGGCCCGGGCGTCGAGGCCGCCGTCGCGGCGGCGGTTCTGGGGTGGCTCGGGTTCGTGTTCGCGAGCGCGCGCTGGTGGCCCGTGCGCCTGGCGGCGGCCGCGGCGGTCGCCGCGCTCCTCGCGGGCCGGGCGCTGCCGCTGACGGCGCTCGCCGTTTCGGGGAACGCGCTGATGGTCGGCGTGGGCTTGTGGATCGCGCTCCGGCCCCGGCGCTGTCATGCCGCCGCCAGGGCCGCGCCGGCCCCCTAGTCCTTGTCGCCCGACCGGTCGCGCGCCCGGGCCATCTCGAACGCCTTGCGGTAACGGCTGTCGCCGCGCAGGTTGTCGAGGTCGTCGTCGAAGCGCATCGTCCACGTCTCGTCGAAGCCGGCGTCGAGGGCCTTGAAGAGCCAGTCGAACGCCGCGTCCTTCTGGTCGAGCCGCGCGTAGGTGCAGGCCAGGTTGTACATCGTCGTGGGCTTGCGGTAGCCGAGGTCGAGCGCCTTCTGGAACGGCGCCGCGGCGTCGTCGGCGCGGTCGCCGGCGAGCAGCGCGAACCCGAGGTTGTACCAGGCGCGGCCGACCTGCGGATGCTTTTCGGCGTAGGTCTGGAAGCGCTGCGCGGCCTCGCGCCACTTCTTGCGCTCCGAGCGCGAGGTCGACCCCCACGGTCCGCGGCTGTAGCCGGGGAGGGAGAGGTCCTCGGCGTCCCTCTCGATCGTCCGGAAACGGGGGTCGCTGCGGACGTTGTCGAGGTCGTCGTCGTGCGCGTAGATGTCGGGCTGGTCGAAGCCCGCGTCGAGCGACTTCTGCAGGCTCGCGATCGCGGCGTCCTTCTTGCCGTCGAGGGAGAGGGCGCAGGCCTGGTTGTAGAGCGACGTGCCGACGCGGTAGCCCTTGTCGGCCGACGTCTGGAACGCCTGGGCGGCGAGGTCGTAACGGTCCACGCGCAGCAGCTCGCGGCCCATGTCGAAATAGCCCTCGCCGCTCTGCGGCGCGCGGGCGACCAGCCGGTCGTAGCGCGCCGCGACGCTCTTTTCTTTCGCCTTCTCGCTGCTCGTCTTCGCTTCCCGGGCCTCCTTCTTCATTTCCGCCCAGCGGGGGTCGTCGTGGAGGCCTTCGAGGTCGTCGTCGCTCTTCATGTATCCGGAGACGTCGAACCCCCACTCCGCCGCCTTGTGGAGCCACTCGAACGCCTTGTCCCTGTTCCCGAGCAGGGCGTAGCCGCAGGCGATGTTGTAGCTCGCCGCATCCTCGCGGTAGCCGTCGGCGATCGCGTTCTCGAAGGCCTGGATGGCCTGCTCGTAGCGGCCCTTGTGGTGAAGGCTCATGCCGCGGTCGTACCACTCGCCGCCGTCGCGGCGGGACTCCTTCTTGTTCGACGCGAGCACGAAGCCCGTCCTCGGCACCTCGCGGGCGTCGGCACGCCAGACCGCGGGGAGGCTCTTGCCCTCGTCGGGCAGGGTCGGCAGGTCTTCGTCGCTCGCCTCGGCCGGGGCGTCGTCGGCGTCTTTCTCCTCGACCGACGCCTCTTTCTCGTCGAGCTTCGCGGCGGCCTTCTGCATCTCGGCTTTCGGCGAGGCATGCGGGCAGGGTTTCTTCGCCTCGCCGCCGGAGCTCGCCGCCGCCGGAGCGGCGGCCGCGTGCGGTCGGACGAGCGCGATCTCGCGGGTCGGATTGCAGGGGCCGACGACCGTCACCACGGCCGTTGCCGCCACGAGGCCCGCCACGGCCAGGCCGCCACGGGCGGCGCCGCCCGGCGTGCGGTGCGGATCCAGGATCGCGCGCAGCCGCGCCTCGAACTGGTGCGGCCGCGCGATGGCCAGGGCCGCCGCGGCGGGCGCGGGAGCGGCGCCGACGGTGCGGAAGATCCCCAGCAGATGTCCGGCGTAGACCGACGGTTTCGTGCCGCTGGCGATCACCAGCTCGTCGCAGGCCTGCTCGGCTTCGCGGCGGACGCGGCGCCCGAGCCAGAGCGCGAGCGGGTGGAACCAGTAGGCCGCGACCGCGAGCTCGGTCACGAAGAGCGTGGGCCAGTCGGCGCGCTTGACGTGGGCGAGCTCGTGGAGCAGCACCACGCGCCGCCGCTCGACGGCCCACAGGCGGGCCGCCCGGCCGACGAGGAGGAAGGGCCGGCGCCAGCCGGAGGTGATGGCGACGGGAACGTCGGCGCTTTCCTTCAGGGCGACGGGCCGGTCGAGGCCCAGGCGTTCGGCGGCGGCGTCGCGCTCGGCGACCCACTCGGCGTCCCGCAGGAGCGTGGCGTCGCGGGCGAGCTCGCGGACGCGCGCCCAGCCGACGAAGAGCCGCGCGGCGACGGCGGCCGTGCCGGCGACCCAGAACGCGAGCAGAGGCACGGTCCAGCCCGAGACGGCGGCGCGCGCGCCCGTCGTCAGGCGCGGGAGCGCCGGGACGGAGACGTGGGGCAGAAGAAACGACAGCAGCGGCAGCGCGAGCGCGGCCCCGAGGCCGGCGACGGCGACGCGGTGCCGGGTCGCGGCGCTCGAGCGGCGGAGCGCGAAGAGCGCCGCGATCGTCACGAGAAAGACGACCGTCGAACGGACGAGGAGGCCGGCGGCGAACGAGATCAACGGAGAAAAGGAGGCCATGTCAGCGTCCCTCCAGTCGGGCCTGCTCGATCAGGTCGGACAGGCGGTCCAGGTCCGCGTTGGAAAGCTCGGCGCGCGAGAGGTCGAGCAGAGCGGCGACGGCCTTCTCGGTCGAGCCGTCGAAGAACGTTTCGAGCACCCCGGCCAGAGCCGGGCGGCCGGCGCGGTCGCGCGTCAGCCGCGGCTCGTAGACGTAGCGGTTGCCGTCGGCGGCGTGGCGCACCTGGCCCTTGTTCTCCAGGATCCGCAGGAGGGCCCGCACGGCGGAGTAGCCGGGGGGATCGGGCAGGCGCTCGAGCACCTCGCCGGCGGTCGCGCGGCCCTCCCGGTAGAGGACCTCCATGATCTGGCGCTCCCGGCGCGACAGGCTCGACAGCGGCTTCTTCGAAGACATCGTTCCGCGGCCCTCCTCGATCTCGAATCTTAGTGCTAAAAAATTAGCATGTGCGAATTTTTTAGCGTCCCCGGTGGTGAGGTACGCGGGCCCGGGGGAAAGGTTTCCCGGAGGGGCTTTCCGGGGGCCGTTCGGCCGGTTTTTTTGAACCGTGCGTTGGCCGGGAACCTTTTCCAGCCGCTGGCGTAACCGGATCTGGGTCGGCTCCCATGCCGGGGGCCGGGGAGGTTGCATGCGATCGGTTTCGTTTCGGCCGTTCCTCGTCGTGGGTCTCGCGCTGGCGGCCCCGCCGGCCCTGCTGTCGGCCGATACCGTCCGGACCGTCAAGGTCGAGCTCACCGGCGCCGACGCCAGAAACTTCGCCGTCGAGAACCTCGTCGGCACCATGCGGATCTCGGCGGGAACCGGCCCGGCGGTCGAGATCGTCGCCACGGTCCACGGCGAGACGGCGGAGCTGGCCGACGCCGTGAGACTCGAAAAGGTCTCCGGCGGCTCCGCGGCCTACCGGGTGCGCTACCCCTACGACAGGGTCTCGACTTTCAAGTACCGGGAGCCGAACGACGGCGAGGACTTCGGCATCTTCGGGTGGTCGTCGTCGAGCTCCTACGAGTACGACGGGCATCACGTGAAGGTCAACCAGGGGCGGGGCACGCGCCTCTATGCGGACCTCGACGTCAAGGTGCCGGCCGGGAGCGTCCAGGCCCGATTCGCTTCGGTCCTCGGGTTGATCGACGCCGAGGGGCTCCAGGGCGAGCTCGAGTTCCGGGTCGCGAGCGCCGACATGCGCCTGCGCCGCCTGGAGGGCCGCCTGACGCTCGAGGGCTCCTCCGGCGACGTGCGGGCGCGCGACATCAAGGGGACCTGGAGCTCGGATTTCTCGAGCGGCGACTGCGAGCTCTCGGGGTTCGAGGGCGACGCGCTGACGCTGCACACCACGTCCGGGGATCTGCGGCTGCGCTCGATCAAGGCGAAGCGGGCCGACTTCCAGACGACGTCGGGCGACGTCCGGCTTCTGGACGCGGAGCTCCAGGAGCTCTCGGCGGAAGCGAGCTCGGGCGACGTCGAGTTCGACGCGATCGGCGCCGCCCTGAAGGACGCCAGGATCCGCACGTCGAGCGGCGATGTCCGCCTGCGGTTGCCGGAGAGCTCGGCCTTCGACGTCGACGCCGACCAGTCGAGCGGGGACATGGACGTGCGCTTCTCGAACGGGTCGGAGGTCAACCACCGCGACAGGATCGTGGGGTACCGCCATGGCACCGGAGGCGCCCACATCCGGGTTCGCACGTCGAGCGGCGATCTGACCATTTCGCCCAGCTGAGGCGTTCCGGCCTCTATCTTCTTCGCCCTCTTTGAGTTACGATAAGACTCAAAGAGATGTCGGGTCAGCCGCCCAATCCCGAGCTCGACGAGGCCCTGCTCGAGCTGCAGCAATATCTGTCCGACTCGCTCCCGCCGCTGGTGGTCGCCGACTCGGTCCAGCTGCTCATGAAATATCCGCCCGACGTGGTCGCCAACGCGATTCGGGCGTGGACAGGCGCGCAATACCGCCGGGGAGCGGCCGAGGCGGTTCCGGTCTCGGACTACCTGTACCACACGCTCAAGAAGATCCACATGATGGCCGAGTTCAAGCTCGTGCCCCTCGAGCCGCTCGAGGTCTATCTCGCGGGGCTGCGGCCGCTGATCGTCGCGCTCTGCCCGGCCGAGGATCGCGCGATGCTCGTCGAAAATCTCGGCCGGCTCGGCGAGGCGCCGGCGTCGTCCTCGATCTCGCAGGCGCAGACGATCTTCCGGCAGGCGCCGGCGCCGGGATCCGCCCCGCGGGCGACGGCGTCCGGAGGCGGCGGCGCGGTCAGCGCCGTGGCGGCGGCCGGCGGCGGCAGCGGCGCGGGCGCGGCTGCCGCGGGTCCGTCCGACGCCGCGGTGCGCGGCCTGCACCGGTTCTCGCTGCTGCTCGAGCGGCTCGACGCTCAGGGCGGGCTCGCGCCGGTGCCGTCGGCCGCCGCGGGAGCTCCGGCGGCGGGCGCCGGTGGCGCCGTTCCGATGGCCGCGGCCGCCGGGGAGGCGCTCGCGTTCGCGGCGCGCAGCTCGCAGACGGGCCAGGAGCTCGACGCCTATCTGGCGCGCTTGCGCGAGATGGGTGTCGAAGCCGGAACCGACAGTGTGTTCCGCGCGCTTTCGCAGTCCCTTCCCGGCTGGGTCGTGCCGGTGCTGCCGGGCGCGGCGAGCGCCGCGGTTCCCGAGTCCGGCGCGCTCGGCGCGATGCGCCGCATCATCACGGACGGAGAGGACCCGGTCGAAACGGGCAAGCGGTTCCAGGAAATGGTCCGCGCCGGCATCGAGCGGTTCAACGAGGGCTCGCTGCCGCAGTCGGTGGCCATGCTCGAGCTCGCCGAGAAGCTGACCGCGGAGAAAAAAGTGGACTCGGGCACGGTCGAGCTCGTCCGGCGCCGCCTCGGCGACTCGCTCGACGGGGAGCAACTCCGCAAGTTCACCGAGAAGCCCGACCAGCACGCGCTGCTGAGAAAGGTGCTCCAGTTCTTCCTCGCCTTCCGCCCGGACGGCCTGCTCGAGGAGCTGCGCCGCGAGCAGAAACGGGACCGGCGGCGTCTGATCCTCGCGCTCCTCGAGGTGCACGGCGCGGCGACCCGGGCGTCGGCCTACGAGGAGCTCGCCCGCTCCCCGTCGCGCGCGGTCGACGACGAGGAATGGTTCTTCCGGCGCAACCTCGTCTACCTGTTGCGCCGCATTCCGCGCAGCGCCGAGGCCACCTTCGAGGACGAGAGCGAGGTCGTCGTCCGCCACGCGCAGCTCGGGCTGCCGCTCCTGCTCGTGAAGGAATCGGTCGCGACGCTCGCGCAGTACAAGGACGAGCGGGCCGAGCAGGGTCTGACGCAGCTTCTGTTCGAGCTCGAGGGGATGCTCGACGAGAAGCCCGGCGAGACGCCGTACGAGGCCAAGGACCTGCGCGGCCTGCTCGACCGCGTGGCCGCCACGCTCGGCAAGTTCCCGGCGCCGCGCGCCCGGAGAGCGCTGATCGAGCACGCGGGCAAGAAGCAGCCGCAGTTGGGCGACGCCATGGCGCGCATCGCCGAGCTCGGGTCGCAGGACATGTCCGAGGACACGGAGACGGTCGACCAGCTGCTCGAGCTGCTGAAGGCGAACCTGCCGTTCAAGCTCCTCGGCATGACGCTGCGCCAGAACGACCAGAACCTCGTGCGGGTGGTCGAGGCGCTCGCGTCCACGCCGACGCCGGCGGTGCGGCGCCAGCTCCAGGAAGTCGTCTCGCGCTTCGGCGGCCAGGACGCCGGGCGCGCGGCGCAGAAGGCGCTCGCGGGCTTCGACAAGCCGAAGGCGGAGCCGGCGGCGGCAACCTCGGCCGGGAGCGAGCCGGCAGCCGCGCCCGCGGAGACCGCCGCGGCGAGCCTCCAGGGCGACCTCGAGGTGTTCGGCCTGCCGGCCCTTCTCCAGAGCCTCGGGGAGTCGTCGGCGTCCGGGTCGCTGACGCTGCGCGGCCCCAAAGGCGGCGAGGTCTTCGCGTCGATCGCCCTGCGTGAAGGCAAGCTCACCGACATCCGGCGCGGCAAGCTCTCGGGCGACGACGCCTTCTACCAGCTCTTCGAGCGTCCGCTGCCGGGCCAGTTCGCCTTCGTCAAGGGAGCCCCGGCCGACTCCGGAGGCGCGCCGCGCGAGATCCTGCCCCTCACCCTCGAGGCGATGCGCCGCTACGACGAGCTGCAGGAGGCCGAGGCCCTCGTGCCCGACGCCGCGCGCTTCGAGAAGACCGAGGTCGCGGCGACGCCGCTGCCGGGCGAGAAGGACGGCAGTTTTCTCCAGGCCGTCTGGGAGCGCGCCAGCCAGGGCGGGACGGCGCTCGACTGCGAGGCGGCGGTCGCGAGCGACTCCTACCGGATCCGCCGCGCGCTGGCGCACTGGGTCGAGAGCGGCGCGCTCAGGATCCAGGGCAAGGCCGCGAGCTAGCTCCGCTCGCCGGCCCGCGCCGCGGCGTCAGCGCCGCAGCCAGAGGTCTTCGTAAGGGATCACGGCGTTGGACTGTCCGATCGTCGTCAGTCCCTCGACCTCCGGGCGCGCGAAGCAGTAGACCTGGTCGTGGAAGAGCGGGACCATGAGCGCGTCCCGCGCGAGCAGATCTTCGGCCTGACGGTAGATCGAGTGCCGCACGCGCGGGTCGGTCTCGACCCGGCCTTGTTCGGCGAGGCGGTCGAGCTCGGGCGAGCTCAGGTAGTTTCGATAGGCGCCCGACGAGGAGTGCAGGCAGCCGTACAGGAAGGTGTCCGTGTCCGGGTAGTCCGCGGTCCACCGGCCGACGTCGAGATCCGCGTTCCCCGCGTCGGAGAGCTTCAGGTACTCGGCCATCGTCCGGTTGGCGGGGCGCAGGCGGTAGCCGAGCTCGCGGAAGGCGTCGCCGAGCTCGCGGAAGTAGTTGGAAAACTCGCCGAAGAAGATGGGATGGACGGCGGCGACGAGGTCGACGCTCTCGCGCGACACCGTTGCCTCGACCGAACTGTCGGACGCGGCCGAGTCGCCCGAAGCGCGCGCGCCGGAGGCCGGTCCGGCCGCCGAGTAGCCGAGCAGGCCCGGCGGAATCAGGCCGTGGGCGGGAATCGCGAGCCGCCCGAGCGTGCGGCGCACCAGGCTGGCCGTGTTCAGGGCCCGGGCCAGCGCGCGGCGCGCCTCGACGTCGCGCAGCGGCCCGCGCCGGTTGCTGAAGATCACGAAGTAGGTGGTCAGGCGCGGGCTCTCGCGGTAGCCGGACGCGAACCGCGGGTCGTGCCGGAACGCCTCGGCATCGGCGGGAAGCAGGTCGCGCGCCATGGACAGGCGTCCCGCGAGGAACTCGTTGCGGACCTCCTCCGGCGGGATGCCGAAGTGGAAGACAATCCCGTCGCTGCGCGGGCGGTCCCCGCGCCAGTAGGTCGGATTGCGCTCGAGCTCGAACCGGCGGCCGGACTCGAAGCTGACGACGCGGAAGGCGCCGGTGCCGACGACGCCTTCGCGAAGACTCGTCCCGATGGCCCCCGTTCCCTCGGGCAGGACGGCCGTCGCCGCGTAAGAAATCATCGCCGGGAAGAAGGGCACGGGCTTGTCGAGGTCGACGACGAACTCCGTCGGCGACACGATGTGGAATCCGGCGAGGTCGGTGCCATTGCCCTCGAGGAGCCGCCCGGCGCCCTGAATGACGGAGAGCACGTACCGGCTCTCGCTCGCGCTGCTCAGGAGGAGCCGCTCCCAGGAGTGGCGCACGTCGCGCGCCGTCAGGCGCCGGCCGTCGTGGAAGCGCACGCCCGACTGCAGGCGGATGCGGAAGCGCGCGCCTTCGTTCTCCATGCGGACCTCGGAGGCCAGCCAGGGCACGATGCGCGTGCCTTCGACGGCCCACGTCAGGGTCTCGAACACGCTCGGCAGCACGTCGGCCTGCTCGACGGTGCTCGTCAGCGCGGGATCGAGGCTGCGCACGACGCCCTGGATCGGCACGTGGAGGATGCCGCCGCCGGCGGGCCGGTCGGCCGCCTCGCCCGGCGGCGCGACTTCGGCCTTGCCGAGCTCGTCGTAGTTGACGTACGGCGCGGTCGCGTGGAGCTGGATCCCGCGGACCGCCGGGCTCGCGATGCGATAGCCGACGTCGTGGAAGAGGGGCACGAGGATCCCCGAGTCGAGCAGGTCGTGCTCGATCCGCCGGTAGAGCGCTTCGCGGGCCGGCGAGCGGGGCTCGGCGCGCGCGCCGTCGAGGAGGCGATCCATCTCGGGGGAGGAGAAGTAGTTGCGCAGCCGGCCGCTCGCGGAGTGGAAGAGGTTGTGGGTGAAGTTGTCGGGGTCGTCGTAGTCGGCGATCCAGCGGCCGATCAGGACGTCGACGCCGGAGGTGGCGTTCCACGCGTCGAGGTACGCGGGCATCGTCGTCGTCGCGACCTCGACCTCGACGCCGACCTCGGCCCAGAGGCGCAGGAGCGCCTGCGTCAGCGCGGCGTACTGGTTCTGCAGGATGGGGTGGACCACCGCGCGCAGGCGCACGGGCGCCGTGAAGCCGGCGGCCTTGATCATCTCGACGGCCTTCTCTCGAGGGAGGTGCGCCTGGCGTCGGCCCGGATCGTGGCCGAGGATTCCCGGCGGGATGACGCCGGTCGCCGGCAGCGCGAACCGGCCGAGCGCGCCCCAGACGAAATCCTGCGTCCGGGCGAGTCCCGCCAGAGCCGTGCGCAGCGCCGCGTTCGAGCCGGCCGGGCTCGCCTGGTGAAAGACGGCGAAGTAGGCGTTCTTCTTGATCGTCTCGACGAGGCCGCCGCGCAGGCGCGGCTCTCGAAGCAGCGCCTCGAGGTCCTGCGGCAGCAGGTCGCGCGCCACGTCGAGGCTTCCGGACCGGATCCCCTCGGCGATCTGCGCGGGCGAGAGCGAGGTGCGGAACTCGATGCGGTCGAGCGGGGGGCCGGGCTGCTTCCAGTGGCGCGGGTTGCGCTCGAGCACGGTCGCCTGAGGCGTGTGGGAGACGACGCGGAATGGCCCCGTGCCGATCGGCGAGCCGTCGGATCCGGCGCCGCCGGCCGCGATCGCGGTGCGGCCGTCGGTCAGGAGCGACGGGAGAATCGGCACCGGCCGGTCGAGGCGGATGCGGAGTAGGTCCTCGGCCGCCGCCTCGAGGCCGGCGACGTCGCGGGCGCGGCCTTCCAGGAAATCCGTGACGCCCGCGACGGCGGTGAAGGCCGCCGGCAGGACCTCGCGCGAGAGGCGGATCGAGCGCTCGAGCGCCGCTTTGGCCGCCGCGGCCGTCAGCGCGGATCCGTCGGAGAAAACGACGCCCCGGCGCAGGTGCAACACCATCGCGCCGCCGCCGTCCTCCATCGTCCAACGCTCGCAGAGCCGTC
This sequence comes from Thermoanaerobaculia bacterium, assembly GCA_035500755.1. Taxonomy (GTDB): domain Bacteria; phylum Acidobacteriota; class Thermoanaerobaculia; order UBA5066; family Gp7-AA6; genus DAHUXD01. The sequence goes on along the minus strand of DATJXB010000125.1, from coordinate 23,393 downwards.
CGGTCAGGTTGCCCTGCGGGTCGACCGTCACGAGCGTCTCGAAGACGTTGGCGAGGACCTCGTGTTCTTCCGTCGTGTCGTAGACGGCGGGCTCGGTCGCGGCGACCGGGCTCGGCATGGCCACGACGAGCGTGCCGCCGCGCGGGATGGCGTCCGCGCTCGCCTTCTCCCGCGGCGTCAGCGCTTCCGCCTCGGCCTGGTAGGCCGTGGCTTTGGCGTGCTCGCCGCGGAGGTTGGCGACGGTCGCGCCGAGCGAGAGCAGCTTGGTCAGGGGCTCGGTCTCGCGCGCGTCGCGGGCGGCCTCGATGCCGCGCTCGACCCACCGGCGGGCGTCGTCGATGCGGCGGGCCTGCCAGGCGGCCTCCGCGGCGAAGACGATCGCCGCGACGGACCGGGCGGGCTTCTTCGCCGTGTCGAACACCTTGGCGGCCGCTTCGGCCTCGCGGAGGGCGCCGTCGACGTTGCCCGTCATCCGCTGGCCGTGCGCCAGGACGAGCCGTGCCTCGCCCTCGAGGGACGGTTCGCCGGACCACTCCTCGTCCTCGAGAAACTCGAGCGCGATCTTCGCGACCCGGGTCGCGTCTTCCGGATTGAACGTGTCGAGGCTCTTCTGGGCGAGCTTCAACCCGTACTCGACGGTCTTGTCCGGGACGTCGCCCTGCCAGTAGTGGTGGACGAGCTCGGGATAGACGCGCTCGAGGCGACCGGCGGCGCGCTTCTCGATCAACTCGGCGTACTTCCGGTGGAGCGAGCGGCGGCGCCGGCGCGAGAGCGCGGCGTACAGCACGTCGCGCACGATGCCGCTCGCGAACGCCAGCCGGTCGCCGCGCGACTCGCGGTCTTCCTCGAGAATGCCCTCGAGGATCAGGCGGTCGATCGAGTCCTCGACGCGCGACGCCTCTTCGGCGAGCGTCTCGAGGTCGCGCGAGTCGAAGGTCTTGCCGAGGACCGAGGCGATCGACAGCAGGTCGCGGAGCTCCTCGGGAAGCCGCTCGATCCGTTTCTCGACGGCCTGCTGGATCGTCGCGGGCAGGGCATCGGCCGAGATCTCGGCCCGGCTCGAGAAGGCCCAGGCCCCCGTGTCGTCGCGCGCGATCAAGCCCTGCTCGATCAGCGAACGGATCAGCTCCTTGGTGAAGAACGGGTTGCCCTCGGTGGCGTCGCGCAACCGGCCGACGAGCGTCTCCGAAACCTGCGGCGCCCCGACGAGCGATTCCACGAGCGACCGGTGCTCCGAGGGCGAGAAGGGCGGCAGCGTCAGCGAGACGAACCGGGGGTCGTCGACGAAGGAGTCGAGCATCCGGGTCAGCGGGTGGCGCTTGTCCGTCTCGGTCTGGCGGTAGCTGCCCACGATCAGGGTCGGCGTCGGGCCGAGGCGCCGGACGATGTATTGCAGCGCCTCGATCGAGATCTCCGCGCCATGGAGATTCTCGAGGATCAGGACGAGCGGCTTTCCGCCGGCGATCCGGGTGAGGGTGCGGGCGAGGAGCTCGAAGATCTGGATCCGGTCCTCGACCTTGCGCTCGGCGGCGGAGATCGCGATCCGCGAGTCGCCGCCGACGGCGGAGCGCAGCTCCGAGATCTCGGAAAGCTGCGGAAAGAGGGCGACGAGATCGGCCGCGAGGTCGGAGAAGTCGGGGCGCTCGCCCGACCCGCCGCTGTCGCGCGCGCGGAAGTAGTCCTGGATGAGCTCGTAGAAGCCCTGATAGGAGAAGGACCGGTCCTGCTCGACGAAGCGGCCGTAGAGGACCCGGATCTTGCGGGCGATCGCGAGGTTCTTGAGCTCCTCGAGCAGGCGCGTCTTGCCGATGCCGGGCTCGCCGGCGACGACGGCGAACTGGCAGTCGCCGGAGATCGCGGCGTTCAAGCGCCGCTGGAGCTCGGCGAACTCCTTCTCGCGGCCCACGAAGACCGACAGCGACGGCCTCTGGATGACGCGGCTGGCCGAAAGCACGACCGACATCCGGAACTCGTCGGTCGCGAGGCTCGACTTGTGGCGGCGCAGCGCCTCCGAAACCTGGCTCGCCTTCTGCGGGCGCTTGCCGGGATCCTTCTCGAGGCACCGCAGGATCACGTCCTGGAGCTCCTCGCGGATCTCGGCGCCGAGCGCGCGCGGCGGCTGCGGCACCTCGTGGACGATGCGGTAGAGGATCGACTGCACCTCACCCGTGAACGGCGGCTCGCCGACGAGACACTCGTAGAGGACGACGCCGAGCGAGTAGATGTCGGAGCGCCCGTCGAAGGCGCGGGACGCCACCTGCTCGGGCGAGAGGTAGGCGACCGTGCCGACGAGCGTGCCGGTCTTGGTCAGGCGCGACTCGGTCGTCGCGTGGGCGAGGCCGAAGTCCATCACGCGCACGCGGGCGCCGGAGCCCTCCTCGCGCGTGACCATGATGTTGGCCGGCTTGATGTCGCGGTGGACGACGCCGCGGGAATGGCTGTAGTCGAGCGCGTCGGCGGCCTGGATCCCGATGTCGACGACCTCGCCAAGGTGGAGCGACTGGTCGCGGATCAGGCGGAGCAGGTTCGTGCCGCTCGCGACCGGCATGACGAAGAAGAGCGAGCCCTCGTGCCGGCCGAAGTCGTAGATCGGCACGATCGCGGGATGGTCCATCTGCGCGACGACCTGGGCCTCGCGCTGGAAGCGCTCCTCGATCTCGGGCGTGAGATCGGTCGAGGAGATCAGCTTGATCGCCACCTCGCGATTCAACAGGGGATCGCGGGCGCGGTAGACGACGCCCATGCCGCCGCGTCCGAGTTCGCCGAGGATCTCGTAGCGGTTCGCGAGTTTCGTGTTGATCAGGCCGCCGTCTCCGCCAAGGTCGAGCGGAGTGTAGTCGAAAAGGCGGACGTTCTCGCTATGATTCCGGGTCATGCCGGATTTCGAGAAGCTCGGCGTGTTCTATCTCGGCAAGACGTACGACCCGGCAGCGAAATCGCGCCGCGACGACCTCGTCCTCTACGATTCGCGCGACCTCGTGACGCACGCGGTCTGCGTCGGGATGACCGGCAGCGGCAAGACGGGTCTCTGCCTGTCCCTCATCGAGGAAGCGGCGATCGACGGCGTCCCGGCCATTCTGATCGATCCCAAGGGCGATCTCTGTAACCTTCTGTTGAGCTTTCCGAACCTCGCTCCCGAGGACTTTCGTCCGTGGATCAACGAGGACGACGCGGCGCGCCAGGGCGTGTCGCCCGACGACTACGCCCGCGGCCAGGCCGCGTTCTGGAAGAAGGGTCTCGCCGAGTGGGGCGAGGACGGCGCCCGGATCCAGCGGCTGAAGGACGCCGCGGACTTCGCGATCTACACGCCCGGCTCGAAGGCGGGGCTGCCGGTGTCGATCCTCCGCTCGTTCGAGGCGCCGCCGGCGGCGGCTCGCGACGACGACGAGGCCTTTCGCGACCGCATCGCTTCGACCGTGACCGGCCTTCTCGGGCTCCTCGGCGTCGACGCCGACCCGCTCCAGAGCCGCGAGCACGTCCTCCTGTCGACGATCCTCGCGGAGGCCTGGAAGAAGGGCGAGGACCTCGACCTCGCGGGACTGATCGGCCGCCTGCAGACGCCGCCGGTGACGCGCGTCGGGGTCTTCGAGCTCGAGTCGTTCTTTCCGGCGAAGGAGCGGTTCGCCTTCGCGAGGCGCGTCAACGGCCTGCTCGCGGCGCCGGGGTTCGCGCCCTGGCTCGAGGGCGAGCCGCTCGAGGTCGGGAGCTTGCTGCGCACGAGCTCGGGCAAGCCGCGGGTGTCGATCTTCTCGATCGCTCATCTGTCGGACGCCGAGCGCATGTTCTTCGTGACCCTGCTGCTGAACCAGACGCTCGCGTGGATGCGCGCCCAGACCGGGACGACGAGCCTGCGCGCGGTCCTCTACATGGACGAGATCGCAGGCTACTTCCCGCCGGTGGCGAATCCGCCCGCCAAGACGCCTCTTCTGACTCTTCTGAAACAGGCCCGCGCGTTCGGGCTCGGCCTGGTGCTCGCCACGCAGAACCCGGTCGACCTCGACTACAAGGGACTCTCGAACGCGGGGACGTGGTTTCTCGGGCGGCTCCAGACCGAGCGCGACAAGGCGCGCGTTCTCGAGGGCCTCGAGGGCGCCGCGGCGGGGGCGGCGCAGAAGTTCGACCGCGGAAAGATGGAGCGGCTCCTGGCCGGCCTCGGCAACCGCGTTTTCCTGCTGAACAACGTCCATGAGGACGCTCCCGAGCTCTTCGAGACGCGCTGGGCGCTCTCCTACCTGCGCGGCCCGCTGACGCGCGCCCAGATCAAGACGCTGATGGATCCGCGGCGGGGCGAAGCGCCGCCGGCTGGCGCGCCGAGATCGACGGTCTCCGCGCCGTCGTCATCGGCCGCGCGGCCGGTCCTGCCCCCGGCGATCGCCCAGGCGTTCGTCCCCGTGCGGGGCTCCGGGGAAGGGCTGGTCTATCGGCCCGCGGTGCTCGCCGTCGCCGAGGCGCACTTCGCCGACGCGAAGCTCGGCGTCGCCACGACCGAGACGCTCGCGCGCCTCGCGCCCGCCGGGGACGAGATCGCGTGGGCCGCCGCGGCGGAGCCGGCGTTTACGGTCGGGGATCTCGAAGGCGACGCCGAGAAGGGCGCCGGGTTTGCGGCGCTGCCGGCGGCCGCCGGTCTGGCGGCGAGCTATGACGGCTGGGGCAGGGACTTCGCGACCTGGATCTATCGCGAGTGCGCGCTCGCGCTCTGGAAGAGCCCGTCTTCGGGCGAGGTGTCGAAGCCGGGCGAGAGCGAAGCGGATTTTCGAGGCCGGCTGCAGCAGGGCGCCCGCGAGCGGCGCGACGCGGCGGCCGACGCCCTGCGCCAGAAGTACGCCCCTCGATTGGGGGCGCTCCAGGAGCGCCTGCGCCGCGCGCAACAGACGGTCGCGCGGGAAAAGCAGGAGGCGACGCAGGCCGGCGTCCAGACCGCGATCTCGGTCGGGGCGACGGTTCTCGGCGCCCTCTTCGGGCGGAGGGCCATCTCCGCGACGACGATCGGGAAGGCGACGACCGCGGCGCGCGGCGCCGGGCGGACGATGAAGCAGGCGGGCGACGTCGGGCGCGCCGAGGAGTCCGCGTCCGCCGTCGAGCAGCAGATCCGGGATCTCGACGGGGAGCTCCAGGCGGAGCTCGCCGCGTCGGCCGCCGCCACGGACCCCGCGGCGGAGAAGCTCGAGGCGCTGACGCTGCGGCCGAAGAAGTCGGACGTCACCGTGCGCCGCGTGTCCCTCGTCTGGCTGCCGTACCGCGGCGAAACGCCGGCGTTCGGGTGACGCGGCGAGAGAGCGCCGCGAGAAGGAGCGGCCTCAGCCGATCGGCTCGACCCCGAGTCCAGGCGCGTCGAGCGTGCGCATCACGCCGCCTTCGAGCGTGAAGCCGCCGGTGACGACGTCGCGGGCGAGGTCGAGCGAGCCGTCGAGGTCGAGGAAGCGCGTGGCCGGGGAGGCGAACGCGGCGTGGAGCGCCGCGGCGATCGAGATGCGGCTCTCGTCCATGCAGCCCCACATGAGCGCAATGCCGGCCGTCTCGGCGATCGCCGCGATGCGCATCGCGGGGCGCACGCCGCCGCACTTCATGAGTTTGATGTTGTAGATGCCGCACGCGGGCTCGCCGGGAGGCGTGGCGAGGGCCAGGGCGTCCTTCTCGCCGTGCAGGCTTTCGTCGGCGGCGATGCGGGCGCGGCGGCGCGGCGCCAGCGTCCGGATCTCCTCGAACGCTTCGCGCGGGACGGGCTGCTCGACGAGCTCGATCTGGAGCGGCGCCGTGCGCTCGAAAAAACGAGCCGTCTCCTCGATCGTGTAGCCGATGTTGGCGTCGACGCGGACGAGGACCTCGGGGCCGACGCGTTCGCGCAGCCGGACCAGGCGCTCCACGTCGAGGTCGAGCGCGTCCCCGATCTTGACTTTGAGAACCCGGAACCCGCGCCCGACGTACTCGTCGGCTTCCGCGAGCGTCTCGGCGACGGGCTTGATGCCGATCGTGATCGACGTCGGGAGCGCCTCGTGGGCGCGGCCGAGCAGGTCGGCGAGCGGCAGGCCGAGGTGGCGCGCGGCGAGATCGTGGAGGGCGATGTCGATCGCGGCGCGGGCGGCCGGGGTCGCGGCGGTGCGGGTCGCGGCCTCGCGGCAGAGTGCGTTGTAGGCGAGGGCGTCGCGGCCGACGAGCCAGTCCAGCCGGTCGCCTTCGAGGGCGGCGCGGCACGCCTCGAACGTTTCGCCCGTGACGTGCTCGCCGGGGGAGGCCGCACCGAGCCCGACGAGGCCCGAGTCGGTCTCGATGCGGACGACGGCGTTCTCGACTTCGGAGAGCGTGTCCTGTCCGGCGATCGCGTACGGGCGCGTCAGGGCGAAGCGCTCGACGCGGCACGCCGCCCGCCGGATCCTCACCGCCGGGCCTCGCTCGCCAGGAATTCGCGGACGACCGGGATGAGCTCGCCCACACCCTCCTCGAGCGGCCGGACGACCGGGATGCCGAGGCGCCAGCGCAGGCGCTGCTGCTCGGCGCGGAGAGCCTCGGGGGCCATCCCCTCGCCGTTCAACGTGACCGCGAGCGTGCGGGAACCGTAGCGACGGATCAGCTCGATCTCGTCGGCGACCGGCGGGATGCGCAGGCCGAACTCCTCGAGGTCCTCGTAGAAGGTGCGGGCCGGCGCGTGCTGCAGGATGACGCCGGCGGCGCGGCCGGAGAGCAGGAACTCCGAGCCGCAGGGACCGGACGGGTTCCTCAGCGCCGACTGCCCCTCGAGCAGGATCAGCTCGGGGCGGCGCGCCTTCCAGCACGAGACGATCGCGTGCTCGAGCTCTCCCGAGACGAAGTCGTTCGGGATCGAGTCGAAGACGAAGCCGAACGGCTCGCCCTGCATCCAGCCGGTCTGGCCGGTGAAGATGAGCTCGGTCTGGATCCCGGTGGCGCGGCAGGCCTCGAGCAGGAATCGCGCGGTCGTGCGCTTGCCGATCGCACAGTCGGTGCCGAGGACGGCGAGGCGCGGCGCCTCGACCGACAGGATCTCGCCGCTCCAGAAGTGGAGCTCCGTGCGCGGGGCCGTCTTCCGCACGTCGCGGATGGTCAGGCCCTTGCGGGCGGCGAGCTCCGCCAGCCGCGCGTCGTCGGCGAGGAACTCGTGCAGGCCGTTGACGACCGAGAGGCCGGATTCGAGCGCTTCGGCGAGGAGGCTCCGCAGGCCGGGCGTCACGCGGCCGCCCGAGGTCGCCACGCCGACGACGGCAAGCGCCGGCTTCTCCGGGAGCGCGGCGAGGGCGTCGGCGATCGTGGCGTAGATCGGGATCCCGCGCCGGACGCCGTCGAGGACCTCGCCGGCGTCGCGCCCCGCGGTGGCCGGCCCGTCGACCACCGCGAGGACGCGGTAGCGGTTGGTGCCGCGGACGAGCCCGTGCGCGGTCTTCGCGTGGGCCGTCGCGAAGAGACCGTCGGTCACGACGAGGGCGGCGCCGTCCATCGCGGCGCATTATCCCCGATCGCTCCGAGGCGGCGCGGTAGACTGCGCGGCGAGCGACGGAGGTTGCCCTGGCCGAGAAACGACGCCCCGAAGCGGCCGCGCGCGCCGGCACGTCCCGGCACGACGCGCCGCTGCTGACGCCCGAGGACCTCCACCTCTTCAACGAGGGCACGCACCTGCGCCTCTGGGAGCGCCTGGGCTCGCACCCGCGCACCGTGGACGGCGTGGACGGGACCTCGTTCGCCGTTTTCGCGCCCAACGCCGCCGAGGTGTCGGTGATCGGCGACTTCAACGGCTGGGAGGACGGCCGGCACCCGCTCGCGCCGCTCGGCGCGTCGGGCGTGTGGGAAGCGTTCGTCCCGGGCCTCGGGCGGGGCGCGGTCTACAAGTACCACGTCGTGTCGCAGCTCCAGGGATACCGCGTCGACAAGGCCGATCCGTATGCCGTCCGCCACGAAGTGCCGCCGCGCACGGGCTCGGTCGTATGGGACCTCGACTACCGCTGGCGCGACGACAAGTGGATCGCCGGGCGCGCGGCCGCGCAGGCGCCTTCGGCGCCGATGTCGATCTACGAAGTGCACCTCGGCTCGTGGCGCCGCGTGCCGGAGGAAAAGAACCGGCCGCTGACCTACCGCGAGGCGGCCGCGCCGCTCGCGCGCCACGCGCTCGACATGGGCTTCACGCACGTCGAGCTTCTGCCGCTGATGGAGCACCCGTTCGCGGGCTCCTGGGGCTACCAGGTCACCGGCTTTTTTGCGCCGACCTCCCGCTTCGGGACGGCGCAGGACCTGATGTACCTGATCGACACGCTCCATCAGGCGGGCGTGGGCGTCATCCTCGACTGGGTGCCGTCGCACTTCCCGTCCGACGAGCACGGCCTCGTCTACTTCGACGGCACGCACCTCTACGAGCACGCCGACTGGCGGCAGGGCTACCACCCGGACTGGTCGAGCTGCATCTTCAACTACGGCCGCGCCGAGGTCCGCAGCTTCCTTCTGTCCTCCGCCCTCTACTGGCTCGAGTGCTACCACGCCGACGGCCTGAGGGTCGACGCGGTGGCCTCGATGCTCCACCTCGACTACTCGCGCAAGGCGGGGGAGTGGATCCCGAACAAGTACGGCGGCTGGGAGAACCTCGAGGCGATCTCGCTGCTGCGCCGCTTGAACGACGAGGTCGAGGAGCGTCACGCCGGCGTCGTCATGATCGCCGAGGAGTCGACGGCGTGGCCGATGGTCTCGCGCCCGACGTACGTCGGCGGCCTCGGCTTCGACATGAAGTGGGATCTCGGCTGGATGAACGACTCTCTCGACTACATGGAGCTCGACCCGGTCTTCCGGAAGTTCCACCACACGGACCTGACGTTCCGTCGGATGTACCAGTACTCCGAGAACTTCGTGCTGCCGCTGTCCCACGACGAGGTCGTGCACCTGAAGCGGTCGCTGCTGTCGAAGATGCCGGGCGACGAGTGGCAGCAGTTCGCGAACCTGCGGCTGCTCTTCGCTTACATGTGGGCGCAGGCGGGCAAGAAGCTCCTCTTCATGGGCGGCGAGATCGGGCAGTGGCGGGAGTGGAACCACGACACGAGCCTCGACTGGGACCTGCTCGAGCGGCCGCGACACGCGGGTCTGCAGCTCTGGGTCCGCGACCTGAACCGGCTCTACGCGGCCGAGGCGGCGCTGCACGAGCTCGACTTCGACCCGCGCGGCTTCGAATGGATCGACTGCCACGACGCGGACCACAGCGTCGTCTCGCTCGAGCGCCGCGGGAAGGGGGCGCGCGACCGCATCGCGGCCGTCTTCAACTTCACGCCCGTGCCGCGCCACGACTACCTCGTGGGTGTGGACGTCCCCGGCGACTGGGTCGAGATCCTGAACAGCGACGCGGTCGAGTACGGCGGCAGCGGCGTCGGCAACCGCGGCCGCGCCGTCGCGCTCCCGGTGGCCGTGCAGGGCCGCGCGCAGAGTCTCTCGCTGACGCTCCCGCCGCTCGGGGCGCTGTTCTTCAAGCCCGGCGAGGAGGCGCCGTTCGACGACGCGCTCGAGGCCGAGCTCGAGGAGCCCGCCGGGGAATCCGTCGAGGACGAGCCCTTCGCCGCCGCGAAGTAACCCGGGGGCGCCCATGCAACGGTACGTCTGCATCCACGGCCACTTCTACCAGCCGCCGCGCGAGAACCCGTGGCTGGAGGCGATCGAAGGACAGCCGTCGGCCTACCCGTACCACGACTGGAACGAGCGGATCTCGGCCGAGTGCTACGCGCCCAACGCCAATGCGCGGATCCTCGACGGCGAGAACCGGATCGTGTCGATCGTCAACAACTATGCCTCCATGAGCTTCAACTTCGGCCCGACGCTCCTGTCGTGGCTCGAGGAAAAGGAGTCCGACGTCTACCGCGCGATCCTGGCGGCCGACGCCGAGAGCGCGCGCCGATTCTCGGGCCACGGCTCGGCGCTGGCGCAGGCCTACAACCACGCGATCCTCCCGCTCGCCAACGCGCGCGACCGGAAGACGCAGGTGGTCTGGGGCGTTCGGGATTTCCGCCGCCGCTTCGGCCGCGCGCCCGAAGGGATGTGGCTCCCCGAGACGGCGGTGGACCTGGCGAGCCTCGAGGCACTCGCGGCCGAGGGCATCGCCTTCACGATCCTCGCGCCGCACCAGGCGAGCCACGTCCGCAAGATCGGCGAGGACGCGTGGGCCGAGGTCGCGGCGGAAAAGGTCGACCCGACCCGGCCCTACCGCGTGACGCTTCCGTCCGGCGCGTCGATCGCCGTCTTCTTCTACGACGGACCCGTGTCGCGCGCCATTGCCTTCGATCGCCTGCTGACGACGGGCGAGCGATTCGCCGAGAGGCTCGCGGGCGCCTTCGGCGAGAGCGCGGACCGCGCGCAGCTCGTCCACGTCGCGACCGACGGGGAAACGTACGGCCACCACCATCGCCACGGCGACATGGCGCTCGCCTACGCTCTCCACACGCTCGCCGAGAAACGGCTCGCGCGGTTGACCAACTACGGCGAGTTCCTCGAGAACCACCCGCCGACCCACGAGGCGAGGATCCACGAGAGCACGTCCTGGAGCTGCGCCCACGGCGTGGAGCGCTGGCGGTCCGACTGCGGCTGCCAGTCCGGCGCGCATCCCGGCTGGAACCAGGCCTGGCGCGCGCCCCTGCGCGAAGCGCTCGACGCCCTGCGCGACACCCTCGCCGAGCCGTGGGAGGCGCGCGCGGCGGCCCTGCTGAGAGAGCCGTGGGCGGCGCGCGACGCCTACGTCGACGTCCTGCTCGACCGCTCGCCCGACTCGGTCGACCGCTTTCTGGTGACCCACGCTCTGCGGCCGACGGACGCGGCGGCGCGGACCGAGATCCTGAAGCTCCTCGAGATGCAGCGCCACGCGCTCCTGATGTACACGAGCTGCGGCTGGTTCTTCGACGACGTCGGCGGGATCGAAGCCCGGCAGGTGATCCAGTACGCGGGACGCGTCCTGCAGCTGGCGGGCGAGCTCTTCGGACCCGGGCTCGAAGAGCCGTTCCTGGCGATCCTCGAGAAGGCGCGGAGCAACGAGGCCGAGGTCGGCGACGGCCGGCGTCTCTACGAAGACTCGGTGCGGCCGGCGGTCGTGTCGCTCGCGAAGGTCGGCGCGCACTACGGCGTCAGCTCGCTCTTTTCCGACTACGCCGAGTCCGACCGCGTCTACTGCTACGACGTCTTCCGCCTCGACTCCCGGCGCGCGGCGAGCGGCCGGGCGCGCGTGGCGGTGGGCCGCGCGCGCATTCGCTCGGAGATCACGGGAGAGTCGGGCGAGTTCGCCTTCGGCGTCCTGCACCTCGGCGACCACAACCTCTCCGGCGGCGCGATCGCGTTTCCGGGGGAGGAAAGCTACGAGACGGCGGCCGCGAACGTGCTCGAGCCCTTCCGCAAGGCCGACCTGACCGAGACGCTCCGCCAGGTCGACCGGGTCTTCGGGTCCGGCGTCTACACGCTGCGCCTGCTCTTCCGCGACGAGCAGCAGAAGGTCCTCGCGCGCATCCTGTCGACGGTGCTCGAGTCGGCCGACGGCGTCTACCGCGAGCTCTACGAGGAGAACGCGCCCCTGATGCGGTTTCTCTCCGGGCACGGCATCGCGCAGCCGCGCGGGCTGCGGCTGGCGGCCGAGCTCGCGCTCAACACGGGACTTCGGAGCGCCCTGCAGCCGCCCGGTCCGGATCCGGCGCGGCTGTCCGCGCTCGTCGAGGAAGCGCGCCACGTCGGCGTCTCGCTCCACGAGGACGGGCTCGGCCTGGCGATCGACGCGGCGCTCGAGCGGCTGGCCGGGGGACTCCGCGAGGGGCCGGCGACGCTGCCTCGCCTGGAGGAGCTCGAGGCCGTCGTCGACCTGGCGCGGCAGCTGCCGTTCGAAGTCGACTTCTGGAAGGTCCAGAACGTCTACTACCACGCGCTCCAGAGCCTCCTGCCCGAGTGGCGGCGCGAGCCGGGCGCCGAGGCGCGGCAATGGGTCAAACGCTTTCTCGCGCTCGGGGAAAAGCTCTCCGTCAAGGTGACCGACGTTCAGCCCGCGGAACTGTCCGCAGAGTCCTGAGCCCACAGGGCTTAGTGCCCGGAAGGGGTCTGCTACACTACCGGTTGAGTCGTGACACCCGTTCTCGAAAAAGCGTATCGGGTCTCCGGAGTTCCCGAGAAGCTCCTTCCTCTCTTCTCCCTCTCCCACGACCTGCGATGGACGTGGCGCGCCGACCTGCGCGCGCTCTTCGAGGTGCTCGACCCGGACGCCTGGAGGCGAGCGGGCGGCAACCCCGTGCGGCTCTTCCGGGAAGTGCCGGCGGAGCGCCTGTGGCGCGCGGCCGAGGACCCGGTCTACCAGGAAGAGCTCCTCGCGATGGTCCGGCGCCTGACGGAGGAGGACCTGACCGAGCCGCGGCACCCGGCCGCCCGCGAGCTCGTCGCGCGAGGCGAGCGCATCGCCTACTTCTCGGCCGAGTTCGGGTTGACGGAGATCCTGCCGATCTACGCCGGCGGTCTCGGCGTGCTCGCCGGCGACCACCTGAAGTCCTCGAGCGACCTCGGCGTCCCGCTGATCGGCGTCGGGATCTTCTACCGCGAGGGTTACTTCCGGCAGGTGGTCGACGAAGACGGGATGCAGAACGAGGCTTACCCGGTGCTCGAGCCCGACGACCTGCCGCTCTCGATCGCCGAGACCCCCGACGGCAGCCCGCCCGTCGTGACGGTCGACCTCGCCGGACGTACGGTGCACCTGCTGGTGCGCGTGGCCAAAGTGGGCCGCGTGCCGCTGCTCCTGCTCGACTCGAACCTCCCGGAAAACGAGCCTCCCGACCGCGAGGTCACGGCGCGGCTCTACGGGGGCGGCCACGAGACGCGCCTCCAGCAGGAGATCGTGCTCGGCATCGGCGGCTCGCGCGCCCTCGAGAAAGTCGGCGTCTGGCCGACGATCCGGCACATCAACGAGGGGCACGCCGCGTTCGTCTCGCTCGAGAAGATCCGGCGGCTCGTCCAGGAAGAGCACCTGTCCTTTGCCGAAGCGCGCGAGGTCGCGACGACCGGCAACATCTTCACGACGCACACGCCGGTGCCGGCCGGGATCGACGTCTTCACGCCGGAGCTTCTGTGGAAGTACTTCGGCGGCTACGTCAACGAGCTCGGGATCTCCTTCGACGAGTTCTTCGACCTCGGCCGGGAAGTCGGGGAGCCGGGGCGGGAGCTCTTCTCGATGGCGGTCCTGGCGATGCGCCTGTCGACGCACCAGAACGCGGTTTCGCGCCTGCACGCCGGCGTGTCGCGCAAGCTCTGGCGCGGCGTCATGCCCGACCTGCCGCTCTCGGAGGTCCCGATCCGGCCGATCACCAACGGCGTGCACGCCGCGACGTGGACGGCGCCCGCGATCGCGGCGACGGGCGCGCTCGACAAGCCCGAGGACGTCGACCGGCTCGAGTTCTGGAAGGCCCACGAGGCCGAGCGTGCCCGGCTCGTCGCCGCCTGCCGCGTCAAGCTCGCCGAGGAGAAACGCCGTCTCGGCGCCCGCGAGGAGGAAGTGGCCGAAGCGATGCGGGCGCTCGACCCGAGGGCGCTGACGATCGGATTCGCGCGGCGCTTCGCGACGTACAAGCGCGCCACGCTCCTCTTTCGCGAACCGAAGCGCCTCGAGTACCTCCTCCATCAGATCGGCCGGCCGGTGCAGATTCTCTTCGCCGGCAAGGCGCACCCCCGCGACGAGGCGGGCAAGGAATTCCTGCGCGCCGTCGCGCGTGCGGCGGAACGGCCGGAGTTCCGGGGCCGCGTCGCCTTTCTCGCGGACTACGACATGGCGCTCGCGCGGCTGCTCGTCGCCGGCTGCGACGTGTGGCTGAACACGCCCGAGCGTCCGCGCGAGGCGTCGGGCACGTCGGGCATGAAGGCCGCGATGAACGGCGCGTTGAACCTGTCCGTGCTCGACGGCTGGTGGGACGAAGCGCCGCACGACGAGGCGGGCTTCATCGTGGGCGAGGCGAAGGATGCCGCGAGCGACGAGGAGATCGTGCAGTCGCTCTACGACACGCTCGAGAAGCGCGTGCTGCCGATGTTCTTCGACCGCGACGCCTCGGGCCTGCCCCAGCGCTGGATCGACCGCATGATCGTCGCGGCCTCGAAGATCGCCCGCGCCTTCTCGTCGGACCGGATGCTCGGCGAGTATCTCGAGCAGTGCTACGTGCCCGGAGCGTTCCACCGCCGGGCGCTGAAAGGCGTCGACCGTGAGCCGCTGCGGCGTCTCGTCGCCTGGAAGGAGCGCGTCCGCGCGGCGTGGCCGTCGATCGCCTTCGAGCCGGTGACGGTCGACCCCGACCCGCTGTCGCTGCCGCCGGCGGCGGCCTTCGACGTCGAGGCGCGCGTCCGCCTCGGGGCGCTCGACGCCGCCGACGTCTCGGTCGAGCTCTTCGAGGGCCCGGTCGAGACCGACGGCACGCTCGAATCGGGAACGCCGGTGCGCCTCGAGCCCGCGGGACGCGAGGGCGAGGTCGGCGTGTTTCGTCTGACGCACCGCAAGCCTTCGGGCGGCGCCCTCGGCTACACGCTCCGCCTGCGGCCGTTCCACGCGAGCCTCGCCCACCCGAACGAGACCGGGTTGATGCTGTGGTGGGGCAGGGCCCGAGAGGCGAAGCGCTACACCGCGGCGGGGTAGTGACCCGCGCTGCCGGAATCCTTCTCCACCCGACCTCGCTGCCCGGCCCGTTCGCGATCGGCGACGTCGGGCCGGGCGCGGAGCGGTTTCTGGCGTGGGCGGAGGCGGCGGGCCAGACGCTCTGGCAGGTCCTGCCGCTCGGGCCGACGGGGGCGGGCAACTCGCCCTACACGAGCGCCTCGGCCTTCGCCGGCAATCCGCTCCTGATTTCGCCCGAGCTCCTCGCCGAAGAGGGCCTGCTCGGCGTCGCGGATCCGGGCGTTGCCTGGAACGCCGACGGCCGGGTCGACTACGCGGCCGCCCGGGCCTGGAAGGAGCGCTGCCTGCGGGCGTCGTGGGACCGGTTCCGCGGCGAGGCGGCGCCGGCGCTGCGCGAAGAGCTCGAGGCCTTCGCGGCGGCTCCCGCGCAGACGCCGTGGCTCGAGGACTGGGCGCGCTTCGCCGCCTTGAAGGGCCGATTCGGCGAGCGGGCCTGGACCGAGTGGGGACCCGACCTCGCGTTCCGCGACCCGGACGCGCTCGCCGCCGCCGACGCCGAGCTCGCCGAGGAGATCGCTTTCCACCGATACGTCCAGTTCGTCTTCGCGCGCCAGTGGCGGCGGCTCAAGGCGCGTGCGGCGGCGCGCGGGATCGCGCTCGTCGGCGACATCCCGATCTACGTCGCGCACGACAGCGCGGACGTCTGGGCCAACCAGGATCTCTTCGAGCTCGACGGCGCGGGCCGCCCCATGGCCGTCGCGGGCGTTCCGCCGGATTACTTCAGCGCCACCGGCCAGCTCTGGGGTAACCCGCTCTACCGGTGGGACCGCCTCGAGGACGAGGGCTTTCGCTGGTGGATCGCGCGGATCCGCGCGTGCCTCGCGACGTGCGACCTCCTGCGCATCGACCACTTCCGGGCGTTCGCGGCGTACTGGTCGGTGCCGGCCGTCGAGCGGACGGCTCTCGGCGGCCGCTGGGTGCCGGGTCCCGGCCGGCTCCTCTTCGACGCCGCCCGCGAAGCGCTCGGCCCCCTCCCGATCCTCGCCGAGGACCTCGGCGACATCGACGACGACGTCCGGGCGCTCCTCGACGCGCTGGGATTCCCGGGCATGAAGGTGCTCCAGTTCGGGTTCTACGGCGCCGACAGCGAGTACCTGCCGCACCGTCACGTCGCCAACGCCGTCGTCTACACGGGTACGCACGACAACGACACGGCGCGCGGCTGGTACGCGGCGCTGAAGCCCGAGGAGCGCGAGCGGGTCTGGGACTACCTCGGCTCGGACGGGCGCGAGATCGAGTGGGCGCTGATCCGCGCGGCCTACGACTCGGTCGCCGAGCGCGCGATGGTGCCGCTCCAGGACGTGCTCGGCCTCGGCAGCGAGGCCCGCATGAACACGCCCTCGGCGCCCGCCGACAACTGGCGCTGGCGCGCGCCGGACGACGCATGGCGCGGAGAGCTCGCCGCGCGGCTGCGGCGCATGGCGGTGCTCTCCGGCCGTCTCAGTCCGGTTCGGCCAGAAACGTCGACAGAAGCGCGCTGACGATCGACACCACCAGCGCTCCCAGGATTGCCGTCCAGCATCCCTCGACGTGAAAGTGCAGGCCGAGCGCGCCCGAGAGGGAGCTCGTCAGGAGCAGCATCAGGCCGTTGACGACGAGCGCGAAGAGCCCGAGCGTCAGGATGATGAGGGGCAGCGAAAGCAGCTTCACGATCGGGCGGATGAAGGCGTTGACGACGCCGAAGATCAGGGCGACGCCGAAGAAGGGCACCCAGTCGTCGGACGAGTAGGTGATGCCGGGAATGATCTTGAGCGCCACCCACAGGGCCGCGGCGTTGATGAGGAGCCGCATCAGAAACCGCATCGGGAGCCTCCTTCCGCGCGCCTAGGATATCGTCTCGACCCTTGACGGCTCACGGGCGCTTCGTCCCGGAACGGCCTTACTCCCTCGCCCTCACGGCCGAGCGCTACGCGCGCTTCCCCGAGGTCGTCGATCTCTTCGACGGTGTGACGTATCGCCGTTTCCTGCCGGCCGGCCGCACGGGAGCGCTTTTTTCGGTGTCGCAGGTCGGCGCGCCCGCGCGCGCCGTGCTCGCGTGGACGCTCACGGGGCCCGGAGCGGGATCACCCGAGGTCGCTGCCGCGGCGCGGCGGATCCTGTCGGTCTCGCTCGGCGGCGGCCAGGCGGTTCGTCCTTTCTACCGGGCGCTGGCGGCGGATCCCGTCATCGGTGCCGCGATCCGCGATTTCCCCGGGATGCGCGCCGCGGGCGTGCCGTCGCTCTGGGAAGCGCTCGTCACGGCGATCCTCGCCCAGCAGGTCAATCTCCGCTTCGCCTACGACATCCGGCGTGAGCTCGCCGAGACCTTCGGGAAGCGGGCCCGCTTCGACGGCCGGACGTATTTCGCTTTTCCGCTCCCGAGGGCCTTCGGCGTGGAGACGCCGGCGGCGATGCGCCGCTTCCGCCTGTCGGACTCGAAGGCGCGCGCCATTCTCGCGCTCGCCGAGGCGTTCGAAAGCGGCGCGCTGGACGAGGAGGAGATCGCCGGGCTCGACGACGAGGCCGCGATCGAAACGTTGACGGCATTTCGCGGCGTCGGACGGTGGACCGCGGAGATCGGCCTGTGGCGGGGGCTCGGCCGCGCGGACGTCTTCCCGGCGGGCGACCTCGGCGTCGTGAAGTACCTCGCCCAGGGGTTGCTCGGCCGGCGCGCCCGGGCCAAGGAGCCGGCGATGCGCCGGTGGTCGGAGCGCTGGAAGCCGTGGCGCGGCCTCGCGCTCGCGTACGGCTACGCCGAGCTCAATCGACGGAAAGCGGCACGTCCTCGACCACCAGCTCCGCGTCGCCGGTCTCCGCCCGCTCCGGAAAGCGGCCCGCGACGAAGAGGTTGAGGACGGCGAGCGCCGCGAGGATCCCGAAGACGGGCAGGAGCGAGCCCTCGATCGCCGTGCGGAACGCGACGGGGGTGACCGAGCCCTCGCCGCCCGCCGGGCCCGCCGAGAGCAGGCGGCCGGCGGTCTCGGCCGCGGGTCCCAGCCGCCGGTCGAGGCCGACGGCGAGCAGGCCGCCGAGAGCGCCGACGCCGATCGAGCCGCCCACCGCGCGGAAGAACGGCACGAGGCTCGTGGCCACGCCGCGCTCCCGCTCGCCCACGACGTTCTGAATCGCGAGCACCTGCGACATCGACGAGGGCCCGAGTCCGGCGCCGACGACGGCGCAGGCCGCCGAGATCCAGGGCACCGACGCGTTGAGGACCGCGGCGACCATGAGGCCCGCGAGTCCGGTCAGGATCAGGATCGCGCCCCAGCGCGCCGTGCGGCGGAAGCCGAAGCGGACGATCAGCCGCGCCGCGGCGGTGGCCGAGACGGCCCAGAAGAAGACGAGCGGCGTCACGACCGCGCCTGCGGCCCCCGCGGTGCCGCCGCGAGCCCCCTGCACGAAGAGCGGCACGAACGTGTCCACGCCGAAGATCGTGGTGCCGAGGAGCACGCCGCCCAGGTAGGGCGCCGCGGTGCGCATCCGGCGCAGGAGCGTGGGCGGGATCAGCGGGTGCTCGCGGCGCGACTGAAGGCGCTGGAAGTTCCAGAGCGACCCGCCGGCCGCGGCGAAGAGGGCCAGGCGCGCCGGGAGGCTCAGGCCGGCGGTTCCCGGGCGGTGCAGCACCGCGAAGAGGAGCGCCGTCACGCCGCCGGCGAGGCTCGCGGCCCCGGCGAGGTCGAGCGGATCCGGCCGCGGCGCGTGCGACTCGATCATCTGCGTGGCGACGAGCGTGAAGGCGATCAGGCCGAGCGGGATGTTGATGGTGAAGATCGAGCGCCACCCGAGCGACATCGTCATCCAGGCGCCGAGCAGCGGCCCCACGAGACTCGCGGTGCCCCAGACCCCCGAGAACAGCCCCTGGACGCGGGCGCGCTCCTCGAGCGAGAAGAGGTCGCCCGACACGGTGAGCGCGATGGGCACGAGCCCGGCGGCGCCGAGCCCCTGCAGGCCGCGCGCCGCGATCAACTGCGGCATGGACCGGGCGAAGCCGCACGCGATCGCGCCGACCAGGAAGACCGTGATCGCGATGAGCAGGACGCGGCGGCGGCCGTAGATGTCGGCGAGCCGTCCGTAGATCGGCATCATGACCGTCGCGGTCAGCAGGTAGATCGAGAAGACCCACGAGTAGAGCGGCAACCCGCCGAGGTCGCCGATGATCGTCGGCATCGCGGTCGAGACGACGGTCGACTCGAACGAGGCCAGCGCCGTGACGAGCACGAGCGCGACCGTGACCATGCGCCTTCGGCGCGGATCGAAGCGGGGCGTCGACATGGAGCGGGAGAGTATAGAGTGTCCGCATGCGCGTCCTCGCCGGGACGAGCGGCTTCAGCTACAAGGAGTGGAAGGGGAGCTTCTATCCGGAGGACCTGGCCGCCGAAAAGATGCTCGCGTCCTACGCCGAGCGGCTTCCCGCCGTCGAGATCAACAACACGTTCTACCGGATGCCGAAGCCGAAGCTCCTCGAGAGCTGGGCCGCGGAGGTCGCGCCCGAGTTTCGGTTCGTCCTGAAGGCGTCGCAGAAGATCACCCACTTCAAGCGGCTGAAGGAAGCGGGCGCCGAGGTCGAGTACTTCTTCTCGGTCGCCGCCACACTCGGGGAGCGCCTCGGCCCGGCGCTCTTTCAGCTCCCGCCGAACCTGAAGAAAGACCTCCCGCGCCTGACCACCTTCCTCGCGACGGTCCCGGCCGGCGCGCGCGCCGCCTTCGAGTTCCGCCACGCGTCGTGGTTCGAGGACGACGTCTTCGAGGCGCTGCGCGGCGCCGGCGCGGCGCTCTGCGTGGCCGAGGACGAGGAGCTCGCGACGCCCCTCGTCGCGACGGCGCCGTGGGGCTACTTGCGCCTGCGCCGGCAGGACTACGACGGCGCCGCGGTCGCGGCGTGGGCCGAAAAGGTCCGGGCGCAGACCTGGACCGAGGCGTACGTCTTCTTCAAGCACGAGGACGCCGGCTCCGGTCCGCGGCTGGCCGGCGAGTTTCTCCGTCTCTTCGCGTAAGACACGGCCGCGTCAGGTCTTCAGGCGTCCGGCGAGCGCGGCGAGCGCGCCGTGGATGTCGGGCTTGAGGGTCAGCACCGGCGCGAGCGGGTCGTCCTTCAGGCGCTTCATGCGCGTCGGCAGGGACTCGATCGTGTAGTTGCCGGGGTCGAGCTTCCCGTCGACCTCGCTCCACTTCAACGGCGCCGAGCACGTCGCGCCCGGGACGGGGCGCGCGGAGAAAGGCCCGGCGATCGTCTTGCCGTGGCCGTTCTGGAGGTAGTCGACGTAGACCTTGCCGCCGCGCGCGCCGACCATTCGCGCCGTCGTCGCGATCTTGCCGTGCTCCTGCTCGACGACACGGGCCAGGATCTCGCCGAGGACGCGCGACTCGGCATGGGTGCATTGGCCGCCCAGGGGGATCAGAACGTGCAGACCCGTCGCGCCGCTCGTCTTGATGAAGTTGGGCAGACCAATCTCGTCGCCGAGCGCGTGGATCGCCTTTGCGATCGCGACGACGTGGGAGAACGGCGCTCCCTTCGGGTCGAGGTCGAGGATGCACCAGTCCGGCCGCTCCGGCGCGGCGACGCGGCTCGCCCAGACGTGCAGCGGGATCGACCCGAGGTTCGCGACGTAGAGAAGGGTCTCGAGGTCGTCGCAGACGAAGTAGTCGATCTCGCGCTCGGCGTGCTCGCTCCAGATGCGTTCGAGGCGGATCCAGTCCGGCGCGAAGTTCGGCGCGTCCTTCTGGAAGAAGGATTTGCCGGCGATGCCGTCGGGGTAGCGCGTCATCACGAGCGGCCGGTCCTTCAGATAGGGAAGCAGCCACGGCGAGATCGCGCGGTAGTACTCGATGAGGTCGCCCTTCGTGTAGCCCTCGTCCGGCCAGAAGACCTTCGTGAGGTTCGAGAAGGGGACCGTCTTCTCTTCGGGCTCGGGGGGCGGGGGCGGCGGCGGCTCGTGGTTCGGCGCGGCGTCGCCGGCCCCGTCGTCGCGGACGCACTCGTCGACGGTCTTGTCCCCGCGCAGCCGCAGGAACGCGGGGTGGCGCAGGAGACCCTCGCCGGTCCACTCCTTGAAGCGCACCTCGGCGACGAGCTCGGGCTCCACCCAGACGTGTCCGCGCCCCGTCGGCGCCGCGCCGCCGAAGGCGGGCGTCGGCCGCGCGGACTTCACCAGCTGCGCGTGGATCGCGTCGAGCTGCCTGGCCGAAAAGCCCGTGCCGACGCGACCCGCGTAGACGAGGCCGCCGTCTCCGCGGTGCGCGAGGTGGAGCGCGCCAAAGCCCGAGCGCGCGCCGTCGGGCTTCGTGAACCCGACGACGGCGAAGTCGCCGGTGCGGTCGAGCCGGACCTTGACCCAGTCGCCCGAGCGCGCGCCGCGGTAGGGCGCGTCGGCCTTCTTGCCGACGACGCCCTCGAGGCCGAGCCCCCCGGCCGCGGCGAGGAGGTCCTCGCCTTTCTCCTCGACGTGGTCGGCGTAGCGCACGGGCCCGGCCCGCGGCAGCAGGCGCTGCAGCAGCGCCTTTCGCGTCGCGAGCGGAATCGGGCGCAGGTCGTAGCCCTCGAAGCCGAGGAGGTCGAACGCGAAGAGGGTCGCCGGCAGCTCGACCGAGGCGCGCTCGATGTCGCTCCGGCGCTGCAGGAGCGCCCGCTTCTGAAGCAGGCCGAAGCGTGGGCGTGACTGCGCGTCGGTCACGACGACCTCGCCGTCGAGGACGAAGCCGTCGTAGGGGAGCGCGGCGACGGCGCGCGCGACCTCGGGGAACGTCGCCGTCGAGTCCATGCCGTGCCGGTAACGGAGCACGGCCTTGCCGTCCTCGCGCCCCGCGAGCAGGCGGAACCCGTCGTACTTGAGCTCCCAGATCCAGCCGGGACGCGTGAACGCGGCGTCGCGCGCCTCGGCGAGCATCAGCGTGACGTCGGCGGCGCGTACCCGCTTCTTCGGCGCGCCGAGGCGCTCGAGCTCCTCCCGGACGCCGGCCGCGCGGCTCGAGCCGGCCGCGAGGTCCTCGACGGTGAGCCCGGAGAAGATCGACTCCTGACCGTAGACGGCGTCGGGGCCCTTCTTCGCCCAGTCGTCGCGCTCCTTGATGAGGAGCCACTCCTTGCCGGTCGTCTTGCCCTTCGTCTTCATGCGGACGAGCGTCCACTTCCCGCGGAGCTTGTAGCCGTGGAGCTCGAAGAGGAGCTTGCCCTTCTTCAGGCCCTCGTCGAGATCGGCGAGCGGGGTCCAGCGCCCCTGGTCCCAGACGACGACCTCGCCCGCGCCGTAGTTGCCCTCGGGGATGACGCCCTCGAAGTCGGCGTACTCGACGGGGTGGTCTTCGACCTCGACGGCCAGACGCTTCTCGGCCGGGTCGGGCGAGGGGCCCTGGGGGATCGCCCAGGACTTCAGGACGCCGGCCCACTCCAGCCGGAAGTCATAGTGGAGCCGGGTGGCCGCATGTTTCTGAACCACGAAGAGATGCGGCCGGTCCGCGCTCGCCCGCCCGAACGGCTCGGGCGTCGTGTCGGCGGAGCGCTTCTGGCGGTATTTCTCGAGCGGCACTCTCGGGCTCCCCGGGCATGTTACCCTTGTCGGTCCTAAACCTATGAGTGCCAGACCCATAGCGGCAGGAACGATTTCCTTCGGGCTGGTCTCGATCCCGGTCAAGCTCTACGCGGCCGCCGACGCGTCCGCCGCCGTCTCCTTCAACATGCTCCACGCCAAGGACGGCGCGCGCCTGAAACAGCAGTACACCTGCACCAAGGACGGCGAGATCGTGCCCCGCGACCAGATGGTCAAGGGCTACGAGTTCTCGAAGGACCGTTACGTCACTTTCACGCCCGAGGAGCTCAAGGCGCTCGAGGAGCAGTCGACCCAGTCGATCGAGGTCGTCGAGTTCGTGCCGATCAGCAAAGTCGACCCGGTGTACTTCGATCGGACCTACTACGTCGGCCCCGACAAGGGCGGCGCCAAGGCCTACGCGCTCCTCTCGAAGGTGATGGAGGAAACCCAGCGCGTGGCGCTGGCGCGCTACGCGGCGCGCGGCAAGATGTACCTCGTCATGCTTCGGCCCGTCGACGGCGGGATCGCGATGCAGCAGCTCTACTACGCCGACGAGGTCCGGCCCTTCTCGGAAGTCCCGGTCGAGCCGGCCGACGTCAGCGACAAGGAGCTCGACCTCGCCAAGCTGCTCGTCGACCAGCGCGCCGCCAACGCGTTCAAGCCGGAGTCCTACGACGACGACGTCAAGAAGCGGGTGCTCGGGTTGATCCAGAAGAAGGTCGAGGGTCAGGACATCTCGATCGCCCCGCCGGAGACCGGCGGCGGCCAGATCATCGACCTGATGGAAGCCCTGAAGGCGAGCCTCGCCAAGAAGCCGGAAGCCGCGGCGCCCGCGAAGAAGGTGGCCGCCGGCAGAGGCGGCAACGGCGCCGATGCCGAGGCGGAGCGCAAGCCGGCGCGTCGGGCTCCCGAGCGCTCGGCGGCCGGCCGCGCCGCGACGGCCCGCAAGGGCTGACCGATTTCGGTTATCCTCGGAGTGGCTTGAAAGGCTACTCGACGCGGGAAGTCGCCGGCCTCCTCGAGCTTTCCGAGGCCGACGTTCGCGGGTACGTGAGAGCCGGGCTGCTCTCTCCGGCGCGAGGCCCGGGGCGCGCCCTGCGGTTTTCCTTCCAGGATCTCGTCGTTCTCCGCACGGCCGGAGGCCTGGCACGGGCGGGCGTTGCGCCGCGGCGCATTCGCCGGGCGCTTTCTCGGCTGCGCGATCAAGTGCCCGAAGGAGGGTCGCTGACCTCGTCGCGCCTGGC
>DATJXB010000124.1:0-3498 GCA_035500755.1 Thermoanaerobaculia bacterium | reverse complement strand
TGACCGACCAGCCGCTCCACCTCGGGCTGACCGAGGCCGGCATGGGCATGAAGGGCCTCGTCTGGTCCTCCTCCGCGATGGGCGTGCTGTTGAACGAGGGCATCGGCGACACGATCCGCATCTCGCTGACGCCCCGGCCCGGCGGCGACCGGCGCGAAGAGGTGTACGCCTCCTGCGAGCTCCTCCAGTCGCTCGGCATCCGCTCCTTCGCCCCGAGCGTGACCGCGTGCCCGGGCTGCGGCCGCACGACCTCGACGACCTTCCAGGAACTCGCCGAGCGCATCCAGGGCTACATCCGCGACCAGATGCCGGCGTGGAAGGACGAGTACGAGGGCGTGGAGAACATGACGCTCGCCGTCATGGGCTGCGTCGTCAACGGACCCGGCGAGTCGAAGGCGGCGTCGATCGGGATCTCGCTGCCCGGCACCGGCGAAGAGCCGCACTGCCCCGTCTACATCGACGGGCAGCACTTCACGACCCTGAAGGGAACCTACGAGGAGCTCTCGGCCGCGTTCCGCGCGCTCGTCGACGACTACGTCGCGACGAAGTACGCCAGGCGCGCGCCGAAGCCGGTCACGGCTTAGCCGGCCTCATTTCGTCTCCGGCTCCGGAGACCAGTTCGTCACGAGGCGAATGCTCGGCGGCTCGACGTTGCCGGAGCTGTTCACGAGGAACCGCTTTCCGTCCGGCGTGATCTCCAAGGCGCCCGAAACGCGCGGTCCCGTGAAGAGCTGCACCGGGAAGAGCGATTCTGCCTTCTTCACGCGTAGCGGACCGCCCTGCGTATCGACCGCCGCCGACATCAGCTCGTTGTCCTGCGAGACGAAATAGAGCGTGCGACCATCCGGAGCCCAGCGGGCATGGTTCCCGCCCGCGGCCGAGACCTGCTGGCGCCCTGTTCCGGACGGAAACGCGACCACGAACACCTCGAGACGCCCGCCCTGCAGGGCGGTGAACGACATCCAGCGTCCGTCGGGCGAAACGCGCCCGTCGGTCTGCAGCCCCGTCGCCTCCATCAGCGCCGATGCCTTGTTCGGATCGGCCAGCGGATAGATCCAGATCGCCGTATTGCCGATCGGGCCGCGGTCCGCGACGAGGATCTTCCCGTCCGGCGTGACGTCCGTCGGCTCGATGCGGACCTTCGATCGCGCGACCTCGGTGGCTTTCCCCCCTCCGGAGGAGGGTCGCCGCATCAGCTTGTAGTCCGAGCCCACGGTGGCGCTGGTGCCGCTGACGTAGAAGATCTCCGAGCCGTCGCGCGTCCAGATCGGGGTGAGGATGACCTGCTCATTCGTCGTCAGCCGGGTTCGGAAGCCGCGGTCGAGCTCGTAGACCCAGAGGTCGCTGTTCGGGTCGCCCTCGATGATGCTCGCGCGCGTGCCGTCGGGCGAGAGGCGCAGGGCGAAGCTGTTGTTGGGCTCGCCGACGGTTGCCGTGACGTGGCCGGCGAGGTCCATCCATTGCAGCTGGCCGCGGGCCTGTTCCTGCAGGGTCTGATAGACGAGGATTCCGTTCCGCGAAACCGAGAACACGCCGCGCCATGTCCCGTAGTCGAAGTTGGCTTCGACGGGAATGCGCCGGGCCTCGCCACCGAGGGTCAGGCGCTCGGCGTCGAACGGCCATGCCACGAGGTGCCCCTCGCTGACCGACAGCAGCCACCCTGGCACGGTCTGCGCGCTTCCATAGGCCGCGAGCAGCCGCGTCGCCGGGCCGCCGTCGACCGAAACGACGTAGATCCCGGACGCTTCGGACCTCGGGTTGAGGTGGCTCGCCGCGAGGAAGAGCACGTGCTTCCCGTCGGGCAGCATCCACGGCCAGCGGTGCGTGCTGTGCCTGGTCGCGTCCACCTGGGTGATCGCCTTCGACGTTCCACCGGAGGCCGGCACCCGGAAGAGCCCTCCCTGGAAGTCGGGCGCGTAGACGATCGTGCCGTCCGGGCCCCAGGCCCCTCCACGCGGCGTCGGCGCGTCGGCGAGAGACTGCGGCGGCCCCCCGCTCGCCTCGACCGTGCGGAGCTTGCCGCCCGCGAAGAATCCGATCGAACGACTGTCGGCGGACCAGAATGGGAAGGTTCCACCCTCCGTCCCGGCCACCGGCGCGACACCGCCCGTGCGGAGCGAGCGCACCCATAGCTTCCCGCCGGCGCCGAAGACGACGCTCAGTCCGTCGGGCGCCACGACGGGGGGCGCGGCCTCGTCGCCCGTCAGCTGCCAGTTCATTTTCGGCGGAGGATCGAGAAAGGCGTACACCGGGGCGGAGCGAACGCCGCTGCGGCGCAAGATCGCCGCCGTCAACAGGGCCGCGGCGAGGGCGGCGAGGGCGGCAGCGAGCCACGGCACGAGACTCGCGCGCCGGGCCGGCGCGGCCACGCTCGGCGCGGCAACGACGCCCGCATCTTGCACTTCGTCCATCGCGATGCGCGCGTCGGCGACGTCGTGGAAGCGCGTCTTCAGGTCGCGGTCGAGGCAGCGTTTGAGTACGCGGCGGACCGCGGCCGGCGTGTCCGACGGTAATGCCGACCAGTCCACGTCGGCCCGAAGCACCGCCGCCAGCGTGTCCGAGATCGTCTCGCCCTCGAAGGCCTTCCGACCCGTCAGCATCTCGTAGACGACCGCGCCGAACGCCCAGATGTCCGACCGCTTGTCGACCGCGCGTCCGCGCGCCTGCTCCGGGGACATGTACGCGGCCGTGCCGATCACCACGCCCGCCTGCGTCGCCGCGGCCGTGATCGTCGGCGACTGCGTCGCGTCCGGCGAGGACGGATCTCCCGCGATCGCCTTCGCGAGCCCGAAGTCGAGCACCTTGACCCTGCCCTGCGGCGTGATCTTCACGTTCGCCGGCTTCAGGTCCCGGTGGACGATCCCCTTCTCGTGCGCCGCCTCGAGCGCGTCGGCGATCTGGCGCGCGAACTCGAGCGCCTCGTCGATGGGCAGCGCTCCCTGCGCGATCCGCTCCGCGAGCGTCTCGCCCTCGACGAGCTCGAGCACGAGCGCGTCGACGCCGCCCGCCTCCTCGACGCCGTAGATGTGCGCGACGTTCGGGTGCGACAGCGACGCGAGCACCTTCGCCTCGCGCTCGAAGCGCGCGTGCCGCTCGGCGTCCTCCGCGAAGTCCTCCGGCAGGAACTTGAGCGCCACCTCCCTGCCGAGCCGCGTGTCGCGCGCCCGCCACACTTCGCCCATTCCACCCTTGCCGAGCGGGGCGACGATCTCGTACGGCCCCAACCTCTGACCCTTCGTCAACATGAGGCCCCCCGCGTGTGGCCGGCACCTTGCCTGCGGGCTCCCACGTCGGTCGCTCCCGCACGACGGCTCGAGACCGCTCGTGCTCGTCTCTCTTGAGGTTGCGATCTCGTCAGCCGGCTCCCGCCCCCCACGGAAAGGCGGAACGGCTCGTCGTCCGACAGCGCGCGACCGTCTCGTCGCGGCGGAAGCCAGGAGTGCGGCGAGGGGTTCATCGCTTCTCCAACAAGGAGGGCCAGCCAAGGACCAAGCGGAC
>DATJXB010000123.1:0-3716 GCA_035500755.1 Thermoanaerobaculia bacterium | reverse complement strand
CGCGGCGATCTCCTTGTCGGCGTTCTCCTTCATCTTCTTCGGGTTGGTCTGGAAGTGGTCGCCCTGGATGAAGAAGGGGCCCTGCCACTCCTCGCGGATCGCGGCGGCGAGCATGACGGCCGCGTACTCGGCGGGGCGCTGCTCGGTGTAGCCCATCTCGCTGCGCGCGATCTCGAAGATGACGGCGCCGACGTCGAGCTTGCGCGCGGCGCGCAGGGCGGCGCGGGCCGTGTCGTAGGCCATGATGCGGATGTTGATCGCGGGGACGGTGAAGCCCTTGACGTCGCTCTCGCCCTTCCCCCGCGCGCGGTAGAGCGGCAGGATCGAGGTCGGCACGATGCCGAGCGACTCGGCGGCTTCGCGGATCGCGTGGCGCGCGGCGTCCTTGACGTCTCCCTTGCCGAAGACGGCCGTCCAGACGAGCGCGTCGATGAGCTCCGTGCGGAAGCGGAGCGGGTTGGTGACCTTGAGCCCGCCGTCGAACCGCGCGGCGCCGGACAGGCGCACGGCTTCGCGGAGGCCGTCCACGGTTTCGTAGAGGTTCATCATGGCTGGCTCCCTCGGATCGGGCGGGATTGTATCGGATGAGGGTTCGCTGGATTCGACCCCCTCACCCCTGCCCGCTCCCCCTGCCAGGGGGAGAGGGAGTAGGAAAAGGCGAGAGCGTCCCTTGGAGAGTGAGGGGGGCAAGTCGATCGAGCGAGTAAGATCGCGTTCCGCATGCGCCTCGCCCGCAAGATCCACTTCAACGCCGGCCGGTCGCTGTGGCGGCCGGACTGGTCCGCCGAGAAGAACCGTGCGGTCTACGGCGACGAGGGGCCGCACGGCTACGGGCACAACTACGAGCTCGAGGTGGCGGTCGAGGGGAAGACCGACCCGGCGACGGGGATGGTCGTGAACCTGACCGACCTCGACCGGGTGCTCAAGGAAGAGGTCGACCGGCCGCTCGATCACCGGAACCTCAACCAGGACGTGCCCGAGTTCGCGACGACGCCGCCGACGGCGGAGAACCTGGCGGTGTGGATCTGGAAACGCGTGGGCGCGCGGATCGAGCGGGAGAAGTGGCCGTGCCGGATCGTGCACCTGCGCCTGGGGCTGACGCCCGGCTTTGCGGTGGAGATCGAGGAATAAGGACCCCCTCACCCCAGCCCTCTCCCCCTTACAGGGGGAGAGGGAGAAGAAAAGGGGAGAGGCTTCCCAAAAGATCCCCTCGCCCCCCGCGTGAGCGGGGGGAGAGGGCGAGGGTGAGGGGGGTCGTTACTCTGGCGATAAGCTCCCCACCCATGTTCTTCAAACAGTTCTACCTGGGCTGCCTGGCGCAGGCGTCGTACATGATCGGTTCGGAGGGCGAGGCGGCCGTCGTGGATCCGCGCCGCGACGTGGACATCTATATAGATGAGGCGCGCGCCCAGGGGCTGACGATCGCGCACGTGATCGAGACGCACCTCCACGCCGACTTCGTCTCCGGCCACCGCGAGCTCGCGGAGCGGACGGGCGCGAAGATCTACTTCGGCGCGGCGGCGAACGCGAAGTTCCCGCACGTCGCGGTCCACGACGGCGACGAGATTCGCCTCGGCAAGCAGGTCTCACTCCGCTTCCTCGAGACGCCGGGGCACACGCCCGAGTCCGTGTCGGTCGTCGTGACGGACCACGCGGTCTCCGACGAGCCCGTCTCGGTCCTGACGGGTGACACGCTCTTCATCGGCGACGTCGGGCGGCCGGACCTTCTCGGCGCGCGCATGAGCGCGCAGGAGCTCGCCGGCATGCTCTACGACTCGCTCCACGGCAAGCTCCTGACGCTGCCGGACGCGACCGCGGTCTACCCGGCGCACGGCGCGGGCTCGCTCTGCGGCCGCAACATCTCGAGCGAGACGAGCTCGACGATTGGGCAGCAGCGGCAGTTCAACTACGCGCTGCGGCCGATGGCGCGCGAGGAATTCGTCGCCCTGATGACGGCGGACCTGCCGGAAGCGCCGGCCTACTTCTCGCGCGATGTGCAGATGAACCGCGAGGGAGGCGAGGCGCTCGCCGCGCTCCCCGCGCCGCCGGCGCTGTCGCCCGCCGAGGTCGCGGCGATGCAGCGCGAGGGAGCGATCGTGCTCGACACGCGTCCGTCCGCCGAGTACGGCGCCGGCCACGTGCCCGGCTCGTTCCACATGGGCCAGTCCGGCCAGCTCGCCTCGTGGGCGGGCGCGCTGCTCTCGCCCGAGAAGCCGATCGTGCTCGTCGCCGAGGACGAAGAGCGCGTCGCCGAGTCGCGCACGCGCCTCTCGCGCGTCGGGCTCGACAACGTCGCCGGGTACCTCGCCGGCGGGATCCTGGCGTGGGATCAGGCCGGGCGGCCGCTGGCGCGGACGGAGCAGATCGCGGTGGACGAGCTCAAGGCGCGGATCGAGGAAGGGGCGAACCTGCAGGTCGTCGACGTGCGGCGCCCGATGGAGTTCCAGGGCGGGCACATCGCGGGCGCCGTGCACGTCCCGCTCCACGAGCTGGCGAGACGGGCGGCGTCTCTCGACCCGGACAAGCCGGTCGCGATCATCTGCGCGAGCGGCTACCGGTCCTCGATCGCCACGAGTGTGCTCGAGCGGCTGGGATTCCGGCATTTTTCGAACGTCGTCGGCGGCATGAACGCCTGGAACGCCGCGAAGTACGAGACCGCGGCGTAGGGTCGACCCCCTCACCCCAACCCTCTCCCCCTGGCAGGGGGAAAAGGAGTAAGAAGGGAGCGCCCCCCCGAAGGGAGAGGGAGTTCTCGGGAACCCTCTCGGAAACCCCCTCGCCCCCCGAAGGGGGAGAGGGCCGGGGTGAGGGGGGATCATCGAAGCTACAATCCCGCCCCGACATTCAGGAGGTCCGATGCGCAAGGTCTCGATCGCGTTCCTCATCTGTTCGATCGCCGCGACGCTCGCCGCCCAGGACGCGAAGAAGCCCGCCGGCAGCGTCTGGGACAACCGCCTCTCCGGGTGGGAGCAGCTCCAGCCGGGGCAGAAGGACGAGGTCTTCAAGTTCGTCGAGGGCTACAAGAGCTACTTGAACGTCTCGCGGAGCGCGCTGACCTCGACGAAGGAGGTCCTGCGGCTGGCGAAGGCGGCGGGCTTCTCGGAGTTCACCGACGCGGCGCAGGTCAAGCCCGGCGCGCGCCTGATCGCCAACGCGCACGACCGCGCGCTCGTGCTGATCATCGTCGGAAGCGACCCGCTGATCTCGGGCTCGCGCCTGGTCGGCACGCACCACGACAGTCCGCACATCGACCTGAAGGCGCGGCCGATCTACACGTCCAACGGCTACACGCTCTTCAAGACGATCTACTACGGCGGCATCAAGAAGTACCAGTGGGCGAACCGGCCGCTCGCGCTGATCGGCCGCATCGACACGACCGACGGCAAGCGCGTCGACGTCGCGATCGGGCTGAAGGAAGGCGATCCGGTCTTCGTCATCCCGGACAACGCGCCGCACTCGGACAACGAGGGGATCCGCAACCGGAAGGCCGAGGACGTGTTCGGCGGCGAGGAGCTCGATCCGGTCGTCGGCTCGATCCCGGGCAAGGGCGACGCCGTGACGGCGGAAGTGCTCGCGGCGCTGACGTCGACGTACGGGATCCGCGAGGAGGACTTCGTCTCGGCCGAGCTGCAGCTCGTGCCGAACGCCGTGCCGGCCGACGTCGGGATCGACCGTGGGCTCGTTGGCGCGTACGGGCAGGACGACCGGCTGTCGTC
>DATJXB010000122.1:0-42620 GCA_035500755.1 Thermoanaerobaculia bacterium | reverse complement strand
GGCGACGTCATCGTCTTCCGCTATCCCCCCGATCCCCGGCGCGACTTCATCAAGCGGGTCGTGGGCCTTCCCGGCGAGACCATCGCCATTCGCGACAAACGCGTGTTCGTGGATGGACACCTCCTCGACGAGCCGTACGCGTTTCACGCCGACGACACCGTGTGGCCCGACGACCCCTCGATCGCCGACGTGCATCGGCGACGCGATCAGGCGCCTCCGTTTCGCGTCCCCGCGGATTCCTACTTCGTCCTCGGCGACAACCGCGACGACTCGAACGACAGCCGCTACTGGGGCCCGGTGCCCGCGGGCCACCTCGAAGGCCGGGCGCTGTTCGTCTACTGGTCGTTTCTCCCGCGGCCTTCCGGCGCGCCGACCGGCCTCGCGGCGGTGGCGCGCTGGCCGCGCGATGTGGCGCAGCGCACGCGGTGGGATCGGTTCTTCCATCCGGTGCGCTGACGCGAGCGGTTCCGGGTTAAAATCGGCCAGATTTTCGGAGGATGGAGCCCATGAGACGGTCGCGGAGCATCCGGGGCGGCGCCAACGTCGGCTGCATCGTCTGGCTCGTCATCCTCGGGTTCGTCTCGTACGTTCTCTACAAGGTCGTCCCGGTGAAGGTCGCCTCGTCCGAGTTCTACGACGTCATGCAGGAGCAGGCCGCGTTCGGGTCGATCAAGGATCTCAAGTTCATCGAGTTCGAGATCCTGCGCAAGGCCGAGGAGCTCCACATTCCGGTCAAGAAGGACAACCTCAAGATCGTCCGCTCGCGCGAGGCGATCACGGTCGAAGCCCATTACGAAATCACGATCGACTTCTTCAACGGGATGTACAAGTACGTCTGGAAGTTCGATCCGGTCGTGCAGCGGCCGCTCTTCGCGGTGTAACCCGTAGCGGTAAGCCGGGAGTCGTGGGAACCGAACCGGCGACGCTCTCGATCTCCGACGTCGCGCGCAAGACCGGCATCCCCGTCACGACGCTGCGCTTCTACGAGCGCGAGCTCTCGGGGCTCTTCCACATCCGGAAGACCGCGGGCGGCCACCGCCGCTACGCGGAGTCCGACGTCGAGCGCTTTGCGACCGTTCGCCGCCTGACCGAGACCGACGGTCTCGGCCTCGCCGAGGTTCGACGGGCGGTCCTGTCTCGGGGCGACGGCGACGCCGTCCGCGAAGCGCTCGACCGTCTGGCCGACGCCCACGCGGCGTCGGCGGCCGCGACCGAGGCCCTCGGCCGGCGCCTGGCCGTCCTGGAGACTCGGGTCGCCGAGCTCGAGACCGGGCTTCGCCCGCGGCGCTGGCTCGGGATGCGGAAGCCCTAGCCGGAGGCCGGAACGAGGAATTTTCGTGCCTCGGCCGAAATTGCAGAGCGTTCAAGGAGACATTTTCATGAAAGTCGCTCGGCCCTTGCTCGTCCTGCTCATGATCGCGGCCCTGGCCGCTCCGGTCCTCGCGGATTCCCCGGCGATCGGCGCCGCCGCCCCGGCCTTCGACCTGAAGACCCTCGACGGGAAGCCCTTCTCCCTCGCCGACGCGGAGAAGGCCAACTCCTACGTCGTCCTCATGTTCATCGCCACACAGTGCCCGTACTCGAACGCCTACAACGACCGCATGCGCGACATGGCGACGGCCTATGCGAAGAAGGGAATCCTCTTCGTCGGCATCAACAGCAACAAGACCGAGTCGGTCGAGGAAGCCGCGGCCCACGCGAAAGCGCACGGCTTCGCCTTCCCGGTCCTGAAGGATCCGGGCAACAAGGTCGCCGACCTCTACGGCGCCTCCCACACGCCCGAGGTCTACGTCGTCGGCAAAGACGGCAAGCTCGTCTACCACGGACGCATCGACAACTCCGAAGACACCTCGAAGGTGACGACCCACGACCTCGCCGTCGCGCTCGACGCGCTGCTGGCGGGGCAGCCGGTGGCGAAGGCCGAGACCAAGGCGTTCGGCTGCTCGATCAAGCGTGTCTAGCCCGCCGCTGGCGGCTCGCCGCTCACCGCGGACGAGGGCGGCGGTTCTCGCCGCCCTCGCTCTGTCCTGCTCTTTGCCCGTTCTCGCCGCCGAGGCGACGAGGCTCGCCGGCGATCTGGACGCGAAGGGCCTGGCCGACGCCGTCGCGAAGAATCGCGGCAAGGTCGTCGTGGTCAACTTCTGGGCGACCTGGTGCGTCCCGTGCCGTGAGGAGTTCCCGGACCTCGTGAAGCTCGAGCGCGCGTGGCGCGACCGGGGCGTGGCCGTCCTCGGCGTCTCGATCGACTTCCCGAAGGACATGCCGAAGATCGAGAAGTTCCTCGCCGCGAGCAGGCCCGATTTCCCCAACTACCTCAAGCGCTCCGGCGGCGACGACCAGGACTTCATCGACGCGGTCGACCCGAAGTGGGGCGGCGAGTTGCCCTTCACGGTCGTCTACGGCAAGGACGGGAAAAGGGCGCGCGTTCTCTCCGGCAAGCAGTCCTACGCGGACTTCGAGAAGGCGGTCGCCGCCCTCTCGAAGTGACGCCGGCCTAGGCTTCGCTCTTGCTCCGCGAGGCGCGCCTCCCGCGCCGCGCGTCGAGCCCCCACACGCTCCCGGGATTCACCGCCGCGAGCAGCAGGAAGAGCAGCAGCGCGAGCTTCGCCGTCAGGCCCGCCGTGATCCAGTCGTCCCAGGGCGCGCCCGGGCCGGGGTTCGCCTGCCCGAGGGCGACGGAGAGCATGAGCAGCGCGCCGCCGATCGACGCGGGCCGCGTCAGGAATCCCGCGACGAGGGCGAGTCCCGCGCAAAGCTCGCCGAGCGCGAACAGCCAGCCGAACGCGTCGGCGTGCGGGGCGACGACCTTCTCGAGAAAGTGCTTCCAGAACGGAAACGAGCTCGCGGCAAAACGCGTTACTTCCTTCGAGAAGCCGCCGCGGACGAAATCGCCGGTGACTTTGGACAGGCCCTCGGCGACGAAAAGGATTCCGGTGAGGATGCGGACGACGGCGGCCAGGCGCATGGCGGCCGGAGTCTAGCAAGTCGCACGGCGAGACCCGGGGGACACACATCGTCCCCTTCGAGGGACGGCGGGTCTGCCCTTCGGGGCCGCCCGAGGCGGGAATGCCCCTGGACCGGAATTTGCTAGAGTTCGCGTCGTCACCGATAAGGAACGCGGGGCTGCCGCCCCGAGGGGAGAACCGGGATATGAAGCTCTCGCGTCAAGCCTTGCTCGTCGCCGCCGTCGCCGCAGGAATGACCTCGATCGCCGCCGCCGCGGACTCCCACTCTGAGGCCCGCGGGAGCGTGTCCCGCCTGACGCCCCGCCTCGCGGCGCAGCCCAAGGCGGGCGCCTCCTCGTACTCGGTCGAGGTGCCTTACGTCCAGAGCTACCAGCCCGCGGACAGCGGGCAGAGCGGCACCCTGGTCCTGAACAGCTCCCATCCCTTCGACATCACGCTCGTGGCCACCGACCAGCACCACAACAACATCACCGGCGCCGGCGTCGCACTGCCGCAGACCGACACCTTCGGCTACTTCTCTCTGCCGTCGCTGACGCAGAACCCCTCGAACCCCGAGGTCTTCGTCAAGATCCTGGACGCCACGGCCGCCGGCGGCGGCTACTGGGTGTTCTACGGCCATCTCACGGACCTGATCTACGACCTGACGGTGAAGGACGTCACCACGGGTCAGACCCAGACGTACCACAAGGACGCCGGCAACGAGCCGGGCGGCTTCGACACGACCACCTTCCCGGCCGCCTCCACGTCCTCCGCGCCGTCGTCGGCTCGGAAGGCGGCGCGCGTGATCAGCCCGGACGCGTTCCTGCGCACGTCGGTCGACATCTCGAACAACACCGGGAGCGTCGCCAACGCCGTGATGCAGTACTGCTACTCGACCGGCGGCGCGTTCCAGGGCTGCACGCCGCAGCGTCCCGTGGCGCTGCCGGCCTTCAGCAATTTCCACCAGGACGACCTCGTCGGATACCTCGGCTCTCTCGGCGACCTGCCCCCGGCGGCCGTGCAGGATTCGATCGGAACGCTCCTCGTGACGTTCAACAACCTGCCCTCCGGCGTCGGCTGGGAGGGCACGGTCGCCGCGAACGTCTACAACCGGGTGTCCGAAGTGGACCCGCTGCGCGGCACGGTTGGCTGCGGCGAGCAGGTCTCGTACTTCTTCGAGTCGGCCACGGTTTCGCTCGTGGGCACGGCCCGCTGGACGGTGCCGGCGCCGAGCGCCCAGGCGGGCTCCATCGCGTCGACCCTCGGCGTGCGCAACACGGACGCCAGCGGTTCGCCGGCTCCCGCGACCGTCGACGCCGTCGTGACGCTCTACGACCCGACCTCGGGACTCCCCGTCGGCAACCAGATCCCGCTCACGGCCATCGCGCCGGGCGAGCTGCGGCTGGTCGACGACCTCTTCAGCGCGGCGGGCGTGCCCACCAACGTCACCACCGCGATCGTCTTCGTCGACGTCACGAACCCGACGCAGACGTCGCCGACGATCGAGGGATTCATCATCGACCAGGACACCGATTCCCTGGACACGCGCTTCCACGAGATGAAGTGCGCGGGAGGTTGTTTCTAGGAGTGTGACCCCTCTCCCCCCGACGGGGGGAGAGGCCGGGGCGAGGGCGGCGGTCTAGATTCGCGAGGGCCGGACCCCGCCCGCCGCGATGTCGCGGCGCATCTGCTTGCCTTCGAAGTGAATCCGGTCGGCCGCGTCGTAGGCGCGCACGGCCGCTTCGGTCATGGACGCGGCGGTCGCGGTGACGACCAGGACGCGCCCGCCCGCGGTGACGAGACGGTCCCCGTCCCGCGCCGTCCCCGCGTGGAAGATCTCCACCCCCGGCAGGCGGGCCGCTTCCGCGAGCCCCGTGATCGGCCGGCCGCGTTCGTGGTTGCCGGGATAGCCGGCGGCGCAGAGGACCACGCCCACGCAGGCCTCGTTCTTCACTTCGAGCGGCTGAAACCCCGCGAGACCGCGCGTCGCCGTCGCCCGCAGAACGGCCGCGACGTCGGAGGTCACGCGCGGCAGGATGACTTCGGTCTCCGGGTCGCCGAACCGCGCGTTGTACTCGAGCACCTTGGGCCCGGAATCGGTCACCATCAGGCCGGCGTAGAGAACGCCGCTGAAGCCCCGCCCCTCGGCCTCGAGGCCCCGGAACGTCGGCCACAGGATCTCCTTGAGAACCTGCGAGGCCATCTCCGCGTTGAGCACGCCGGCCGGTGAGTGCGCGCCCATCCCGCCCGTGTTCGGCCCCCGGTCGCCGTCGTAGACCTTCTTGTAGTCGCGGGCCGTCGGCAGAGGCACGGCCGTGACGCCGTCGAACAGCACCAGAAAGGAGGCCTCCTGTCCTCTCAGGAACTCCTCGACGACGATGCGATCGCCCGCGGCGCCGAAGACGCGCTCCTGGAAGAAGAGCGGCAGCGCCCGCTCCGCGTCCTCGGCGCTCTCGATGATCAGAACGCCCTTGCCGCCGGCGAGCCCGTCGGCCTTGAGCACCACGGGAAAGCCGAAGCGCTTGATCGCCTGGCGCGCCTCCTCGATCCCCGAGCACACGGCGGCCTCGGCCGTCGGGATCTGATGGCGGCGGAAGAATTCCTTGGAGAAGACCTTCGAGGTTTCGATCTGCGCGGCCAGCCGCGTCGGCCCGAAGACCGGCAGTTGCCGCTTGCCGAACTCGTCGACGATCCCGAGCGAGAGCGGCAACTCCGGCCCGACGACGGTCAGGTCGACGCGCAGCTTCTCCGCGAGGTCGGCGAGCTCGACGGTGTCGCCGGCGGCGACCGGCAGGCAGTCGGCCACTTCGGCGATGCCCGGATTGCCGGGGGCGCACAGGATCTCCTCGACGTGGGAGCTCTTGTGCAGGGCGACGCAGAGCGCGTGCTCACGCCCTCCCCCGCCGACGACCAGGATTTTCATGGCGCGTCATTGTAGCGGAGTCAGCGGGGCGCCTCGTCCGCGGACGCCGCGCGATGGCGGTGGCGGCCGGACTTCCGGCGCAGCGCCTGGTCGCGCCCGCCGTCGGCGCGCGGCGGCAGCGGAACGACCTCGAACCGGTCGTGGCGGCCGGGCAGAGCGACGAGCGTCTCGAGCGAGCCGTGCGGCTCGAGCATGAGGCCGAATCGGCCGCGCGCTCGTGCGTGCGCGTCGCCCACGGCGCGCACCTCGAAGGCGAGAACCCGGCCCGGCCAGTGCCGGCTCCCGTGGTTGTCGGCGCGCACGCGGCACATCGTCACCTGGTCGCTCGACACGTACGGATCGCGGAAGACGGTCAGGTGCACTTCGACCCACGGTTGCGGCGGCGGGTCTCCGGCGAGAAGTCCGAGGAGGGCGAGAGTCAGCGTCGGGATCATGGCGGCTCCTTTCGAGGAGCCGACGGGAACGCCCGACCCGTGAGGACGCGCCATTGTAGTCGCATTGACACCCGGCCGCCGCGGGGCTACTGTGGACGCGGCTCTTTGACCCGTCCGGGCGCCCGCGTGGCCCCGGCCGCATCCAGAGTGGGCGAGGGACCGGCCCGACGACCCCACGGCAACCGGATCCGCGCATCGCGGCGCGGCATCGACAGGTGCCAAGTCCGGATTCTCCGAGGGAGAAGAAGATGAGGGGCGCCGCGATTCGGCCTCGAGGCCGGCGCCTCTCGATCGAGAGGCTTTTTTGTCGGCGCTCGCATGAAAAAAGACTTTCGCCAGGCGCTCGCCGAGGAAGTGCTGCTCGCCGACGGGGCGATCGGGACGTTGCTGACCTCGCGCGGCGCCTCTCCCGACCAGGCGCGCTCGCCGCTGAACCTCTCCGACCCCGACGCCGTGCGCGAGGTGCACGACGACTACGTCGCCGCCGGCGCGCGGATCGTCACGACGAACACCTGGGACGCCAACCGCGTCAAGCTCGCGGCCCACGAGTGGGCGGACTCGCTCGAGAAGATCAACCGCGAGGGCGCGCGCCTGGCCCGCGAGGCGGCGGCCGGGGAGGCCGTCTTCGTCGCCGGCTCGATCGGCCCGCTCGGTGCGCTCGTCAAGCCGTACGGCTCGCTGCAGCTGACCCAGGTCCGCGAGATCTTCGAGGAGCAGGCGCGCCTGCTGCTCGAGGCCGGAGTCGACCTCGTCCTGCTCGAGACGTTCGGAAGCCTGCTCGAGGCGGCCGAGGCGGTGCGCGCCGTGCGCGGTCTGTCGTCCTCGATCCCGATCGTCGCCGAGATGACGTTCCTCGCCGACGGCCGGACCGCCTTCGGCGAGGGCGCGCCGCACGCGCTCGCGACGCTGGCGCTGGCGGGCGCCGACGCCGTCGGCATGAACTGCACGCTCGGCCCGCAGGAGACGCACGACATCTTCGCGAAGCTGCCGGCGTCGATCGGTCTGCCGCTTTCCGTGATGCCGAACGCCGGATATCCGAGCGTCGTCCACGGGCGCAACGTCTACCTTTCTTCGCCCGACTACCTGCGCGAGTACGCGGCCGCGTTCGTCGCCGCCGGCGCCGCGATCATCGGCGGCTGCTGCGGCACGACGCCGGAGCACATCCGCGCGATGGCCCGCGAGGTCTCGGGCGCCCGACGCGTGCTCGCGGCCAAACCGGTCTCGGTGCACCTCGAGGCCGAGGTCGAGCACGTCGTCGAGGCGGCGGTCGAGACGTCGCGCCTGAAGCGCAAGCTCTCCGACGGCGACGACTTCGTCGTCACCGCGGAGGTCGAGCCGCCCCGCGGCGCCGATTCGTCGGCCGCCATCGAAGGCGCGCGGACGCTGAAGGCCGCCGGGGTCGACGCCGTCAACGTCACCGACAACCCGATGGCGCGGCTGCGCATGTCGTCGATCGCGGTGGCGGCGCTCATCCAGCGCGAGACGGGCCTCGACGCGGTCGTCCAGATCACGACGCGCGACCGCAACGTGCTCGGCCTCCAGTCCGACCTGCTCGGCGCGGCGGGCCTCGGGGTGAAGGCGCTTCTGTGCCTCGGCGGCGACCCGCTCAAGATCGGCGACTACCCGCAGGCCAAGCAGGTCTCCGAGGTGGACGTCCTCGGCCTGCTGCGCATCGCCAAGGGACTGAACGCGGGCGCCGACCTCGCGGGCAACGCGATCGGCTCGCCCACGCGCTTTGCGATCGCCTGCGCGGCCAACCCGGCCGCCGCGGACCAGGACGTCGAGTTCTCGAAGCTCCGCGCCAAGATCGAGGCGGGTGCGACGTTCGCGCAGACCCAACCCGTCTACGACCTCGCGGCGCTCGAGCGGTTCTTCGAGCGCCCGGAGGCGCGCGCGATTCCGGTTCTCGTCGGGCTGATCCCGCTTCTCTCGCTCAAGCAGACCCTCTTCTTCGCCAACGAGGTGCCCGGCATCGTCGTGCCCGCGCCGATCCAGGAACGCATGCGCCGGGCCGCCGAGCGCGGCGCCGACCACGAGCGAGCGGAGGGCATCGCCATCGCCCGGGAGCTCGCCGCGGGCATCGCCGGCCTCGCGCGGGGCGTGCACGTCATGCCGATGGGCCGCTACCGCGCCGTCGTCGAGGTCCTCGAGGCGCTCCCGCGGGCCGGCCGCTCGCCGGCCCGTCCCGCGTAGCCGCCCGACGCCCGGAATCCCCGCGCCTCGGGAGCCGTTTTCCCTCCGGAGGCCGGACTCCCATAGAATCCGGACCAAAGGGCGGCGTCGCCGGACCGATGCGGGCCGCCGGAGGAACGACGATGAAAACCATGGGACGACTGATCGCGGCGGCGGGCGTGTTCCTGTCGGCCGCCTATCTCCACGCCGGCGCGCAGTGCCGGCTGCTCGGCACCGTGACCGACTCGAGCGGCGCGCCGGTCGAGGGCGTCACGGTCGTCGTGACGACGCCGAGCCTGCGAACCTTCAAGACGAGCGTCAAGACCGACGGGAAGGGCAAGTACAGCATGGTGCTCAACGACTGCACCATGCCCTACCACGTCTCCTTCGAGAAGGAAGGGTTCGTCACGGCGGGCGAGGACAAGAAGATCCCGATCAACGACCAGGGCACCGTCGACATGAAGCTCCTGAAGACGTCGGAGGCCAAGCCGGCCCCCGGCGCTCCGGGCGCGCCCGTCGCGGCGCCGCAGCCCTCCGCCACCGACAAGGCCGTCTCCGCCTTCAACGCCGGCGTCGACGCCATGAACGGCGGCGACAAGGCCACCGCCGAAGCGAAGTTCCAGGAGTCCGTCAAGAACAACCCGGACCTCCCGGCCGGCTGGCAGGCGCTCGCCACGCTCGCGTACGAGAAGAAGGACTACGCCAGGACGCTCGAGTACGGCGAGAAGGCGGTGGATCTCGACCCGACGCTGACCAACATCTACCCGATGCTCTCGGATGCCGCCAAAGCGACGGGCGACAAGAAAGCCGCCGCGGACTGGGCTTCGAAGTATGCCGAAGCCAATCCGGATTCGCCCGAGATCCTCTTCAACAAGGGCATCGACGCGTACAACAAGGGCAAGATGAAGGACGCGGAAGCGCTCCTGACGAAGGCCGTGGACGCCAAGCCCGATTTCGCCAACGCCCAGTTCTATCTCGGCATGGCCTCCTTCAACCTGAACCACAAGGCGTCGGCGAAGGAGCACCTGCAGAAGTACATCGAGCTCGAGCCGAACGGGAAAGAGGCGGGCACGGTCAAGGAGATCCTGCCGCTGCTGAAGTAGCGGGAGGCAGGAGGAAGCCGACGGCGGTCGCCGTCTTCCGTCTTCCGTTTACCGACCGTCGAAGCGCCGCACGACGCGGAACGCCCAGTCGAGCAGCCGGTCGAGCGCATCGCGATGGCCGGCCGGCCGTGCGCGCCACACCGGCGCCGGGGCGGGGAGCGCGACGGCGCGAGCCGCCACGGTCGGGCGGTTTTCGACGAACTCGAGCTCGTAGGGGATCTGCATGGTGCACCTTTTTCGAGCAAGCCCCACGCCAGTGACGCCGACACCAACAACCCTTTTGACTGGAATCGTTTAACCAGAAGGCCGAGGTACCGACTGACATCCTTCTCGGTGTCGCCGGGCACATCGGAGACACTTTCCGGCACTCCGGGATTGCGCGCCCGCCGGCTGCCCCGGAGAATCGCGGCGTGGGTCGGCAAGGCGCCTTCAAAGATCGTCCTCTCTGGAGACGCCTCCAGACGATCCACCACGAAATCAAGGAAGGACGCCACCCCAACACGAGCTCGCTCGCGGAGGAGCTCGCGGTCTCGTCCAAGACGGTCCAGCGCGACATCGACTATCTCCGCGACGAGCTGGAGGCGCCGATCGAGTTCCGCCGCGAAGAAAACGGCTACGCCTACTCGCGCGACGACTACGTCCTCCCCTTTCTCCCGGTCGACGGCCAGGATCTCTTCTCGATCGGTGTCGCGGCTCAGGTTCTCCAGCTCCTCGGCGGCACGCCGCTCGCGCGCACGCTGCGCTCGTGCTACGAGCGCCTCGCCAAGCTCATGCCGCCGGCCGTGCGGCTTCGACCCGAGGTCGTCCGCGAGAAGCTCGCCCTGCGCGCGACGGCGTTTCGCCCGGTCCGCGAGGGGACGTGGCAGGCCGTCGCCGAGTCGCTGCAGAAGGGGCTCGCGCTCTCGATCCGGTACCGGCACCCGGGCGAGCCGCCGGGCGAGCCGCGCGTCATCCGACCCTACGCCTTCGTCCTCGCGGGCCGCGATTGGATGGTGCTCGCCGAAGACGCCGCGCAGGGCCAGGTCAAGAATTTCTACCTCGCGCGCATCGAGAGCCCGCGCCTGACCACGGAGCGCTACGCGATCCCCAGAAACTTCGACGCCGACGCGTTCTTTCGCAACACGTTCGGACTCTTCGTCGGCAAGGGCCGGGCCTTCCGATTCCGCGTTCGGTTCTCGCCCGAGGTTTCGGGCGAGATCCAGGAGATGGTCTGGCACCCGCAGCAGAAGATCGAGATCGACGCCGACGGCGGCGCGATCCTCGAGCTGCCCGGCGAGTCATTACGCGAGGCGCGCCGCTTCGTCCTGACGTACGGGCGG
This sequence comes from Thermoanaerobaculia bacterium, assembly GCA_035500755.1. Classification (GTDB taxonomy): domain Bacteria; phylum Acidobacteriota; class Thermoanaerobaculia; order UBA5066; family Gp7-AA6; genus DAHUXD01. The sequence continues at coordinate 31,724 of DATJXB010000122.1, read as the reverse complement.
CACGCGACCGCCCTCTCGCCGCCCGAGCTCGTGGCGGACCTCGCCGCCGAGGCCCGCGCGATGGCGGCGGCGTACGCGTCCGCGCCGATCGAGGCCGCCGGAAAGCGGAACAATCGCTCCGGCACGCGGCGTTCTGACTGACGTCATGCGACGCGGCCTCCTCCTCGGCGCTCTCGTCCTCTCGAGCCTCGCCTGCGGTCCGCCGGCCGTGAGGTCGACGTCGTACGCCGACCCCGAGGTGGCCTGCCCGGGCGGCCGGACCGCTTGGAACCTCCAGATCCAGGATCACCGCGTCGACACCGAGGGCTCGGCGCAGACCGTGGCCGCCGTGCGCGACGGAATCCAGAAATCGTTTCCCGGCTGCACCTGGAAGAACGTCCCGCCCGCCGGCGCCGACACCATCTCGATCGAGATCCACCGCTTCCGGTCCCGCATGGAATACGACCCGGGCGGCGGCGGGGCGTGGGAGGCCGCCGTCGAATGGACCGTGACCGTTTCGAACGGCGACGGCCAGACACTGACGGAGTTTCAGGCGAACCAGGAAGTCTCGCGTCCCAACTACCAGGGGTCCAACAACGAGAAGGAGTCGCTGTCCGAGGCGTACCAGAAGGCCCTCGAGCGCACGGTCAAAGGCCTTCGCGGTCTGCCCGCAATCGGCGCCTTCCGTCTCCCGCAGGGGACGGCTCCGGCCTCCGAAGCGGCCGGTGACCCGCGGCCAACACGATGACGAGAGGACACTTCTCGCGGACGAGCGCCGCGGACGGACGGCCGGAGACGCTGGAACGGAAATCGCAGTCCCCGGAGGGAGCCATGAAGAAAAACCTCGCCGCCGCTCTGATCGCCCTCGCGCTCGCCCCCGTGGCTCTCGCCCAGGGATCGGACTCGCGCATCTACCAGATCTCGTCGATGCTGTCGGGAACCTTCGAGGGATCGACCCCGGGAAACCACCTGTTGCTCAACCTGTCGCCGGTGACGCTCGAGCCCGCGCGTCCCTACGACCTCTTCCTGTCGGTCGTCGGCACGTTCGAGAAGGACAACGTCGCGCAGCAGGGCGTGATCCGCCTCGAGACGCAGGGCAAGGACATCTACTTCACCTACATTCCCCACTTCAGCACCCAGGTGACGGCGCTGTCGGCCGACGCGGGACGCTTCACCGAGCGCGAGCTGTCGTCGGCCTGCAGCTTCATCATGAATCCCAAGGGCGACGGCTTCGGCGGCGAGACGCTCGGCACGACGACGTGCGCCCTCGCGATGCGCGGGGCCATCGGCAAGTGGAGCGTCGAGCTCGAGCCGGGCGCGATCCGCCTGCGCAACTCGGACAGCGGCGAGACGCTGCGCTTCCGGAAGACCGCGCCGAAGTGAGGCCGGCTACCCACCCTCGGGCAGGTACTTGCGCGCGATTTCCTTGACCGGATCCGAGAAATCGCCCTTGATGATCCAGCGCAGAAATCCCGGCTCCTCGCGTGAGATGTCGCGAAGCAGGCGCCCGCGGTTTTTCCCGAAGTTGACCGTGGGCTCGCCGTTGACCAGCCGGATGCGGCCCTCCGGGTCGATGTCCTGGTCGAGGCCCGCGCAGAACGTCTCGTGCAGCTCGACGACGGTGCGCGGCAGGTCGGGATAGCGCCCGAGTTGCCCCTCGAGGACGCGGAGGGTCATCTCCGCGTCGGCGAGCGCGCCGTGCGCGCCCGTGTGCTCGGCCTGGCAATAGAACCTCGCGGCCGCCGCGAGATGACGCGGCTCGCGGGAGAAGAAGATCCGTTGCGCGTCGACGAGGCGCCGGTCGGACACCTCGAAGGGAATCCCCGCCCGCAGGAACTCCGACCGCAGCACCGGCAGGTCGAACCCCGTGATGTTGTAGCCGCCCAGGTCCGCGCCCGCGAGGAACGCCGCGAGCTCCACGGCGACGTCTCGAAACCGCGGCGCGTCGGCGACGTCCGCCTCGCGGATGCCGTGGATCGCCGTGGAAGCCGCCGGAATCGGAACGCCCGGATTCAAGCGCCGCACGAACTGCTCGCGCCGGCCGTCCGGATGGACCTTCAGGCAGGCGATCTCGATGATGCGGTCGTTGCGCGAATTGGTGCCGGTCGTTTCCGTGTCGAAGACGACCAGCGGGCGATCGAGGGGCAGGAGACTCTCGAGCATCGCGGAATCCTAACCCGCTAGTAGTTCTCGGCGAAGAGGAAGAAGAAGAGCTCGCCCAGACGCTCGAAGGGTCCGCGCTTCTTCCAGGCCGCTTCGGTCAGCACGTCGCACCGTCCGAGGTCGGCGAGCATCATCTTGCCGACTTCCGCCGCGAACGCCCGGTCGTAGACGGCGATGTTGACCTCGGCGTTCTTGGTCATGGAGCGGTTGACGAAGTTGATCGACCCGATCGTCGACCAGATGCCGTCGACCACCATGACCTTGTTGTGCATCATCGTCGGCCGATATTCGTAGATCCCGACGCCCGCCTCGAGCAGCACCCCGAAATGGTAGTGCGCCGCGAACCGCACGTTCGGCGAGTCGGTGTGGGAGCCCGGCACGATCACCTTCACGTCCACCCCGCGCCGCGCCGCCGCCGCGAGCCCTTCGCGAATCTGCCGGTCCGGAACGAAGTAGGCGTTTTCGATCCAGATGCTGCGTCGGGCGGCCTGAATCGCCATGTAGAGCACGAGCTTGGACATCGAGATCGAATCCGCGCGCGCCGCCGCGATGGCCTGAGCGAGCATCGGCCCGGCGGGCGCGATGGCCGGGAACTGCCGGTTGCCGTTCAACACCTCGCCGGTCGTGTGGACCCAGTCCTGGGCGAACACGTGCTGGAGCTGGGCGACGACGGGCCCCTCGATCTCGATCATGGTGTCGCGCCACTCGCTCGGGTCGCGCGCGTCGCCCTTCCAGCGGTCGTCGATGCCGACCCCGCCGCAGAAGCCGATCCGGCCGTCCACGGTGAGGATCCGCCGGTGGGTCCGGTTGCCGACCCGGTCGATCGAGTAGATCTTCAGCGGCTTGTAGATCCGCACCCGGGCGCCGGCGGCTTCGAGCATCGGCGCGAGTGGTCCGAGACTCGAGCCCCACGCGTCCACGAGGAGCCGCACCTCGACGCCGGCCCGGGCGCGCTCGGCGAGCGCCTGCGCGAAGCCCGTGGCGATCGTGCCGTGGTCGAAGATGTAGATCTCGAGGTTGATCGACTCCTTCGCGCTCGCGACGGCCGCGAGCATCGCGGGGAAGATCCCGTCGCCGTTCTGGAGAAGCTCCGCGGTGTTGCCGGGAACCATCTCCGTGCCGAGGCCGTCGAGAGAGCGCACGAATTCGGGGCTCTCGACGCCGTAGGCCGGGTCGTACTGATAGACCGTGCGCTTCTCCGAGAAAATGTAGGAGCAGCCGCCGAGCGCGAGGAAGCCCGGCAGCACGATGAGCGCAGCGAGAGGGCGTCCGATCGCGCGGCGACGCTGCGCCGGACGCGACGATCCGCAATTTGTCGCAATCTCACCGCCCCCGGGGCTGACAATTTCCGTCATTCCACCTCGACCCGGCGTCTTCAAATCCCTGCAAACAATGAGCTTATTCCATACGGCTCGGATGGCCACGCGATTGCACTCAGGAACAGGCGAGCAAAGGAACCTCTCAACCTCCTCCTTTCGCCCCCCGGGCGGCCCCACCCCGTCCCGGGGCTTTTTTTTTGCGCGCGACGCTCCGGCCCTGAAGACGGCGCGCCGCATCCCGGCGCCGGCGATGCTAAGCCACAACCGCGAAACGCGATGGTAGCTTGCGCGTCGTGCGCGTCCTCGCCGGAGACGTCGGAGGCACCAAGACCGCGCTCGCCATCGTCGAGATCGGCGGCCGGCGCTGCCGCGTGCTCCGGCACGAGCGCTACCACAGCGCCGATCACCGGGGCCTCGAAGAGATCGTCGTCGACTTCCTCTCGGCCGAGCGCGGCGCGTTGCCTGCCGCGGCGGGCTTCGGCGTCGCCGGTCCGGTGCGCGCCGGCCGTGCCCGGATCACCAACCTCTCCTGGCGCCTGGACGAGCGTCGGCTCTCCCGACGCACGGGCATCCGGCGCGTCGTCCTCGTCAACGATTTCGGCGCGAACGCGCGCGGGCTGCGCTACCTCGGCCCGCGGCAGACGGCGACCCTGGCGCGCGGACGCCCCGACGCTCACGGTCCGATCGCGCTGCTCGGCGCCGGAACCGGCCTCGGCCAGGCCGTCCTGCTGCGCGTCGACGACCGGGATGTCGTCGTCGCCTCCGAAGGCGGCCACGTGGACTTCGGCCCGCGAACACCGGTCGAGGACCGCCTCGACGCGTTCCTGCGCCGGCGGTTCGGCCGCACGACGCGCGAGCGCATCCTCTCGGGCAGCGGCCTCGGCCTCGTCTACGACTTTCTCTTGCGCGACGGGGCCGCGCGCTCGGGGCCTGCCGCCGCCCTGGAGATCCGGACGGCCGAGGACCGCGCCGCGGCGATCAGCCGTCTCGGCCTCGCCGGGCGCGACCCGCTGGCGCGGAAAGCGCTCGCGCTCTTCGTCACGATCTACGGCTCGGAGGCCGGCAACCTCGCGCTCCAGTACCGCGCCACGGGAGGCGTCTTCGTGGCGGGCGGCATCGCGCCGAAGATCCTGAAGGCGATGAAGGCGCAGGCCTTCCTGCGGTCCTTTCGCGACAAGCCTCCGATGAAGCCGCTCCTGGCCGACATCCCCGTGCGCGTCGTGCTCGACGACAACCTGGGCCTCTACGGCGCGGCCGCGGCGGCCGCCGCGCGGCGCTGACGCCTAGAGGATTCCGATCGAGACGACGCGGCCGTCCTTCAGGACGAGGACGCGCTTGGCCTGGGTATAGGTCCAGCGCGTCTGCTCTCTGCCGTCGACCTTCTCCGGCTCGATCCTGGTGGGTTCGCCGAGAAGGTCCTTGACCTCGTTGGCGGTCATGCCTTCATGCAGCGTTCCGACGGCGCTCTCGAGCGGCTGGTCGGAGATCGTCGCGCTCGCGTCGCCCACGACGCGGTTGCGCTCCGAGCTGCTCACGGCGGCTTTCGAGCCCATCAGCGGATTCGTCAGCGAATCCACGATCCCGGAAACCGTGGGGCGATCTGCGTAGATCCAGTAGCCGACGCCCACGACGAGAACCAGGAGAAGGAGGCGGCGGAAACGGCGGCCGCTCATGGCACCTTAGATTTTACGGCGTTCTCGGGCGCGGCGCCGTGCGCGACGCCCGCCGCGCTTCCGACTCGTCGGCGAGAACGCGGTTGGCCCGGGCCACGAGCTCCTGGAGCTTCGCGCGGCACGCGTCGCGCCAGGCCGGCGGGACGGACCAGACCACGTCGAAGGCGGAAAAGACGGCCTCCTCGAGCGACGGTTCGTCGTCGGCGACGCCCCGCGTCCACTCCTCCCGCAGCATCGCGCGGCGCGCGTACCGCAGGGCCTCGAGGCTGCGCTCGTCGGCGGAGACCAGCCGAAAGTGGAGCGCCACGGCGCCGGGCGACAGCCGCGCCGCCGTCGAGTCCGACGAGATCGGGACCGACGCCGGTTCGGACGGCAGCTCCGAGAAGCCGATGCGCGGCATGAACCCCTGGAATAGCGAAGCGCGTGCCGCCCGTCGCCGCCGGGCGCAAACTCCTCGCCCCACGGCGCTTGGGAACCCCGTCAAGAATCGCGCGCGGGCGCGGCGAGGCGAAAGTGTTACCGCTGGTAACGCCGCGTCAGGTCAGCCGCGGGAGCGGATTTCGGCGAGGGCGCGGTTGGCGCGCTCGACGAGCTCGCCGACCTTCTCCCGGCACCACGCCGCCTGAGACGCCAGCGCGTACCAGCGCAGCTCGCTTCCGGAGAGCGACGGGTCTTCCATCGAGGGCTCGTCCCACTCGAGACCGCGCGTGCGCTCCTCGCGAATCATCGAGCGCCGCGCGTAGCGGAGCGCCTCGATCGCGTCTTCGCCGTCGACGACGATCTGGAAACGCAGGTTCACGCGGCGCGACGGGTCGAACCGCAGCGCCACCGCGTCGCGCACCTGGCCGCCGCCGGGGGACGCGTCCGACGTCGTCTCGCGGAAGCCGATGAGATCGCTCATCTGTCTTGTCTCTGGATGTCCCATTCTACTCCCGGCCGCCCGGGAGCCGCGCCCGGTACAGGACGGCCGGCCCTTTTCGGGCGACCGGCTCGAGGACCCCGGCGAGGCCCTCGACCAGCTCCGCCGCGGAACCCCGGTCCTCCCGGACGATGACGCCGGTGATCCCGAGCGCGGCGAACCCCCGCCGCCAGGCCTCCGGGTCGCGTCCCCAGGCGGCGACCGGCGCATAGTCGCTGCGCCACGCCTGCGCGGCCGGGCAGTGGAAGCGGTCGTTTTCTCCGAGAAACACGAGACGGTCGTCCGCGCGGACGGCAGCCCACAGCGGGTACGCCGGGAGCCTGTCCTCGAGGTAGGCCTCGCGCGAGAGGTGCCCGGCCGCGACGCGAACCTCGAGGCCGCTCGAGCCGAACTGGACCGGAAACGCCGCCGCCGCGGCCGTCAGCGCGATTCCCGCCGCCGCGCCCGCCCGGCCGGAGAAGTCCGACGTCAGACGCAGGAGCCCTTCGGCCACGAACACCGCATAGAGCGGAAAGAGCGGGAACAGGTACCGCACGGACGGCAGCGCGAGCTGCGACCAGGGCACCAGCGCCGGCAGGGCCGCCGCCGCGAAGAGAAGGAGGCGCCGGGCGTCGAAGCCCGCGAGGCCGACGGCCGCCACCAGGACGAGAACGCCGTTGTAGCCGTCGCCGTTCGACTCGAAACGGCTCGAGCGGAACACGAGGTCCGACGGAAGCCGGGCGAAACGCGCGAGGCGCTCGCCGCCTCCCATCGGGAGCGCCGTCGCGCCGGAGGCCGGCGACGTCGTGAAGAAGTGGCCGCGGGCGACGCGCGCGGCGAGATCCCGGACCGAACCGGCGTACGGCGCCGCGGGAGACCCGGCGTGGCGCGCGCTCCACGCGAGCCACGGCGCGAGCGCCGCGAGCGCGAGGACGAAGGCGGCGGCGGCGGCGCGCGGCCGCGGGCGGGCGCGCGCGACAAGGACGAGCAGAGCGGGCGCGGCCAGCAGCGCGAAGACCTTCGTCGCCACGGCGCCGCCGAAGAGAAAGCCCGACAGCCGCACGCGGCCGGGGGCGTCGCGGCCGCCGGCGAGCTCCGCCGCGGCCGCCGCCGTGAGGAACGCCGCGGGCCAGTCCACGTACGTCGCGCGCAGCTGCAGCATCGCCGTCGGAAAGGCCGCGAGCACGAGCGCCGCGAGGGGACCGCCGCCGCCACTGCCGATGCGCCGAGCGAGCGACAGCATCGCGCCGAACCCGAAGACGCCGATCGCGAACTGGAGAAAGCGCGTCACGCGCTCGCCGCCGAAGAGAAACCCGAGCGAGAGGTACGCCTCGTGCGGGCGCCAGAGCAGCGACTGTGGCTCGAGGTCCGGCTCGGGAAGGAGACGCCCGGTCGCCGCGACGGCGCGCGCCTCGGGCAGGTGATACGCCAGGCCGTCCCACGAGACGTCCGGGCACAGCGCGCCGAGCCACACCGCCGCGAGCACGAGCAGGACGAAGGCGAGCCACGCCGCTTCGAGGGTCCGTCGCGCGCCGCCGCGCGGCAGCCGGATCGCGCGCGCGACGCGGCGGGCGAGGTCGGGCAGCCGTCGCCCGCGAAACACGGCGGGCGCCGCGAGCGCGAGAGCCGCCGTCGCGCGCGAGAGGATTCCCGCTTCGCCGAGGGCGAGAACGGCGAGGCTCGCGGCGACGAGGCCCGCGGCGAAACCCGACACGAGCTCGCCGTCGCCGGCCTCCCGTCCGCGGATCCACGCGGCGATCATGTCCCCGCCGACGAGCGTCAGCGCCAGCACGAGCGCCGCCACGAGCGCCGCGGCGAGGTTGCCCGAGAGCACCGCCGTCGCGATCGCCAGGAGAGCGAGGATGGCCGCGACCAGCGCCGGGCGCCGGAGAAGCCCCCACCACAGCAGCGCCCAGACGGACGCCGCCGCGAGGGCCGCCACCCCGAGCAGCAGCGGCGCGTGCGCTGCCGCGAGCTTCGTCAGATACGCGCCGGCGAGCGGCCGGGCGAGCACGAGCAAGACGGCGCAAGCGGCCACGACGAGCGCGGCCCCGAGACGCCCGGCCGGGCGAGACGCCGCCCCGGCCTGTAAACCCGGCTGCATGCCGCTCGTCAGATTACCCGGAGGAACGATCCATGAACAGAAAGCCCTTCCTCGCCCTCGTCCTCGGCACCGCCGTCTCGGCGGCGCTCTTCGCCGCCGCGCCGGCCGGCGCCGCGGTGATCCGCAACCGCGCCGAGCGCCAGCAGCAGCGCATCGCCCGGGGCGTGGCGAGCGGACAGCTCACGGCGCGGGAGACGGCCCGGCTCGAAAACCGCGAGGCCAACCTCAACCGCGAAATCAGCGGCCTGCGCCGGTTCAACGGCGGCACGCTGACCCCGTCGGAGCGCGCCCTGGTCGACCACCAGCAGAACGCGCTGTCGCGCTCGATCTACCGGCAGAAACACGACGCACAGACGCGCTAGGCGCGTCGACGCCCCTCCTCGGGCCCCGCCGCGCGGCGGGGCCTTCTTTTTTCCAGCCGGCGGGGAGTGATTCAATGGCGGCGTGATCCGCGCCGAAATCTCGATTGCCACGATCGCCGCCGGCGCCCTGCTCCTGCTCGCCACGCTCTGGGACGCGTTCGAGACGATGGTTCTCTCGCGCCGCGTCTCCCGCGGCAACCGCCTCACGCTCATCCTCTACCAGCTGAGCTGGCCGCCCTGGCGCGCGTTCGCTCGCCGTTTGCCCCGCGGCAACCGGCGCGAAAACTTCCTGACGGTGTACGGGCCGCTCTGGCTCCTGCTGCTCATCGCGCTCTGGGCGCTGTCGATGGTGCTCGCGTTCGCGCTGATGCAGTGGGGCGCCGGCTCGCGCATGAAGTCGCCCGACGGCAGCGACAGCTTCATGACGCTGCTCTACATGTCCGGCACGACGCTCTTCACCCTCGGCCTCGGCGACGTCGTCCCGCACTCGTCCGCCGGCCGATTCCTGACCGTGTTCGAGTCGGGGATCGGTCTCGGCTTCGTCGCGCTGGTCATCGGCTACCTGCCGGTCGTCTCGCAGGCGTTCTCGCGGCGCGAGTCTTCGATCGCGCTGCTCGACGCGCGCGCGGGCTCGCCGCCGACGGCGGTCGAGCTGCTGCGCCGCCACTACGGCGCCGGCTCGAGCGATGCCCTGATCGACCTCCTGCGCGACTGGGAGCGCTGGGCCGCCGAGCTTCTCGAGAGCCACGTCTCGTTTCCCGTCCTCGCCTTCTACCGTTCCCAGCACGACAACCAGTCGTGGGTGGCCGGGATGACCGCGCTGCTCGACTCCTGCGCGCTGATCCTGACGGTCGTCGAGACCGACTGTCGCCGCCAGGCGCGGCTGACGTTCGCGATGGCGCGGCACGCGGTCGCCGATCTCCACCGCGTGCTCGCCGCGAAGCTCGAAACGCCCGCTCCGGACCGTCTTCCCGAGGAGGCGCTCGCGCGCGTCCGCGAGGCGCTTCGCGCCGCGAAGATCCCGCTCGCCGCCGAGGGCACGGCGACGGCGAAGCTCGCGGAGCTGCGCGCGATGTACGAGCCCCTGGTGGCCGGGCTCTCGGCGCTCCTGCTGATGGAGCTCCCGCCCTGGATGCCGCCCGCGACCGCCAACGAAAACTGGATGGCGCACTTCTAGCGTGGCCGCGGAAGACCGGAGCCTGGAGCTCTCGCCGCAGGAGTTCTCGCGGCTGATCGAGGCGGCGGCGAAGCGCGTCCTCGCCCACGTCGCGAGCCTTCCCGCGCAGCCGTCGGCCGACACGGAGGGCGGCGCCGCCCTCGCGCGCAGCCTCCGCGAGCCGCTGCCCGAATCGGGGCGGCCGGCCGAGGAGCTCCTCGACCTGCTCTTCGAGCGCGTGATCCCGAAGAGCTTCAACACCGCGGGACCCGGATACCTCGCGTACATCCCGGGCGGCGGGCTCCCCCACGCCGCGGTCGCCGACTTCATCGCCGACGCCGTCAACCGCTACGTCGGCGTCTTCGCGGCCGCGCCGGGCCTGGCGCAGATCGAGACGAACGTCGTGCGCTGGTTCGCGGACCTCGCCGGCTACCCGGCCGGGGCCCGGGGCATCCTCACGACCGGGGGATCGCTCGCGACCTTCTCCGCGCTCGTCGCGGCGCGCCGGGACCGCCTTCCGGACGACTTCCTCGCGGGGATCCTCTACGTGTCCGACCAGACGCACCACGCCGTCCAGAAGGCGGCGCTGCTCGCCGGGTTCCCGCCCGGCAGCGTCCGGTCCATCGAGAGCGACGGCGTCTTCCGGATCCGCCCCGACGCCCTCGCCGCCGCCGTCGCCGCGGACCGCGCCGCGGGACGCCGGCCCTTCTTCGTCGTCGGCAACGCGGGGACGACCAACACCGGCGCCGTGGACGACCTCGTCGCGCTCGCGGATCTCTGTGCGCGCGAGAGGCTGTGGTTCCACGTCGACGCCGCGTACGGGGGCTTCTTCCTCCTGACCGCCGAGGGCCGCCGGCGGTTCGCGGGCATCGAGCGGTCCGATTCGATCGTCCTCGACCCGCACAAGGGTCTCTTCCTGCCGTACGGCACCGGGGCTCTCCTGGTGCGCGACGGCCGCGCGCTCGAGCGGGCGCACGGCCTGACCGCCGACTACATGCCCTCGATGCAGGAGGACCCGGACCTCGTCGACTTCAACCTGCTGTCGCCGGAGCTGTCGCGCGACTTCCGGGGCCTGCGCGTGTGGCTGCCCCTCAAGATGCACGGGATCGGACCGTTCCGCGCGAACCTCGAGGAGAAGCTCGCGCTCGCGCGGCATGCGGCGCGCGAGCTCGCTCGCGTCCCCGACGTCGAGATCCTCGCCGAGCCGCAGCTGTCGATCGTGGCGTTCCGGCTCGCGCCGCCGGGGCTCGACGCGGCCGCGCTCGACCGGGTCAACCAGGCGCTGCTCGAGCGCGTCAACGCCCGCAAGCGCGTCTACCTCACCGGCACGCTCTTGAACGGTCGCTTTGCGATCCGCATCTGCGTCCTGTCTTTCCGCACCCATCGCGAGCGCATCGACATGGCGCTCGAGGACATTCGAAGCGCGGCCGACGAGGTCCGCGCCGGAGGCACGCCATGACGCCCGCGCCCGTCAAACCGCCGGTCCCGTTTGCGGCCCTCGAGGCCCTCGACGTCCGTGTCGGGACGATCCTGAAGGTCGAGGACGTCCCGAAGTCCGACAGGCTGCTGCGGCTGACCGTCTCCTTCGGCGACCACGAACGCCGCATCCTCTCCGGCATGAAAGGCGAGCGCCCCGATCCCCAGGTTCTCGTCGGCCGTCAGGCGCTCTTCGTCGTCAACCTCGAGCCGCGGAGGATGATGGGCGAGACGTCCGAAGGCCTGCTGTTCGACCTCGGCTACGCCGACGGCATCGCGGCCGCTCTCGCCGTGCCCGAGCGGCCCGTGCCCGACGGCGCGCGGGCGGGCTGACCGCCGCCGCCCCTAGACGAGCACACCGGCCGGGCGGCGCCGTGCCCCGTCCTCGCCCGCGTACGCGGCCCAGGCGCGCGCGAGCCGCTCGACGCCTTCCTTCATCGGCGCCGCGTCGAGGACGAAGGGAAGCCGCAGCCGGTCCGAGCATCCGCCGGAGGGCGAGGCGAGCGTGCCGGGCACGACCGCGACGCCGTGGCGCAGCGCGACCTGGGCGAACGCGTTCGCGTCGCCGCGCGGGAGCCGGACCCAGAGCGACAGGCCGCCGGCCGGCGCCTCCCAGCGCCACGACGGCAGGTGCCGCGACAGCAGCTGCGTGAGCCGATCGAGCCGCTCGCGCATCTCGCGGCGGCGCGCCTGCTTGACGCGCTCGGCGCCCGACAGCAGCCGCACCGCGCCGAGCTGGCCGACGAGGGAGCCGCCGAGGTCCGCCATGATCTTCAGCCGCGTGATCCGCGCCAGCAGCTCTTCGGAGCCGCGGATCCAGCCGATGCGCAGACCGCCCCAGAAGAGCTTCGACAGCGAGCCGATCGTCAGGATCGGCGCCGCGGGGTCGAAGGCCGCGACGGGCGCGGGGGCTTTGCCCGACAGCGAGAGGTCGGCGAGCGTGTTGTCCTCGACGAGCGGCACGCGCATCTCGCGGACGAGGCGCGCGAGGCTCCGGCGACAGGACTCCGGCATCACGGCGCCGGTCGGGTTGTGGAACGTGGGCATCAGGTAGACGAGCCGCGGCGCCGCGGACGTGATCAGCGCCTTCAGGCGCGACAACCACGCCGCGTCCGCGCCCACCGGCACCGGGGCCAACCGAGCCCCGAGGCCCGCGAAGATGTCGATCGAGCCGAGGTAGGTCGGGTCCTCCACGACGACCGTGTCGCCGCGTTCGAGAAACAACGCGCCGGCGAGGCCGATCGCCTGCTGCGCGCCGTGCGTGACGAGCACCTGCTCTTCCGTCGTCGCCACGCCCCACCCCGTCAGGTGCCGCGCGATTGCCCGGCGCAGCGACGGCAGGCCCATCGGCAGATAGCCGGGGCCGTGGGCGAGCTCGCGCAGCGCCCGCTCCTCGACGCGCGCGAGCTCCCGGGGCAGCGACGCCGGCGCCGGGAGGTGCGCGCCGAGGAACTCGATCGTGTCGCCCGGCCCGTCGACGAGGCTCCGGTACACCGGGTGCCGACGGAAGGATCCCGACGGGTCTTCCCGAAGCCGGAGTCCCGGCCCCCGCGTCCCCGACCCGCGAACGCGGGTGCCGCTGCCCCGCCGGCTCTCGACGCGCTCGGAGGCGCGCAGCTCCTCGTACGCCGAGACGACGGTCGTCCGCGAGACGGCGAGGGCGTCGGCGAGCACGCGCTCGGCCGGCAGCCGCGACCCCGGCTCGAGCTCCCCGCGGTCGATGGCCGCCGTCAGGGCCCGCGACAGCCGCCGGTAGACCGGGCCGTCGCCGTCCGCCCACTTCCCGAGAGCGCCCACGACCGCGGCCGTGGTCATCGGCGGCCGGTCCACTTCGGCCGAAGGTGGCTCTTGATTCGACCGGCGCGCAGGTCCATCTTGATGTCCAATTTGAGCATGGATCAGAAGTGGACTGCAAAAGTGGACTGGTCATGAAAAACACCCCAAGGAGGCCACCGATGACGCTTCCCGGACACGCTTTCTTTCGCGGCCGCGTCGTCCCGTACGCCGAAGCGCGCGTCGGCGTCATGACCCATGCGTTGAACTACGGCACGGCGTGCTTCGCCGGGATCCGGGCGTACTGGAATCCGGAGGAGGCCGAGCTCTTCGTCTTCCGGCCGCAGGAGCACTTCGTCCGATTCCTCGAGTCCGCGCGGCTCCTCGACATGACCCTGCCCTACACGCCCGAGACGCTGACCGAGGCGCTCGTCGAGCTCCTGCGGGCCGAGCTCTATCGCGAGGACTGCTACGCGCGGCCGCTCGCCTTCTACGCGGACGAGTCGATCGGCGTCCGCCTCCACAACCTGACCCCCGAGGTCTCGATGGTGGCGATGCCGTACGGCAAGTACATCGAGAACGACGAAGGGATCCACGCGACGATCTCGTCGTGGCGCCGCGTGGACGACACGATGATCCCGCCCCGCGGCAAGATCGCCGGCGCTTACGTGAACTCGGCGTTCGCGAAGACCGACGCGCAGCGCGCCGGCTTCGACGAGGCGATCGTCCTGAACCAGGACGGCCACGTCTCGGAGGCGTCGGCCGCGAACCTCGTCGCGGTGCGGCGGGGCACGGCCGTCACGCCGCCCGTCAGCGACAACGTGCTCGAGGGAATCACCCGGCGGACGGTGCTCGAGCTGCTCTCCCGCGAGCTCTCGGTGCCCGTGGTCGAGCGCTCGATCGACCGCACGGAGCTCACGCTCGCCGACGAGATCTTCCTCTGCGGCACGGGCGTCCAGATCGCGGCGGTCACACGTCTCGACCATCGCCCGATCGGGGCGGGGCGCATGGGGCCGGTGACGGGTGCGCTGCGGACTCTTTATTTCGACGTGGTGCGCGGCTTTCGGCCCGAATATCGGAGCTGGTGCCATCCGGTCTACGGCGACGCGGCGCCGGCGCGCCACGTCCCCGCCGCCAGCCGGGCCGCGACACGGTGACCCCCGGGCAGAATTGTCCTTAAATTTAGGGTTGCCCCTGGCGGTGGGAATCCGGTACCCTCGAAAACGGTGGCGGTCCAACGGTCGAAAGTCGGATTGTTCTGGTGCCATCCGCTGGTCCTGCCGCAGTTCGAGCAGCTCATCTCCGAAAGCGGATATCGGCTGCTGGCACGGCGGCTCGAATCCAACCGGATCCCGAACTTCGAGAACCTCCCGGTTCCCCGGGCGGCGGTCCAGATCGTCGAAGCGCACCAGCACCTCGCCGCGACCGAGGCCGTCGTCACCGGAATCCACGCGCGCCAGCCGACGGCCCGCATCCTCGTTCTCGCCGAGCGATTCTCCGATCCGACCGCTTTCGCGATCCTGCGGCTCGGCGTCAAGGGACTGCTGACGTACGAGGAGGCGGCCCGGACGCTTCCCCAGGCGCTCGAGACCGTGGCGAGCGGCGGGCTCTGGGTCGGGCGCGCGCTGCTCTCGCGCTTCGTCGACGCCGCGCTCTGCACCGTGCCGCTCAAGGTCTACGCCACCGGTCTCGAGGGGCTCACGCGCCGCGAGCGCCAGGTCCTCGAGGCGGTTCTGGACAACCTCTCGAACAAGGAAATCGCGCGGCGCCTCCAGATGTCCGAGCGGACCGCGAAGTTCCACGTCTCGAACCTGCTCGTCAAACACGGCGTGCGCCGGCGCGCCGACCTCCTGTTCCGCGCCCTCCAGAGCACCGCGACCCCGGGCGGCAGCCATCACGGCTCGGTCTCGGCCGCCTGATTTCACCCGCCGTTCTAAACCCGCTCCAGCCTTTCTCGTAACAGACCTCCAGCGAACGAAGGAGGTCCAATGAAGAGGCTTTTCGTCCTCGGTTTCGGGGCGCTCGTCCTCGCGACAGGCGCGGCCCTGGCCCAGGCGCCGGTCACGGTGCCCGACGCCAGCCCCGCCGCGTCGGTCAGCCAGACGATCGGTCTGACCAACGTCACGATTTCCTACCACCGGCCCGCGGTCAACAAGCGGAAGGTCTGGGGAGAGCTCGTTCCCTACAACGACGTCTGGCGGGCGGGCGCCAACATGAACACGACGCTCGAGCTCTCGACACCCGCCACGATCGGCGGCAAGACGATTCCCGCCGGCACCTACGGTCTGCACATGATCCCGACCGACAAGGACTGGACCGTCATCCTGAGCGCGGACTACAGCAACTGGGGCAGCTTCAGCTACGACCAGAAGGAAGACGTCCTGCGCTTCTCGGCCACGCCGCGGCCGGCCGACTACCTGGAGCGGCTCGAGTACCGCTTCGAGAACCTGAGCGAGACCTCGGCGACCGCGGTGCTCCACTGGGAGAAGCTCGAGATCCCGTTCCCGATCGAGGTCGACACGAAAGCCGTCACCTTCGCGAGCCTGAACCGGGAGCTGCACGGGCTCGACCAGTTCTTCTGGCAGCCGTGGAACCAGGCCGCGGCGTGGTGCCTGCGCAACGACTACAAGCTCGACCAGGCCCTCGTGTGGGCCAACAAGTCGGTGACGATGCAGGCCACCTTCCCGAACCTTCGGACCAAGGCGGCGATCCTCGAGAAGCAGGGCGACACCAAGACCGCCGAGGAGCTTCGCGCGCGGGCGCTGAAGCTCGCGACCGAGGCCGACGTCAACAACCTCGGCTATCAGCTCCTCGGGCAGGGCAAGACCGACGAGGCGATCGCGATGTTCCGGAAGAACGTCAAGGACCATCCCGATTCCTGGAACGTCTACGACAGCCTCGCCGAAGCGCTCGCCGCCAGGGGCGACAAGAAGGCGGCGATCGAGAACTACAGCAAAGCCCTCGCGATGGTCACCGACGACGCCAACAAGAAGCGGATCGACGGCATCCTGACGAAGCTGAAGACGACGTAAGCCGGACGGGAAATCCCGCGCCGCCGCCGAGTAACCTCCGGGCGGCCGGAGCGTAGACCGGTGCATGAGGCACCGCACGACGTCTGCGCTCCTGGCCGCCTGCTGCTTTCTGGCGCTTCGCGCCGCGCCCGCCGGCGCCGCCCCGGCCGCGCCGCCGGACACACCGCAGGGACGGCGCATGTCCGCCCTGCTCGCCGCCTTCAACGCGGCGACACCCGACGCGATCCGCGCTTTCGTCACGGCCAACTTCTCGGCCCGCGCGCAACAGCAGATGCCGCTCGAGGACCGCGTGCGCCGGCTGACCGGCATGGCTCAGGACGTGAGCCCGCTCGAGTTCCACTCGGTGAAAGACGGCGAGGGCCCGGCGGTGGCCTTCTTCGCGCACTCGAAGAAGTCCGGGGACTGGATCGAGATCGGGATGATGCTCGAGGGGCCGCCCGACTGGGGAATCCAGGGCCTGAAGTTCGATCTGACCGAAGGTCCCGGCGCCGTGGCCGAGAAACCCCTCGGCTCCGACGCCGCGGTCGGCAGCCAGGCGTCTTCGTTCCTGCGGCGTGCCGCCGATTCCGGCGAGTTCTCGGGCGTCGTCCTGATCGCCCGGGACGGCGAGCCCTTCTTCCAGGAAGCCTACGGCCTCGCCAACCGCGACTTCGGCGCGTCGAATCGCCTCGACACGAAGTTCAACCTCGGGTCGATCTGCAAGCTCTTCACGCAGGTCGCCATCGGACAGCTCGCCGCCCGCGGAAAGCTCTCGCTCTCGGACACGATCCACAAGTGGCTGCCGGACTACACGGGCCCCGGGGCGGACACGATCACGATCCAGCAGCTCCTGACGATGGCCTCGGGGCTCGGCGACATCTTTGGCCCGAAGTACGACGCGACACCGAAATCCCGGCTCCGCACGCTGGCGGACTACCTGCCGCTCTTCGTGAACGAGCCCCTGCTCTTCGCGCCGGGAACGGGGCGGCGCTACTCGAACGCCGGCTACGTCGTCCTCGGCCTCATCGTCGAGAAGGTCTCGGGGCAGTCGTACCACGACTACGTGCGCGAGCACGTGTTCCTGCCGGCCGGCATGAAGAACAGCGACGCCTATCCTCAGGACGCGATCGTGCCGAACCGCGCCGTCGGGTACACGCGCGAGGTCGAGACCGGCGGCAAGGGAACCCTGACGAAAGACGAGCACGTCAACCTCTACGCCTTACCGGAGCGTTCGAGCTCGGCCGGCGGCGGCTACTCGACCGCGGCGGATCTTCTCGCCTTCGACGCGGCGCTGCGAAAGGACGTGCTCCTTCCGCCCGCGTGGACCGACTGGTATTTCTCCGACAAGGACGCGGCGCCCGGCGCCGATGGCGCGCGGCACAAGCGGGCGAGCGGCGGCTTCGCCGGCGGCACCGCGGGCGCCAACGCCTCGCTCGAGTTCGACCTCGACCGGGGCTACACGATCGTCGTGCTGTCGAACGTCGACCCGCCCTCGGCCGAGCGCGTGTCGAAGAAGATCCGCGAGTGGCTCGGCATGCGGTGAGGTCGCGTCAGACCTTGCGCTTCAGGAGCATCAGCGTCCACATGTAGACGCCGTAGGCGGCGAGGCCGACGGCGACGACGCCGGTGAAGACCGGCCCGAACGAGGCCTTCGAGAGCGTGCGCAGCGTCCCGCCCATCGTCTTCACCCGCGTCGCGTCGAGATCCTCCGCCGCGGCGACGACGAAGTAGCCGACGGCGCACAGCACCAGGCCCCGCGCCGCGAGCCCGAAGCGGGCCGAGCCCGACAGAAACCGCGCGAGGTGCCGCGGCAGCAGGTCGCGACGGAACGGCAGCCGGCCGCGCAGGCCGAGGAAGATCTCCCAGAGCCCGCCGGCCGCGATCGCGACGCCGACGACCTCGAGCAGCGCCGGTCCCCACGCCTGCCCGAGAAGCCAGGAGACGCCCGCCTTCTGCAGATCCGCGCCGCCGGCGTTCAGGTGGAGCAGAAGCCGCCCGGCGCTCCACGCGAGGATCCCGTATCCGATCCCGCTCGCGGCCAGCCCGAGCCGCGCCGCCACACCCCGGCGGCTGAACGCCGATTCGCCGAGCTGCACGGCCGCGATCGCGCCGAGGCCGACGACGACGGCCCCGAGAATCCACGGTCCGCGCGGCTGGGAGAGCAGGAATCGCAGCGCCGCCGGGATGCCCTGCTCGCGGCGGCTCGCTCCGAGAATCGCCACCCGCGCGGACACGAGCCCGAGGGCGACGTAGACCGCGCCGAGGGCGCCGAGACCGGAGCGGATGGCGAAGCTTCGCAGCACGGGGGCATAGTGCCAGAACGAGGGAGCCCCCTCTCGCCCAAGGGGGAATGGGAGCTGGCCCTGTATTACACTCCCGCGGCCCTCGACGAGGGTCAGAAAGGATTCTCAAACGATGAGGAAAAGGAATGCGCTGATTCTGTCGACCGCCCTGGCCGCGGCGCTGGGCGCGGCGTCGGCGCTGGCGGACGATCCCAAGCCGACTCCCGCGCCGGGCGCCGAGAAAGGCGAAGCGAAGATGACGAAGACTCCGAGCGGACTGCAGTACGAGGACGTGAAGGTCGGCACCGGAGATTCCCCCAAGAAGGGTCAGTTGGCCGTCGTCCATTACACGGGCTGGCTGTGGGAGAACGGCGCCAAGGGCAAGAAGTTCGACAGCTCGGTCGACCGCGGGACGCCCATCACGTTCCCGCTCGGCACCGGCCGCGTCATCAAAGGGTGGGACGAAGGCCTGATGACGATGAAGGTCGGCGGCCAGCGAGTGCTCCTGATTCCCGCCGATCTCGCCTACGGCGCGAGTGGGCGCCCCCCGGTCATTCCGCCGAACTCGACGCTGATCTTCGACGTCGAGCTGATCGAACTCAAGTAACTCGAAGAGCCCTCCCGCGGACAATCCGGCGGAGCCGTCACGCGTCGGCTCCGCCGTTTTTTGTCAGATGGCCGACCGGACAGGCCGGTCATTTCCCTTCAGACCCTTCGCCCGCCGTGAGTTACGAGCGCCTCAGGTTCGGGCATGCGTCCTGCTACAATTTTCACAAACGAAAGAGGATATGGCCGTACTGCCGACACATCGAAGGCGGCATCGGGCGTCGGCCTCGCTCCCCGAGGGCTCGGCGTGAGCGCCCCCGCGCCGTTTCTCTCGCGCCACCTGGGCGACTACCTGCTCGTCGCCCAGCTGTCGGAGGATCCGCTCGGCACGGTCTTCCGGGCCCTCTACGCCGCCGACGAGCGCCGCTTCGTGCGCCTGCGCGTCCTGCAGTCGGAGAGCCTCGCCCCGGAAGCGATTTTCGCGACGGTCCAGAACGACCGGCTGCGCGGGATCCTCGCCCACGACGCGATCGTCGTCCGCCCGGAGCTCGACGTCGTCGACGGCATTCCGTTCATGACGTGGGACGAGACCGCGGGCTGGACCCTCGACACGATGCTCGCTCGCGTGCGCGCCTTCGGCATTCGCATCCCGGTCGAATACGCGCTCCTGATCGTCGAGCGCATCGCCGAAGCGCTCGAGCACGCGCATCAGACGGCGGTCGAAGGCCGGCCGGTGGCGCACGGACTGCTCTGGCCGGGGTTCGTCTCGATCTCCCACGACGCGGTCGTCCGCGTCGGCGGCTTCGGCGTGGCCGACGCGATTCTGCCGAGCCTCGGGGCCTCGCGCCTGACCACGGAGATCTCCCCGTACGTCGCCCCCGAGTCGCGGCGCGACGCGAAGGCTTCGATTTCAGCCGACGTCTATTCGCTCGGCGCGATCCTGGTCGAGCTTCTGACCGGCCGCCGGCCGTCGCTCGAAACGCCCTCGGCCGAGCTGCGGGCGAGCGACCCGCGCTCCGAGGAGCTCTCCGGGTTTCTCCGCCGGTGCCTCGCGGACCCCGCGGAGCGTTTCCCGACCGCCATCGAGGCGCATCGCGCGCTCCAGCAGCTCGTCACCGGCAATCCGTTCTCGCTCTTCACCGCCAACCTCGCGCTCTTCCTCTACAAGCTGCTCAACCCCGAGAGTCAGAGCGTCGCTCCGTCGTCCGACTGGGAATCGACGAGCCCCGTCGTCGTCGAGACGACGAAGACGCGCCGCGCCGAAGAGAGCGTCACGGCGGCGGCCTCCGCGACCGGCACCGCGCCGCGCCGGCGCCGGGGCGACCTCGACGCGATCGAGGAAAACGCCGAGAGGGAGTCCGCCCGGCCGGTCGAGCTCGCGGCGCCGGCGCCCGCACCCCTTCTCGCGCCGCCGCCCACGCCCGCGGCGGCCGTCGCCGACGCCGCCCCGGCACCGCTCGAGATCCTGGAACAGGCTGCGGCTCTGATCGAGGCTGCCCCCGAGCCGCGCGCGGCCGCCGCCGTCGCGCCGCTGGCGTGGAAACGTCCGGCGCTTCTGCTCGCCGCGGCGGCGGGACTCACGGCGGGCGTGTTCCTCGTCGCCGGAAGGGCCGGCACGCCGCCCACCGAGACGCCGCCGAAGGCCGCCGGCGTCGCGGCGGCGCCCACGGTCGAGCCCGCGCCCGCTCCCGCCGCTCCGGCTCCGGAGCCCTCGCCCGCGCCGGCACCGGTCGCCGTTGCGGCCGCGGTGCCGGCCACCGCCCCGCCGGCTCCCGCGCGGCCGGCCCGCAAGATTCATCCCGAGCTCAAGCAGCCCGCCGAGGACCAGCGCTATCGCGCGGCGCTCGCACGCGTCGAGGCCGACCGCCTGAGCGCGCGCCAGAACGCGCCCGAAGCCTTCGAGCTCGGCGAGAGAAACGAAAAGGAAGGCATGCAACTTCTCCACGACCGCGAGTACGACGCGGCACAGCTCGCCTTCAGCCGCGCGGCCAAGCTCTTCGAAGAGGCGCGCGACCGCAGCTGGGAGGAGCGGGTCCGCAACGCCAGCCTGACGCGCTGAGTCGCGCGCGCTCGCTCCGGAAATCGCGGGCGGCTCCCTTCCGTTAGGATGGGAGCGTGGCCACGAATACGATCCAACCCGCCCGGTTGAAGCCGGGCGTCAGCCTCGACACCCTGCCCGGCCCGCGGCCATCCGACGCGCCCGGCGGCGCGGCCGCGCGCACGATCCGAGGCCGGGCGCTCGTCTTCTGGGACCCGAAGACGCCGGGCAGGAAGCTCGACGCCATCGACACCGACCAGATCACGCCCGCCGCCGACTGCGTCTCGGAAAGCCTCGACACGCTCGACGAGCGCTGGAAGGCGGGGTCGTTCCGCCACCTGATGCCGGATTTCCGCGAGCGCGTCCACCGCGGCGAGACGTTCCTCGTCGCCGGAGAGCGTTTCGCGATCGGCTCCTCGCGCGAGATGAGCCCGGCGGGACTCAAAGGCGTGGCCGAGGAGAAGGGCCTCGAGCTCGTCGTCGTCTGCAGCCACGGGATGGGCGACATCTTCCGCCGCAACAGCTTCAACCTCGGGCTGCACGTCGTGCAGTGCCCCGAGGCGGTCGAGGATGCCCGCGACGGGGACGCGTTCGAGTTCGACCCGGCGACGCGCCGCCTCTCGAACCAGACGCAGGGCAAGACCTACGACGCCGTGCCGCTCTCGGCGAAGGAAGAGGAGATCCGGTCGAGCGGCGGCATCTTCGCCGTCGGGCGGCGCGAGTTCCGCGCCTCGGTCGCGAGAACGCCCGAGCTCCGATGGCCCGAGCCCGACGCCGCGCGAAAGATGACGACGACGGAGCAGATCGTCTGGGCGCATCGCGTCGACCGCGACGCGAACGTCGAGCCGGGCGCGACGCTCCGCGTTTTCGCCGACCTCCTGCCGGCCTCGGACGGCACCGCGCCCTTCGCGATCCACACGTTCAACCAGATCACCGGCGGCCGCTCGATCTTCCCGCGACAGGCCGCGATCGCCAACGACCACTTCGTCTTCACCGGCCGCGAAGACGACGACCGGCAGACGGCGATCGGCCGCGAGTTCGCCCGGATGCACGGGCTCGCCAAGCCCTGGTACGCCGACCCGGGCGACGGCATCTTCCACTTCTACTTTCCCGAACAGGGCCTGGTGCTCCCCGGACAGTTCATCCCGGGCGCCGACTCGCACAGCCGCGCCTACGGCGCCTACGGCGCGGTCGGCTTCGGCGTGGGCTCGACGACGCTCGGGTTCGGCTGGTCGACGGGCTACATCTACTTCACGCTCGCGAAACAGCGCCGCGTCGCGTTTCGCGGAAGGCTCCGGCCCTGGGTCTCCGGCAAGGACATCGTGCTCGAGCTCCTTCGCCTCTGGGGCCCGAAGCAGGCGCAGGGAATGTCGGTCGAGTTCGTCGACGTCGAGAAGCAGCTGCCGATCGCGTTCCGCAACACGATCGCGAACATGATGGCCGAGGCGGAAGCCCTGAACGGCGTCTTCGCCGAGGACGACGTCACGGACGCGTGGTACCGCGCCAAAGGCATGAGCGCGCTGCCGTATCCGCGCCTCACGCCCGGCGCGGACGCGGTCTACGCGCTCGACGAAACGCTCGACCTCGCGTCGGTCGAGCCGATGATCGCCAAGCCCTTCGCCCCCGGCAACGCCTTCCCCGCCGGCGAGGTCGCCCGCGAGAAGCTCTCCTTCGACCGGGCCATGATCGGCTCGTGCACCAACGGCGGCTACGACGACCTGCTCTCCGCGGCGCTCGTGCTGCGCGCCGCGCGCGACGTCGGGTTCCGGAAGGTCACGCGCACCTTCACGATCTTTCCGGGCTCGGGCGGCGTCGGCCGCCAGATCGAAATGCCGGATCCGCGCCTCGGGGGCGAGTCGATCGCGGAGGTGTTCCGCGCCGCGGGCGGCCAGATCCGCCAGTCGTGGTGCGGCCCGTGCTTTGGTCAGGGACCCGACGCCCTGTCGGCCGGACAGCGCGCGATCACGTCGTTCAACCGGAACTGGCAGAACCGCATGGGCTACGGCGGCGAAGGATTCCTGGCGAGCCCCGCCGTCGTCGCGGCCTCGGCGCTCGCGGGCTACATGGCCCCGCCCGGCGAGCTCGGCCTCTCCTGGAGCGCCGAGCGCTTCGGCGTCTGACGGCCCGGCGAGCTACCTCTCGAGCGTCCGCTCGAACACCGGGCTGTACGGCCCGAGCTCCCGGCGCTTCCACCAGTCGCCGGTGCGCGCCCGCTCCGCGCGGTCCGTGAAACGGTAGTCGTCGAGGACGGCGCGCACGTAGCGCGGCGGCCCGTTCGGAAACGGGTTCTTCGCGAGGAGTCGTTCGACCGCCGGCGATCCCTCGAGCAGCCGCGCGAGAAAGGCGCGGAGCCACGGATTCTGGCCGTAGCCGCCGAGCGCCGCGAACCACATCTGCCAGTCCAGGCGCGGCTGGTGGGGCGCGACGAACTCGGGGCGGCGCTGGAGAGGGCCCGGCTTCCACCGAAACTCGTAGGCCTTCCACGTCTCGCCGTCCTCGCTGCCCTCGACGCGGATCTCGGGCCGCTCGGTCGTCATCACCATGAAGAGGCCGTAGCCGTTGAAGCTGCGCAGCACGGCCAGATCTCGGAAAGCCGCGAGGATGGGGCCGGGGATCGTCAGCGAGCGGTCGAGCGTGGCGCCGAACTCGACCGTCGAGGCGAAGAGAGCGACGGCGGCGACCGGAACGAGCACCCACTTCGGCCAGAGGCGCGCCGGGAGCGCGTCGGTTTCCGCGGCGCGGGCCCAGCGCCCGGGCAGGGACTGGTCGTCGAGCAGCAGAACCGCGAGCGCGACCGTCAGCAGGTTGAAGAACGCGTAGTTGCCGGTCGCGGCGATGATCGCCTGCAGCGCGATCGTCAGCCACGCCGCCCAGACCCGGAGGCGCCGCGGCGCGAAGTAGAAGAACGGCACGGCGAGCTCGACGAAGAAGAGAAACGCGGCCGACGCGCGCTGGAACGACGCCGGCAGCTGGTGCATGTACCACGCCGTCCAGGGCGGCAGCGGCTGTGTCTCGTAGTGGTAGCGCAGCGCCGTCAGGCCGCGCCAGGCCGCGTCGCCGCTCGCGAGCTTGACCCAGCCGGAGGAGAACATCAGGCGGAAGAGCAGCCAGCGCAGGAGCCCCCGCGCGATTCCCGCCGTCGCGAGGCCGGCGCCGAAGCGCCCGCGGCGCGGCGACGCGAGGAAGATCGCGAGCAGCCCCGTCTCGAGCAGCAGCGCGTCCCACTGGAACTCGAGAAAGATCTGGCCGACGACGGAAAACGACAGGTAGAGCGCCCAGCCCGCGGCGGCGGAAACGGCCGGCAGAAAGCCGAGCGCGAGGCAGAGTCCCGCGGCCGCGCCCGCGGCGCACAACAGGTGGAGCGCCGCATCGCTCGACGACACCCAGAGAAACGTCGGCGCGAGCGCGTAGCGCTCGGCTCCCGTCTGCGACCGGATCCACTCGAGATAGCGGCCGGCCGGCAGGATTCCCCACGAGCCGATCAGGCCGTCGACCTGGACCCAGAGCGACACGAACGCGGCGACGTAGCAGATCCCGAGGAGGCGCAGGAACAGCGAAGACGCCGCGAAGTACGTCGGCCGCGCCACGCTCCGCCCCCACAGCAGACGCGTCGCCGTGGCGGCGGCGCCGCGGTGCCCCGCGATCAGTCGGTAGGCGGCCTCGGTGATCGCCGCGAAGCCCGGGACGCGGCGGTACGCCCACGCGAGGCGGCTGCCCTTCGGACGGAATGCCAGCGTCGCGAAGACGGCCTCGGCGCCCTCGAGCACCCGGCCGTCCGGCAGGACGAGCTGAAAGGCGCGGGCGAACGCCTCGGGCGGAATCTCGGGAAACCGGCTCGCGACCTCCTGCGAGGGCGCGTCGTCCACGGCCGGTCCCGCCGCCTCCTTCCACCGCGCGATCCACGCGCGGCAGAACCCGCAGTCGCCGTCGAAGACCGCGAGGGGCCTTTCCGGCGGCTGCGCGACCCGCGGCCCTTCCATCGCGCTCCAAGTCTAAGGTCCGCGCGCCCGCCGAGGCCGCTATAGTTTCCGCATGAACCGAACGGCCTGGAGGGTTCTGCCGATTTTGTGCGTCGCGGTGCTCGGCTGCGACAGCACCGCTCCCGCGTCCCCGCCCGTCCAGTCCGCGCCGCCGCCCTCTCGCGCCGCCGCGCCGCCCGACGGGGAGATCGCGCAGACCGTCGCACGCATCTCGCTCGTCGCGGGTGGGGTCTCCTTTGCGCGCGGCGACGACCCCGACACGTGGGAGCCGGCCGACCTGAACGTCCCGATGACGCTCGGCGACCGCGTGTGGACCGGCGACGACGGACGGATCGAGCTCCAGGTCCACGGTGGCAACGTCGTGCGCCTCGCCGCGCGCACGGACCTGCAGGCTTTGAACCTGACCGACGCGGTCAAGCAGCTCTCGCTCGCCCTCGGCACGGCGTCCTTCTCGATCCGGCGGCTCTCCGACGACGAAGTCTTCGAGGTCGACACGCCCAACGCCGCCGTGACGCTCGAGCGGCCGGGCGACTACCGCATCGACGTCAACGAGAACGGCGACTCGCGCGTCCAGGTCCGCCGCGGCCGCGCCGTCGCCTCCGCCGGCGGCGGCCAGGTCACGCTCGCCGCGGGCCAGGAGCTCGACATCGAGGGCACGGACGCGCCGCGGTACCAGATGGTGGCGCTGCCGCCGACGGACGGGTGGGATCGCTGGGTCGAGGAGCGCGAGCAGCGTCTCGCGGCCGCGCGTTCGTACGCGTACGTGACCCCGGACATCGTCGGCGTCGAGGAGCTCGACCAGAGCGGCCGCTGGCAGCAGATCCCCCAGTACGGCTGGGTCTGGACACCCGTCGGCGTCGAGGCCGGCTGGGCGCCGTACCGTTCCGGCCGGTGGATCTGGCAGGATCCGTGGGGCTGGACGTGGGTCGCGGCGGAGCCGTGGGGATGGGCTCCGTACCACTACGGACGCTGGACCTACTGGGGATCCGCCTGGTACTGGGTGCCGGTCGGCCCGGCGATCCACACCGTCGCGTACTCGCCCGCCCTCGTCGCGTTCGTCGGCGGCTCGGCCGGCTACGTCGGCTGGTTCCCGCTCGCGCCGCGCGATCCGTACTACCCGTGGTGGCGGCGCGGGCCGACCGTCAACGTCACCAACGTCACGTACGTGAACCGCACGTACGTCACCGTCGTCAACCAGACGACCTTCGTCTCCGGGCGCTCGGTCTCGCGCGCCCTCGTCAGCGACCGCGCCGTCGTGCAGTCGGTCGAGCGGGCGCCCGTGCTGCGGGGGCCGATCCCCGTCGTCCCGACGCGCGCGTCGCTTCGCATGACGACGCGCGAGGCGACCGCGGCGCGGCCGCCGGCGGCGGCCTCGCGCCAGGTCGTGACCCGCGTCGCGCCGCCGCCCCCGCCCCCGCGCTTCGACGCGAAGGTCGCCGTGATCCGCGAGAAGGGCGGCGCGCCGATCGCGCCGGCCGACGCGGCACGGCTGAGCACGCAGAGCGGCAACGCGGCCGCGACCCGTTCGCGGACGACGACGTCCACGTCGCGTGCACCGCTGCAGCCGAAGGACTCCTCCCGTCCGGCGCCGACCGCCGCTCCCCCGCCCCCGACGGCGCCGCCGCGGACGACGCGGCCTCCGGACGGAAAGACGAGCGAGCCCGGCCGTCCGCCGGCGCGCGGGATGCGTCCGACCCCGCGCGCGACCCCGCACGCGGCGCCGCGCGCCGAGCCGACGCCGGGGTCCTCGCGGACACAGCACCTGCAGAAAGCTCCGGCGCCTCGCGAGGCCGAGCAGCCAGCCGAGCGCGTCGCGCCGCGGCAGCCACAGCCGGAGAATCAACGGGCTCGGCCGACGGCGAAGCACGAGCCGAAGAAGTCCCCCACGAAGAAGCCCGAGAAGTAAGCCGGAGGGCTAGGCAGAGTTAACTATCTTTAGCGTCATAGCTTTAGGGCATGCGCAAAGTTGACATATCCGTATAGATTCCATATGCTCGCCTTCCGATGGAGACCACGAACTCCCGCCAGCCGTCATCCGTTCTCGACCTGACCGAGCGCGAGTACAAGGCCGGCTTCGTCACCGACATCGAGGCGGAGACGATTCCGCCCGGCCTCTCCGAAGACGTCATCCGCCTGATCTCGGCCAAGAAGAACGAGCCCGAGTGGCTGCTCGCGTGGCGGCTGAAGGCGTACCGCCACTGGCTGACGATGAAAGAGCCCGCGTGGCAGAACGTCCACTACCCGCCGATCGACTACCAGGCGATCGTCTACTACTCGGCGCCGAAGACGAAGAAGGACGCGCCCAAGTCCCTCGAAGAAGTCGATCCGAAACTCCTCGAGACCTACGAGAAGCTCGGCATTCCGCTGCGCGAGCGCGCGAAGCTCGCCGGTGTCGCCGTCGATGCCGTCTTCGACTCGGTCTCGGTCGCGACGACGTTCCGCGGCGAGCTCGAAAAGGTCGGCATCATCTTCTGCTCCTTCTCGGAAGCCGTGCAGAAACATCCCGAGCTGGTCCGCAAGTACCTCGGCACCGTGGTCCCCCACTCCGACAACTACTTCGCGGCGCTGAACTCGGCCGTCTTCTCGGACGGCTCCTTCTGCTTCATCCCGAAGGGCGTCCGGTCTCCGATGGAGCTGTCCACATACTTCCGCATCAACTCGGCCAACACCGGCCAGTTCGAGCGCACGCTGATCGTCGCCGAGGAAGGTGCGTACGTCTCGTACCTGGAAGGCTGCACGGCGCCGATCCGCGACGAAAACCAGCTCCACGCCGCGGTCGTCGAGCTCGTCGCGCTGGACCGCGCGGAGATCAAGTACTCGACCGTCCAGAACTGGTACCCGGGCGACAAGGACGGCAAGGGCGGCATCTACAATTTCGTGACCAAGCGCGGCGCCTGCCGCGGGGTCAGCTCCAAGATCTCGTGGACGCAGGTCGAGACGGGCTCGGCGATCACCTGGAAGTACCCGAGCTGCATCCTCCAGGGCGACAACTCGGTCGGCGAGTTCTACTCCGTCGCCGTGACGAACAACCGCCAGCAGGCCGACACGGGCACCAAGATGATCCACATCGGGAAGAACACGAAGTCGACGATCGTGTCGAAGGGGATCTCGGCCGGCCACGGCCAGAACACCTACCGCGGCATGGTCAAGATCCTCGGCAAGGCCGACGGCGCCCGCAACTACTCGCAGTGCGACTCGCTCCTGATCGGCGACCGCTGCGGCGCGCACACGTTCCCGTACATCGAGGTCAACAACTCCACGGCGCAGATGGAGCACGAGGCGTCCACGTCGAAAATCGGCGAGGACCAGATCTTCTATTTCCAGCAGCGCGGCATCTCCGCGGAAGAGGCGGTCAACATGATCGTCAACGGCTTCTGCAAGGTCGTCTTCAAGGAGCTGCCGATGGAATTCGCGGTCGAGGCGCAGAAGCTGCTCGGCGTCTCGCTGGAAGGGTCGGTGGGTTGAAGTCGTGACGCAGCCGCTTCTCGAAATCCAGAACCTCCACGCCTCGGTCGCCGGCAACGAGATCCTGCGCGGCGTGGACCTGACGCTCGGCGCGGGCGAGGTCCACGCGGTCATGGGGCCGAACGGCTCGGGCAAGTCCACGCTCGCGCACGTGCTCGCGGGGCGGCCGGGATACTCGGTCACGTCCGGCACGGTCCTGTACCACGGGCGGGACCTCCTCGCGATGCCGCCGGAAGAGCGCGCCCGCGAAGGCGTCTTCCTGGCGTTCCAGTACCCGGTCGAAATCCCGGGCGTCTCGAACGTGTATTTCCTGAAGGCCGCGGTCAACGCCGTGCGCAAGCACCGCGGGCTGCCCGAGTACGACGCGATCGAGTTCCTCGCCCTCGTCAAGCAGAAGGCGAAGCTCGTCGACCTCGACGAGGATCTCGTCAAGCGCCCCGTCAACGAAGGCTTCTCGGGCGGCGAGAAGAAGCGCAACGAGATCTTCCAGATGGCGCTGCTCGAGCCCTCTCTCGCGATCCTCGACGAGACCGACTCCGGGCTCGACATCGACGCGCTCCGCGTCGTCGCGGGCGGCGTGAACCAGCTCCGCTCGCCCGAGCGATCGATGCTCGTCGTGACGCACTACCAGAGGCTGTTGAACTACATCGTCCCGGACTTCCTCCACGTCCTCGTCGAGGGCCGCGTCGTCCTCTCGGGCGGCAAGGAGCTCGCGCTCGAGCTCGAGGAAAAGGGCTACGGCTGGCTCGAAAAGGAGCCGCCGGCGGTGGCCCTGTCGCGATGATCGACGCCGCCGTCGCCGAACGCGCCTTCGCGCCGCGGCTGCTCGAGCCGGCCGGCGAGGCCGCGTGGATCGCGGAGATCCGACGGCGCGGCTTCGCGCGCTTCGAGGCGCTCGGCTTCCCCACCGCCCACGACGAAGAGTGGCGCGCGACGGGACTCCAGCTCGTGACCGGTACGCCCTGGGCGCCCGCCGGCCGCGCGCCGGAGGTCGCGGCGCCCGCGGCGGGCGTGCGCGTCGTCCCGCTGGCGGAGGCGAGCCCGGAGGCCCGGCGCCGTTTCGACGCCGTCGCCGCGGGCGGCCGGAAGGCCTTCGCGGCGTTGAACGCGGCCACCTTCGCCGACGCCCTCGTCGTCGAGATCGTTCCCGGCGCCGTCGTCGCCGAGCCGATCACGGTGGCGTTTGCCGCGCCGGAGTCGGCCGAACCGGCCGCCCACGCGCCGCGCCTGCTCGTCGTCGCCGGCGAGCGCTCGCAGGCGTCCGTCGTCCAGACCTTCGCCGGCGGAGGCCGCTACTTCACCAACGCCGTGACGGAGATCGTCCTCGCCGACGGGGCGCTTCTCGACCACACGCTCCTGCAGCGCGAGAGCGAGGAAGCCTGCCACGTCCACACCGTCGCCGCCCGCGTCGGGCGCGCGGCGTCGCTGACGTCCCACAACGTCGCCTTCGGGGCGGCGCTCTCCCGGACGGACCTCGACGTCGAGCTCGCCGCCGAGGGCGCCGAAGCCTCGCTCGACGGGCTCTTCGTCGGCCGCGGCTCTCAGCACATCGACACGCACACGTTCGTCGACCACGCGAGCCCGCGCGGAACGAGCCGCCAGCTCTACAAGGGGATCCTCGACGACGCGGCGCGCGGCGTCTTTCACGGCAAGGTCCTCGTGCGCCAGGACGCGCAGAAGACCGACGCGGTGCAGACGAACAAGAACCTGCTCCTGTCGCGCGCGGCGCTCGTCAACTCGACCCCGGCGCTCGAGATCCTCGCCGACGACGTCAAGTGCAAGCACGGCTCGACGACCGGCCAGCTCGATGCCGCCGCGCTCTTCTACCTGCAGTCGCGCGGCATCGGCGCCGCCGAGGCGAAGGCGCTGCTGACGTGGGCGTTCGCGGCGGACGTGGCCGAGCGGCTCCGCGTCCCCGCGATCCGGACGGAGATCGAGCGCGAGCTCGGCCTCCGTCTCGCGGGCGCTCCGGAGGCACGGGCGTGAGCACCGCGATCCGCGAAACCGCCGCGGCCTACGACGTCGCCGCCGTCCGCCGCGACTTCCCCATCCTCGCGACCCAGGTCTACGGCAGGCCGCTCGTCTACCTCGACAACGCGGCCTCCGCTCAGAAGCCGCTCGCGGTCATCGACGCCGAGCGCGACGTCTACGAGCACGGCTACGCGAACATCCACCGCGGCGTCCACTGGCTGTCGGTGCACGCGACGGATGCCTACGACGCCGCCCGCGAGAAGACCCGCCGCTTCCTGAACGCGCGCGACGCCAAAGAGATCGTCTTCGTCCGCGGGACGACCGAGGCGATCAACCTCGTGGCGCAGACCTACGGCCGCGCACGCGTCGGCGCCGGCGACGAGGTCCTCATCACGGGCCTCGAGCACCACTCGAACATCGTGCCCTGGCAGATGCTCCTCGAGGAGAAGGGCGGAAAGCTCGCCGTCGCGCCGATCGACGACGCCGGCGACGTGGACCTCGCCGCGCTCGAGCGCCTGTTGACGCCGCGCACGAAGCTCGTCGCCGTGGCGCACCTCTCGAACGCCCTCGGCACGGTCGTGCCGGTCCGCCGGATCGTCGAGCTCGCGCACGCGCGCGGCGTTCCGGTCCTCGTCGACGGCGCCCAGGCGGCGCCCCGGATGCCGGTCGACGTGCAGGCGCTCGGCTGCGACTTCTACGCGTTCTCGAGCCACAAGATCTACGGCCCGACGGGCGTCGGCGTCCTCTACGGCCGCGCGGAGCTTCTCGACGCGATGCCGCCCTACCAGGGTGGCGGCGACATGATCCGCTCGGTCACCTTCGAGAAGACCACCTACAGCGGCCTGCCGCACAAGTTCGAGGCCGGCACCCCGAACATCGCGGGCGGGATCGCCTTCGGCGCGGCGCTCGACTACGTCTCGGGGCTCGGCCTCGAGCGGATCGCCGCCCACGAGCACGACCTTCTCGCTTACGCCACCGCGCGGCTGACCGCGATCCCGGGACTGACGGTCGTCGGGACGGCGCGCGAAAAGGCCGGCGTGCTCTCCTTCGTCCTCGACGGCATTCACCCGCACGACATCGGCACCGTGCTCGACCGCCTCGGAATCGCGATCCGCACGGGCCACCACTGCGCGCAGCCGGTCATGGACCGTTACGGTCTCCCGGCGACGGCGCGCGCCTCGTTCGGCCTCTACAACACGCGCGGCGAGGTCGATGCCCTCGCCGACGCGCTCCACGAAGTCATCCGGATGTTCCGCTGATGTCCTCCGAACTGCGCGACCTCTACCAGGAGGTCATCCTCGACCACAGCAAGCGGCCGAGGAACTTTCACGCCATGCCCCGGGCCGACCGCCAGGCCGAGGGCTACAACCCGCTCTGCGGCGACCGCGAGACGGTCTTCCTCGACCTCGACGGCGACGTGCTCAAGGACGTCAGCTTCCAGGGCGCGGGGTGCGCGATCTCGACGGCGTCGGCCTCGATGATGACCGAAAGCGTGAAGGGCAAGACGAAGGCGGAGGCCGACGCTCTC
>DATJXB010000121.1:0-4706 GCA_035500755.1 Thermoanaerobaculia bacterium | reverse complement strand
CCTCGATGTCGGCTCATCGCATCCTGGGGCTGAAGCAGGTCCCAAGGGTCCGGCTGTTCGCCGGTTAAAGCGGTACGTGAGCTGGGTTTAGAACGTCGTGAGACAGTTCGGTCCCTATCTCGTGTGGGCGCAGGAAATTTGTGAGGATCCGTCCTTAGTACGAGAGGACCGGGACGGGCGAACCTCTTGTGCACCGGTTGTCGCGCCAGCGGCACGGCCGGGTAGCGAAGTTCGAAAGGATAACCGCTGAAAGCATATAAGCGGGAAGCCTTCCTCGAGATGAGATTTCCCGGGAGCAATCCCCTGAAGGCCCGTGGGAGACGACCACGTTGATAGGCGGGGTGTGGAAGCGCTGTGAGGCGTGAAGCTGACCCGTACTAATCGGCCGAGCGGCTTGACCATAAAATATTTAAGGCGCGAATCGTAAGTGCATTACCGACGACTCTCTTGACCGCCCGTAGGGGCGGGGCTTGTCCCCGCCCGCGGGAGGTAATGAATTTGGAAACAGAGTTTCCCGGTGACCTTAGCGAAGGGGCCACACCCGTTCCCATTCCGAACACGGCCGTTAAGCCCTTCAGCCCCGATGGTACTTCACGGTAGACCGTGTGGGAGAGTAGGACGTTGCCGGGGAATTATTTCGAAGCTCAGGACTCGTTCCTGAGCTTTTCTTTTTTGCGCAGATTCGGGTCCCGGGTTAGAACGAACGGCAAATGAGGTCGCGCTCGATCGGGACCGCGCTCGTCTTCGGCGGCGCCATCGCCTACGGTGTCTTCGCCTGCGCGCATCGCACCGTGGCCGTCGGCGGTTCGGACACCGCGGGCTACGCCTGCACGGCGCGGGACATCGCCGCCGGCACCCTGGTTCTTCCCGTGGAGGCACCGTCGAGACTCGGCCTCGACGAACGACTGACGATGGAGTTCATCCCCCTCGCCCACGAGCTCGGGCCGAAGCCGGGCACGATGGTCCCGTATTACCCGCCCGGCTTTCCGATCCACATTGCTCTTGCCGCGACGGCGTTTGGCTGGGAGTCCGCTCCGTTTCTCGTGAGCCCGATTCTGGCCGTCCTGTGTCTGTTGCTGGTTTACCAGCTCGGACGCGAGCTCGGGCTGTCGCGTCCGGAGGCGGCGGCGGGGGCACTGATCCTGGGTGCCTGGGCGGTTTTCGTCTTTCATGCCATCCAGCCGATGAGCGACATGGCGGCGACTGTATGGGCGACGGCGGCCGTCGTCGCGGGCCTGCGGGCCCGGCAGACTCCCGGCTGGGCTTTGGCCGCGGGCGCCGCGTTCGGGCTCGCGGTGCTCGTGCGCCCGACCAACGGTCTCCTGCTTCCGGCGCTCCTGCTGGCGTTGCCGTCCAGCCGGCGCGCCCTGGTCCTGTTCCTGTCCGGTGCGGCGCCACTGGCGGCCTTCTATGGCTTCTGGAATCGGGCGGCCTTCGGCAGCCCGTTCCGAACCGGCTACACGCACCAGTTCCAGGGAGAGCTCGCTCTCGAGAACTTTCCTCTTCGGATCCGGCGGTATGGAGCCTGGCTCGTCGCCGAGTTGTCGCTCGTGGTGCCGCTCGGATGGCTGTTGGCCGTCGCGGGAGTCAATCGGCACGTTCCGCGGCGCGACCGGGCCCTGCTCGGAACCTGGTTTGGTGCCATTTTCGGCTTCTACTGCTTCTGGGGCCCGTCGGACAATTGGACCTACGGCCGCTACTTCCTGCCGGCGGCGCCGGCCCTGGTGGTCGGTTTGCTCCTCGCGGTCCGCGGCCTGACGGCGCGATTGTCGACGCCGCTCCGTGCCGCCGTCGCGTCGGCCGTCGTGGCGGTCGTGCTCGCCGTCGAGTGGCGGGCCGTGCGGAGCCTGGGAGCGCGAGGAGGCGGAGACCGGGGCGCGGAGTTCGAACTCGGGAGCCGCGCGGCTGCCAAGCGGGCCGGGCGCCGCCCGGCCATCGTCGTCTCGATGGAGACTTCGGCGGCGTTGCGCTATTACACGGATCTGATGCCGTTGAGGTGGGATCGGATCTCGCCCGAGGACTTCGCGCTGGTCCGGGCGCGCGCAGGAGAGCGCGGCGTTCCGGTCTACGCGTTCGTCTTCGATCGGGAGATCCCCGACGCCCTCCCGCGCGTGCCCGGCTCTTGGGTTCTCCTCGAGAAGACGCGCACGGGCGGCCTCTGGGCGCTGCCGGCGCCCTGACGCCCTAGCCCCGGCCCGGGTGCGTCGGGAGCCGCCGGGACGTGGCCGTCTCGGGAGGCGGCGTCCCGCGCAGGCGGTACAGGGCCGTCCGCCGCTCGCCGCAGCCCGCGCAGGTGCCGATCGGCTCGGCCGAGCGCAGGCCTTCGCGGATTCGCGCGAGCGGCGCGCCCGCGGCAATGCGCTCGAGGTCGTCGGCCGGGTAGAAACCGATCGGCTCCTGGTCCCAGTAGATGCAGGGATGAACGGCGCCGTTGGGACGGATGACGTAGTTGCGGGCCGGGTACGCGCACCCGAAGAGGCCCTGGTACCAGGCGTAACGGAGGTACTCGTACCGGTCCATCCCCGCACGCCAGCGCCACAGCCGGCGCTTCGCGCGCGCGACGAGGCTCCGCGACCCTTCGCCCTGCTTTTCGAACTCGGGGTAGGACGAGAGCTTCAATCCGCGTCGCACCGCTTCGCGCGCCGCCGAGGCGAGCTCGGCGTTCAGGTTCTCCGGATCCTCGTCCGAGAGGAGCTCCGGGGAGACGTCCACGCCCGAGGTCGGCGACACGAAGCGCACGTCGATCTCGGAGGCGCCGTGCGCCGCCGCGAACTCGGGCAGCGCCGCGAGCTCGGCCCGGTTCGAGCGCATCCACGTGAAGATGATCCGCAGCCGCGGCGTCTTCGACTTCCGGTCGCGCCGGACCGCCCCGAGAAGGTCCAGGCAGGCGAGCAACCGCTCCCACTTCGCCGGGACGCGGATCTTCTCGTAGGTCTCCTTCGTCACGCCGTCGATCGACGCCGCGACCGTCGTGACGTGGTTCGTGACGAGCGCTTCGGCGGTCGGCGGCGAGAGCGCGAGCAGGTTCGTCGGAAACCACAGGTCCGGCACGCCGTAACGTCCGGCGATCGCCAGGATGTCGCGGAAGCGCGGGTGGATCATCGGCTCGGCCGCGCAGGCCAGCGCCACGCGCCACGCGCGGGGAAAGAGGTCCGCGGCGATCCGCTCGAAGACGTCGACGGGGAGGTTGCCGTCGTCGGAGAGCTGGCGGTCGTAGGGCGGGAACAGGAGCCGGTCGGTCGCGGCGAAGTAACACATGACGCACTTCAGGTTGCAGCGCGCCGTCAGGTCCAGGATGACGTTCAGGGGCCGTGGCACCCCGGAATTATGTCACCCGGCGTCGGCCGACGAAGGTCGCGAAGGCGTCGCCGACCGCGCCGCTCCGGCGGCATTCGTCTTCGGCCGCGCCGAGAACCTCGAGGACGCGCTCGTCGCCGGCGGCGTCGCGTCCGAAGTTTTCTTCGAAACCGGAGAGCAGCGGATGGAGGAGGCCGCCGCCGAGCCCGTACGTCGCCTCCTCGACGAAGGTGCGCCGCGCCTGCGCGAGGAGCTTTTCGCTCTGCGCCGCCTCGTGCGGCCAGCGGAGCGAGAAGCGCCCGAGTTCGAGCGCGGCACGTCCGGCGCGCGCGGTGCCGGTTTCCGGGTCGCGGCGCAGTCGCTCCGGGAGCAGCCGGAAGTACCGGTCGAGGAGAGCCGCTTGCGCCGCCGTCTCCTGGAAGCGGTCGCGGCCGACGTAGTCCACGAGCACGAGCCGCCCCGACGGCGCCAGCGCGTCGTGGAGCCGGCGCAGCAGCGCTTCGGGATCCGCCGCGTGGTGGAGCGCGCCGACGGCGTAGACGGCCTCCCACGGTCCTTCGGGAAGCGGCGCCGCGTCCGGGTCGAGGACCTCGTGCCGGATCGTCGTCACGCCGCGACGCTCGGCGCGCCGCCGCGCGCGCGAGAGCGTCTCCGGATCGGCCTCGACGGCGGTGAACGTCCCGGCACCGGGGACCCGCGCGAGCGCGATCTCGAGGAATCCTTCGCCGGCGCCGACCACCAGCGTGCGCCGGGGCTCCGCGCGAAAGTGCCGGGCGCGCACGTGGGTCAGCCAGTCCACGCCCGGGTCTCCGGTCGCCATCCGGTTCGTGTGGCGCTGCAGAGCCGCCGAGGGTACCCAGAAGGGCGCGCCCGGGTGCCTCATGCGCGTCTCGAGCGCGCGCGCCGCGCCAACGCCCGCGCGGCGAGAGCGGCCGTGGTCGCGACCGACAGGCTCCAGCCGAGCCGCCAGCCGGGGGGCTCGTACGAGAGCCGCACGCGGTGCGCCCCGGGTGGAACCTCGACCGCGAAGAAGGGACCGTTGGCGAGGAACGTCGGGAGGCGGCGGTCTTCTTCGTCGCGCGCCGACCACCCGCCGTCCTGGGCGAGCGACAGGACGACGAGGGCGTTGTCGCCTCCGGCGACGCGGGCGTCGAAGCGCGCGGCGTTCGTCGACTCGGTGTAGCCGGCGATCTCGACCGTGGGGTTTACGGATTCGGGCGGACCCGGCGCGAGGATGGACGCGGTCGCGCCCCAGTCCTGCCGCGCCGTGACGGCGGAAAACTCCGGCCCGAAGGCCGCCGCCGCGTCGGCGACCGGCCACGGCGCGGCCGGCGGCGGCGCGACGCGGCGCACCCGGGCCGGCGCGAAGGCGCGCGGCAGGACGCGCGTGTTCTCGAACGCGGTGCCGT
>DATJXB010000120.1:0-9644 GCA_035500755.1 Thermoanaerobaculia bacterium | reverse complement strand
TTCCGGAAAAACGGCGACCGCTACGAGTGGGCCCTCTACGCCGACGGCAACGGCAACGGCGTGCGCACCGCCGAGATCGCGAGCGGCGTCGACCGCTTCCTCGGCGTGACGTATCCCTGGACTCGCAACGACGTGCGGCCGGGAATCATGACGGGCACGCGGGTTCCCGACCCGTCGAACCCCGGCCATTACCTCGACCGAATCGACGACCCGATTCGATTCAACAGCTCCGACATTTGTTCCTTCACGGCGATGGGGGACGCGACGCCGGGCTCCGTCTACCTGTGGGATGCGCGCGACGGCATGGCCGTGCTGCGGGTCTTCGGGGGGACGGCGAAGGTGCGCAGCCTCTACTACCGCCGGGGAGAGAGAGGGTGGGCGCCATGATCATCCCCGTCGAGCCCGGACAGCGGGAAGACACCGACCTCGCCGCCGACGTCGCGCGACCAGAGAAGGGCTTTCGCATAGTCGCCTCCGGCCGGCACCCGTCCGCGAGCCGCGACGCAGTCGGTCAGGCGCGCGCCCTCGCCCACGGCCACGCCGTCCCAGACGGCCGAGCGCCGGATTCTCGCGGAGGCGGCGATCGCCGCGCTGCCGAGGACGGCGTCCTTCGCGTCGATGGATGCTTGGACGAGAGACAGGACGCGGCGATCGACGTCGAAGCGGCCCGCCTCCGCCGGGAAGGGCCCACCGCGCGCGAGCGCTTCGAGCGTCGCGCCGAGAAAATCGCCCGCGCGGCCGAGGTCCGCGAACGCTCCGCCGTGCTCGACGAAGCCGATCGCCTCCCCTGCGTCGAGGAGCGGCTGCCACAGATCGGCGACGAGCGAGGTCTCCCCGGCGGGAATTCGCGCGAGAAGGCGCGGCGCGAGCACGCAGACGCCGGTGTAGAGGCGGGGGCACTGCGGGCTTCCGCCGAAGGCCGTGATGCGATCCCCTTCGGTCTGAAGCGGCGTGTACCGGTCGGGATGGCGGTTTTCCGTCACGAGGAGCGTCGCCGCGCGCCCCGATTCCCGGTGGCGGGCGACGAGCAGGGCGTAGTCGGGCGCGATCGCGGCGTCGGCGTTGACGACGAGAAACTCGCCGCCGCCAAGAAACTCGCGGGCGTTGCGCAAAGCGCCGGCCGTGCCGAGGATGACGGGCTCGCGGAAAAACGCGAGCTCTGGCGGACCCGCTGTGTGCTCGCGCAGCACGCGCTCGACCTGCTCTCCCAGGTGATGGAGATTTACCGCTATCTCCACCACGCCGGCCTCCTGAAGGCGCCGCACGTGGCGCACGGCGAGAGGCTCGTTGAGAAACGGGAGGAGTGATTTGGGCAGCGTCTCGGTGACCGGGCGAAACCGGGTGCCCTTTCCGGCGCAGAGGACGATCGCTCTCATCGGTGAGGCGCGAGTGGCGAGACGGGTGCCTCCTGGCCTCCGGCTACGGCCGACCCCAGACCATGTCCGGCGGCAGCGACGGCTCCTCCTTGCGCCGCCGCTGGTAGAGCTCGGGGTACGAGTAGGGAATCGCCTCGGCCGAGTCGAGGGCGAGCTCGCCGATCAGTTTCCGGATATCGGGAGGGGAGCCCTCGACTTCGACGAAGTCGCCGATCGGCGTCTCGTCGAGCGCCACGAGGCATCCGCCGAGACGCCACTCCTCGCGCCGCTTCTCGTACCGGAAGCGGCGCTCGAGGCCGAGCCCGGTGAGGATGCCCTCGGCCTCCCCCGGGTCGGAGACCTCGACTTCCCGCTCCTCGCGCACCCGCGCTCCGGATTCGAAACGCGCGACTCCCTTGTAGGTCAGGATCGACCGTCCGGCCGCGCGGCGCAGACGCAGCGTGCGCCCGCTCCCCGAGAGCTTCCGCGCCGGGTCGTCGTAGAGGTCGTTCGACTCGTCGTGGCGGGCGGCGTGAAGTTCCGCGCCGGCCGACCGCAGGCGTTCGCGCATGGCATCGAGATCGCTCGCGGGAAGCTTGACCTCGATCTCTTCGCGCCGTTCGGCCGGTCCGCCCGTCACGGCAGAAGGCGGCGCGCGATGGCCTGGGCTTCCTTCCCGTCCACGCGGCCGCGATGGCGCGCCATCAGCTCCTTCATCGCCAGGCCGACGTCCTTGGACGTCGTGAAGCCCTTCTCGCGGATCACGTCCTTGAGCGCCGCCTCGATTTCGGCCCCGGAGAGGCCCTTGGGCAGGTAACCCTCGAGGATCGCGAGCTCCGCGGTCTCGGCGTCGACGAGATCCTGGCGCCCGCCCTTCGCGTACTGCTCGATCGAGTCCTTGCGCTGCTTGACGGCGCGGCGGAGCACCGCGTCGACGTCTTCGGCGGTCAAGTCGCGCTGCGCCTGGATCTTCTCGTTCTTGAGCGTCGCCAGAAGGAGGCGCAGGGTGGCGACCTTGCGCTTGTCGCCGCCCTTCATCGCGGCTTTCAGGTCCTCTTCGAACCGGGCCTGCATGCGGGAAAGGTATCACCGGCGGGGCGCGGCGTATCCTTGGCCGCGTGAAGCGCTTCCTCGTCGGCACGGCGGGCCACATCGACCACGGCAAGACGGCGCTCGTCAAGGCGCTGACCGGGATCGACGCGGATCGGCTGCCCGAGGAAAAGCGCCGCGGGATCACGATCGACCTCGGATTCGCCCACGCCGAGTGGGAAGGCGTCCGCGTCTCGTTCGTGGACGTGCCGGGCCACGAGAAGTTCGTGCGGAACATGCTCGCGGGCGCCGGTGGGATCGAGGCGGTGCTTCTCGTCGTCGCCGCGGACGAGTCGGTGATGCCGCAGACCCGCGAGCACTTCGAGATCGTGCGGCTGCTGGGCCTGACGGCCGGCGTCGTCGCGGTGACGAAGGTCGACCGGGCGCCG
Organism: Thermoanaerobaculia bacterium; assembly: GCA_035500755.1. Lineage (GTDB taxonomy): Bacteria > Acidobacteriota > Thermoanaerobaculia > UBA5066 > Gp7-AA6 > DAHUXD01. Next base: position 6,811 of record DATJXB010000120.1, on the reverse strand, counting down.
ACAGAGCTCGTCGAGGTCACCGTCAGCGACGTTCGCGAGCTCCTGAAGGGGTCGTTCCTCGAGAAGGCGCCGATCGTCCCCGTGTCTTCGGTCAGCGGCGCAGGGTTGTCCGAGCTCCGCGCGGCGCTCCTGACGCTGGCCGCGCAGACGTCGAGTGAAGAGCGCGAGCCGCGCGCGATCCGCCTGCCGATCGACCGCGCCTTCGTCGTCGCCGGCTTCGGTCCCGTCGTCACGGGCAGCCTCGTCTCCGGGACGATCTCGCGCGACCAGAGGCTCGAGGTGCTGCCGGCCCGGCGCGCGGTGCGCGTCCGGCGGCTCGAGGTGCACGGCCGCGAGGAACCCGTCGCCCGGGCCGGCGAGCGCGTCAGCGCCAATCTCGTCGGCGTCGAGCTCTCCGAGCTTCAGCGCGGAATGGTGCTCTCCGCGCCCGACGCGCTGCCGGTTTCGTCGCGGCTCCTCGTGCGCCTCGAGCTGCTGCCGTCGGCGGCGCCTCTCGACTCGGGAGCGCGAATCTCGTTTCACCATTACGCGACCGAAAGCCGCGCCGCCGTGCGGGTGCTCGGCGCGTCGCGCCTTTCGCCCGGAGAGTCCGCGCTCGTCCAGCTCCGGCTCTCGGCGCCGGTGGCCGCGATTCCGGGCGACCGGTTCGTGGCGCGTCGCCCATCTCCGGTCGAGACGATCGGCGGCGGCGTCGTTCTCGATCCGATGGCCCCGCCCTGGCGGCGTCGCGCCGGCCCGGAAGCCCTGGCGGCTCTCGCCGCTCTCGAGGCGGACGCGCCCGCCGACCGTCTGGCGCTGTGGGTCGGGCAGGCGAAGGAGCGCGGCGTCTCCGAGGACGAGCTCGCGCGCCGCGCGGGAGTCCGGCCGGAAGCGGTTCGGGCAGCGCTCGCGCCGGCGCTCGCCGCCGGCTCGATGCACGCGCTTCGCCGGTCGCCGGACCGCTACGTCAGCGAATCGGCGCTCGCGCGCGTCGCGGCTCGCGCCTCCCGGGAGCTGGCGTCGCTCCTCGCCGCGGCCGGGAGCGCGGTCGGCGTGCCGCGGAGCACGCTGCTGCAGCGTGTCCTGCCCGGCGCCGACGCGCGGTGGGCCGAGGCCGTCGAGGCGGCCCTCGTCGCGCGCGGCGTCGTGACGCTCGCGGGCGACGAGGCGCGGCAGCCCGGCCGCAACGAGCTCGCCGGAGCCGAGCGCGAGCTCTCGGAGCGCGTCGCCGCGGTCTTCCGCGAGCGGGGACTCGATCCGCCGTCGCCCGCCGAGGCGGCCGACGCCGTCCAGCATCGGCCGAAGGTCGTCGAGGGGCTGATCACCTATCTCGTCAAGCGGGGCGATCTCTTGCGGCTCCCCGGCGGCTGGATCATTGCCCGCGCCGCCGTCGACGACGTCACGGGCCGCCTGCGCGCCTCCGGCAAGAAGTCGCTCGACGTCGGCGAGTTCAAGGAGATGTTCCGTCTGACGCGCAAGCTCGCGATCCCGCTGCTCGAGTATCTCGACGGGGCCAAGGTCACCCGTCGGCTCGGAGATCGCCGCGAGATCGTTTAGAGGTTGGATTTTTTCCGGGAGAGGGGACTCGAGCCCACGGTCCCGCTGTCCGGTCGGGCCGCGCAGCAGCCCGCTTCGAATCAGGGCCCGATGTTCTTTCGGAGCGCGACGATCTGCTTGAAGTCGTCCGAAAAGGAAATCTGGCCGGAGAGCGTGAGCTCGTTCCACGAGTCGACGGGTACGCCGCCGGCCTGTGCGGGCCGGAGGATCCACGTGCCCATCGCGCGGCGGAAGTAGGCGAGGAGAACCGGGTCGCTCACCTCGAGCGGAATCGCGCGCGTGATCTTCCCGGTCTTGTCGACGAAGACCCAGTACTTCACGGCGAACGGTCCCTTGAAGGAATCCGCCGACCACGGCGTCTTCTGCGGAACGGGCGTCGTGTCGACCTGGTCGAGCGGGACGGTCCCGTCGGCCGGAGCCGGAACGTGCCGGCCGTCGAGCCAGTCCGAATCGGACTTCCAGTCGAAGGGCTTCGGCAGCGGCATCGCCGCGGTGATCGGCGTCAGGCCCATCTGGGCGATCTTCGGCGAGCGGATCTCGAATTCGAGGTCGACGCGGAAGGCGCCCCAGGTGTCGACCGCCTGGCCCGACTTGTGCGCCGGCGCGAAGGTCCATTTCGACATCGACTTCAGCGAGTCGGCCGCGAGCGACGGGATCGGATCGCGATCCCGCCGGGTCGTCAGCGCCTTGCCGGTCGGGTCGACGTGGACGGTGACGAAGAATCCGGCGAGCAACGTCGCGTCGGTGAAGGTGAGTTTCTGCGGCAGCGCGGCGGGAACGTCCGCGGCGCTGCCGAACGGGTTGTCGGCCGGAAGCTTCTCGACGGTGATCGAGGGAACGTCGCGGATCTTGAGGGCGGTCGGCGCGATCGGCGTCGGCAGCGGCAAAGACAGGTCCGTCGCGTTGGGCGTCGTCTCCGCGGCGGGTGGGCCCGCGGGCGTGGCGGCCGGCGCCGCGGCGATCGTCGGAGCCGCCAGGGGAGCCGACGGCGTCGGTGTCGGCGCAGGATCCTGCGCGAGCGCGGGCAAGCCCGCGGCCGCGGCGATAACCGCCCATGACAGAGCCCGAACGATCGACCGCATGGAAGTGACGAAAGTATATCGGAGGGGCCGCGGTGCGGCCGAGCGCCTCATTCCGAGCGGTCCGCCGTCACTTGGCCTCGAGCCAGCTCTGGCCTGTGCCGACGTCGACGGCGAGGCGGACCTTGAGCGCGGCGGCGCCCTCCATGGTCTCGCCCACGAGCGCGCTCGCCTGTTCGATCTCGGCGTCCGGCGCTTCCAGGACGAGCTCGTCGTGAACCTGCAGGACGAGCCGGGTCGCGAGGCCCTTGGACCGGAGCGCTTCATCGAGGCGGATCATGGCGATCTTGATGATGTCCGCGGCCGTGCCCTGGAAGGGAGCGTTCAAGGCCATCCGCTCGGCGTTGGCCCGGACCGCGCCGTTGGAGGCGGCGATGTCGGGGATGGGGCGGACCCGGCCGAAGAGCGTCGTGACTTCCTTCGTGCGGCGCGCTTCTTCCAGCACGCCGTCGAGGCACGCGCGCACGCTCGGAAACTGGTTGAAGTAGGAGTCCACGTAGCTCTTGGCCTCGGAGGTCGAGACGCCGAGCTCCTTGCCCAGGGTGAACGCGGCCATGCCGTAGAGGAGCGCGAAGTTGATGCGCTTGGCCGCGAACCGCATCTCGTGGCTGACGAGGTCCGGCGCGACGCCGAAGATCTTCGCCGCCGTGGCCCGGTGGATGTCCTGTCCTTCTTCGAAGGCGCGGATGAGCGCCGCGTCGCCGGAGAGGTGCGCGAGGATGCGCAGCTCGATCTGCGAGTAGTCCGCGACGACGAGCTTCGAGCCCGGCGGCGCGACGAAGGCTTTGCGGATCTCGCGCCCCGTCGCCGTGCGAATCGGGATGTTCTGGAGGTTCGGGTCCGAGGAGGAAAGACGGCCGGTCGCGGCGACGTTCTGTCGAAAGGACGAGTGGACGCGGCCCGCCGCGTCCGCGAGCGCCGGCAGCGCGTCGACGTACGTGCCCTTCAGCTTCGAGATCTCGCGAAACTCCAGGACGCGCTTGGGCAGCGTCAGGCCCTGCTCGGCGAGCTCCGTCAGAACCTCGAACCCGGTCGATGACGTTCGCGTCTTGGCGGTCTTCTTCAGGACCGGGTACTTGAGCTTCTCGAAGAGGACCTGTCCGAGCTTCACGGGCGAGTTGACGTTGAACTCTTCGCCGGCCTCGTCCCAGATCTGGCGCTCGAGAGCGCGCAGCTCGCCTTCCATCCGCGTCGAGATCTCCTTCAACAGCGGGACGTCGATCGCGACGCCCGCGAGCTCCATGCGGGCGAGCACCGGTGTCAACGGCCGCTCGATCTCGCGGTAGAGCTTGTCGAGGGCGGGGCGCGCGGCGAGCTCCGCCGCGAGGACGGGCGCGAGCGCCTCCGCGGCGGTCGCGCGCTCGGCGAGCCAGCGGTCGACGTTCTGAATCTCGTAGGGGCCGGGCAGGGCGCAGCCGGTCACGCCGGCTTCCTTGTCCGCGAGGAGCCGCTGTCCGAGGCGCTGAAACGCCATCGGCTCGAGCTCCGCGCTCGCGACGCCCGGGGCGAGGACGTATTGCGCGAGACACACGTCGAAGACGTCCGCCGAAACGGTTGCGCCCGCGCGCGCCACCAGCGCCTCGAGGGGCTTCGCGTCTCCCATCGCGAACGAGCCGCCGCCTTTCTCGAGCGCCTTCCAGCGCGCCGCGACGGCCGCGACGCCGTCCTCGGCGATGCGCGTCCGGCCGCCGGCGCTGACGGCGAGCAGGGCGTCGCCGCTCCGCGCGAGCAGCGCGACGCCCGCGCGGGCGGCCGGCTGTGGAAACGGCTGTCCGGCGGCGAGGCGTTCCGACGAGATTTCGGGCGCGACCGCCGAGTCCCCCTGAATCTCCGCGGCCAGCGAGTGGAACTCGAGGCGCACGAAGAGGTCCTTGAGCCGGCCGTAGTCGGGCTCCGAGCGCCGGAGGGCGTCCGGGTCGAACGGGACGGGCAGGTCGATCGGAATGTCGACCAGGCGCCGCGAAAGCAGCGCATCCTCGCGATGGCCGCGGAGGCTCTCTCCGACCTTGCCCTTGATCTCGTCGGCGTGCTCGAGGAGTCCCGCGAGGCTGCCGTACTGGGCGATCCACTTCTTGGCGGTCACCTGGCCGACCCCGGGCACGCCCGGCACGTTGTCCACGCTGTCGCCCATCAGCGCGAGGACGTCGGCAACCTGGCCGGGCGGCACGCCGAAGAAGGCGGCCACGCCGGCGTCGTCGAGAAAGATCTCCTTGCCCGTGTGGAAGACGCGGATGCGCTCGCCCGAGACGAGCTGAAGCATGTCCTTGTCGGCGGTGACGATCACGACGTCGTAGCCTTCCGCCTCGGCCTTCTTGGCGAGCGTGCCGATCACGTCGTCGGCTTCGAAGCCGGGCAGCTCGATGACCGGGATGCGGTACGCCGCCAGTGCCTCGCGGATCTCCGGCAGCTGGACGGCGAGGTCGTCGGCCATCGCCGGGCGGTTCGCCTTGTACTCCGCGTAGGCCTCGTGGCGCTGCGTCTTCTGAGGTCCGTCCCAGGCCGCCGCCAGCAGGTCGGGGCTGTGCTCGCGGACCATCTTCCGGAGCATGGTCACGAAGCCGTAGACGGCGTTTGTCGGCTTGCCCGCCGAGGTCGAGAGGCGCTGGATCGCGTGGAACGCCCGGTGGATGTTCGACATGGAGTCGACCAGGTAGAGCGTCCGACGGGCGGCGGGCATGGAAGCCGGATTCTATGGCGCGGGGACGCAAGGCCGGCGCCGAGGGGAACGAGCCCTATCGGCGCGTCGATTCGCGCGGCCGAAGCGCCGGACGGGCGCTTGCGCGCCGGCGGCCTTTCCGAAGAAGTGGAAACGAGTCAGCCGGTTCGGCCGGACGAGAGGGGAGGGAAAAAGAAAATCGCGCGACCCGTTCTCGGTGTCGCGCGATTCAATAGAGCAATCCTACTAAACGGGCACGTCGCTGTCAAGGAAAATCGTCGAACGAGTCATGTCGACGACTAAACGACCCTGCTGCAGTCGGATACGCCTGTCAGAAGCGCTTGCGGACGAGCGCGACGACCTGCGATCGGAGACGCTGGGACTGCTCCTGGAGGACCGCGGTCTCCTTTTGCATCTCCGAGACGATCGCCGGCTCTTCGATGCCCGAGAGGTTGATGCCGACGTTCAGGAGCGCGCCCTCGACACAGGCGTCGAGGAGGAGGGCGGCGGCCCCCACGTCGGACGCGGCGTTGGGGTTTCCTTTCTCGACGAGCTCGGGCAGGGCGCCGAGCAGCCGGACCGCGGCTTGCGCCGTACGCATGGGCACTTCCGCGGCATGGCGGTTCGCGAGCGCGATCCGGTGGGCACGCGCCGACTTCTGCTCGTCGGAGTCTTTGGGCAGGCGCCGGGCGGCGACGACCGCATCGTAGGCGTCGGAGTCTTCTCGGGCGAGGGCGAGAAATTCGGAGCGGGCGAGCTGGGCGGCTTCGGCAATCGGCCGGACGGCGTCGTGCGAGGCCGCGTACTTTTCCTTCGAAAGCGTCAGCGCCGACACCATGGCGGCGAGCGAGGCACCCATCGCGCCGGCGACGGCGGCGGCGGTCCCGCCTCCGGGCGTCGGGCTATCGGCGGCGAGGGCGTTCAGAAACCCCTCGACGGTCAGTGCGGAAAAGTCGGTCATGGCCGGCGGCTCCACGCGACGCGGCCGCCGACCACGACGGCGGCGGCCAGATTGACGCCCCAATGATAGACGAGGTGGCGGTCGTCGGGCGCGTCGAGCAGAACGAGGTCCGCGCGCTTGCCGGGCTCGAGCGAGCCGATCCGGTCGGCGAGGCCGAGCGACGCCGCCGCGTTCAGAGTCATCCCGGTCAGAGTCTCTTCGACCGAAAGCCCCGAGTCGAGGCAGGCGTGCGCCGCGACGGCGGCGAGCGATTCGGTGCAGCACGTGCCCGGATTCGAGTCCGACGCGACGGCGACCGGCACACCGGCCGCGATCAGATCGCGCGCCGGTGCCCGCCGCGAGCGCATCCACCAGGCGGTTCCGGGGAGGATCACCGCCGTCGTGCCGGCCCGGGCCATCGCCGCGATCTCCTCGGCGCCGATGAAAAGGAGGTGGTCGGCGGAGGCCGCGCCGAGCTCCGAGGCCAGGCGCGCGCCGCCCGAGCGGGCGAGCTCGTCGGCGTGGACGCGCAGGCCGAGGCCCAAGCGCCGCGCACTCTCGAGGATCGTCCGCGATTCCTCGACCGTGAAGACGCCTTCC
>DATJXB010000119.1:0-16840 GCA_035500755.1 Thermoanaerobaculia bacterium | reverse complement strand
GCCGCTGCCGCTCGTCTGGTCGGGTGGCGCGAGCCGCACGGCCATCCTCCTGTACGAGCTGATCCTCGCCTACCTCTGGTGGCGGGCGCGCTCGGGCCGGCCGGTGCGCCTCTCGGACGCCGCGATGAACGTCGCGGGCCTCGCGTACCTGGGATGGCTCGCCTTCACCACCGTGACGTGGCGCTCGGGCCTGCTTCCGTCGGTCGCGCACCTGCTGCTCTTCACGGGGCTCGCCAAGCTCGCCTCGCTCAAGCGGCCGAGCGAAGCCCGGCTGGCGCTGCTCGTGATCTTCCTCCTGACGCTGGCGTCGGCCTCGTCGGCGACCCACGTGACGTCGGTCCTCTACTTCGCCGCCGTCGCGTGGGTGGGATTCCGGACGCTCGGGCGCCTGGCCGTTCTCGCCGACTTCGACGAGGCGCCGCCGGAGCGCGTCGTCACGGCCGTGCCGACGGGAGGCCTGACGGCGGTGGCGCTGGCGGCGGGAGCTCTCTGCACGGCGCCTCTCTTTCTCCTGCTGCCGCGGCTCCACGGTCCGTTCGCGCTCGCGCCGTTCCGCGTCGACGACGCGCTCGGCAAGGCGCTCGCCTCGGACCGCGTCGACCTCGACTCCTTCGGCGCCGCCAAGCAGAGCGACCGCGTGATCCTGCGCCTGTCCTCCGACCCGCCGCTCATTTCGCCCGACGTCGTGCGCCTGCGCGAGGCGGTCTTCACCGACTACGTGGACGGCGTGTGGACGCGCGACCCTCGCGTGGGTGCTCGCCGGGGCGACAGGCCCGCGCACGCTCCGGGCGTTCCGGTGGGCCGGCCCGTGGCGCTCGTCGACGTCGACCTGAACCTCGTGGGGCAGGGATTCCTGTTCTTGCCGTACGGCACGGCGGGCGTGCGCGTCGAGCGCGGGCGCGCGATGGAGCTTCCGGACGGCGTCATGCAGGTCGCCTCCGGCCGCGGGCCCGTCCGCTACGAGGCCGACGTGCGGCGCATGCCCCTGCGGGGGGCCGGGCGCGGGGCGATCGCCGCGGCCGACGTGCCGGGCGAGATCCAGAAGTACGCGCTCGAGCTGACGGGAGATCTCACCGACCCGAAGGCGATCGCGCGGCGGATCGCCGAGCACTTCCAGAAGACGTTCGTGTACACGCTCGAGCCGACGCGCGGGCGCGGGGACCCGCTCGTGTACTTCCTGCGCCATTCGAAGGCGGGGCACTGCGAGTACTTCGCGTCGGCGGCGGCGATGATGCTCGCCGCGCGCGGGATCCCGGCGCGGCTGGTGACGGGCTCGTTCGGCGGCGAGGAAGGGTTCCTGTCGCGCACCGTCGTGGTCCGCGCGGTGAACCTCCACGCGTGGGTCGAGGCCGACCTCGACGGAACCGGGTTCCAGGTGTTCGACCCGACGCCGCCCAGCGGGGTCCCCCCGATGCTGCGGCCTTACTCCCTGCTGTCGCGGCTCTCGGCCCTGGGACGCGAGGTCGAGTTCTTCTACGACCGGCACGTCCTCGGATTCGACGCGGGAGACCAGTCCGGCGCCATCGAGGCGGCCCGTGAAACGGTGGGCGCCGCCGCGGCCCGCGTGGCCGCGCTCGGCGGGACGGTGCGGGAGGCTTTCACGCCGGAAGCGCTGGTGGGCTTTCTCGCCGCCGGCGCCGTCGGGTGGCTCGTCTACGCTCTCGCGCTTCGGGTCGGCGGCCGGCTCGGCCCGGCGACGCGGGCGTACCTGGCCCTCCGGCGTCTCGTCGCCCGGCGCGGCGAGAAGATCACGGAGGCGACGCCCCCGGCCGAGGTCGTGCGCCTCTTGGCGCGGGCGGCCCCCGAGGGTCTCGCCGACGCGAGCGCGGTGGTCGAGACGTACTGCGCGAGCGCCTTCGGCGGCATCGAGCCCTCCGACGCGGAGGCGCGCGAGCTGCCGCGGCGGCTGCGGCGGTTGCGCCGACTCGCGTGAGAAGCGGCGAAATCGGCTATCGCACTTTCGCGACGACCAGCGTCATGTCGTCTTCGGGCGGCGCGTCCGCCTGGAACGCCTCGACGGCAGAGAGGATCGCCGCCGAGATCTCGCGGGCCGGCGCCTCGGCGTGGTCGCGAAACACGCGCTCGAGCCGGGCCTCGCCGAACTCTTCGCCGCCGGGCGACGGCGCCTCGCTGACACCGTCGGAGAAGAGCAGGAGCGCATCGCCGGCCGAGAGGACCGCCGTCCGCTGCGCGTAGCGCGCGCCGGCCACGACGCCGAGCGCCGGCCCGCTCGAGGTCAGCCGCTCGAGGGATCCCGACCGGCGCAGGAGCATGGGGGCGTTGTGGCCGGCGTTGACCCACGTCAGGATCCGGCTGGCCTCGTCGAACACGGCCCAGAAGAACGTCGCGAAGCGGTTGGAGTCCGTCAGGGAGTGGATCTGGACGTTGATCGCGGCGGCGGCTTCGGCCGGCCCCTCGTCCGAGAGGGATGCGTGGCGCCGCAGCGCGCCCTGGAGGCTCGCCATCAGGAGCGCGGCGGAGATGCCCTTGCCCGCGACGTCGCCGACGGCGATGCCGACGTGGCCGCGGTCGAGCTCGACGAAGTCGTAGTAGTCGCCCGCGACGCCGCGGGCGGGCCGGCACACGCCGTCGCAGTCGAGCAGGGCCGTGCGGGGAGCGTTGCGCGGGAAGAGGCGCGCCTGGACCTCGCGGGCGATCGAGACCTCGCGTTCGAGGCGCTCGGCGGCGAGCTGCCGCTCGCGTTCGAGGGCGCCCTTGAGCTCCGCGACGACGAGGACGAACGCGACCATGAAGAGCAGCCGCACGATGACGTTCCAGTCGGCGATCGTCGCCGACGGGTACGCGTGCGCCGAGAACACGTCCTCCCAGGCCCAGAACGAGGCGCTCGCGATCGCGCCGAGCAGACCCGCCCGGCGTCCCACGAACCAGACCAGAAAGAGGACGGGCGCGACGTAGAAGATGAGGAACGAGACGTCGGGCGGCGCGAAGTAGTCGCCGACGGCCAGCGCCCCGATCGCGCCGAGGCCCGCCGCCGTCAGGAGGCCGCGCGGCTGGCGCCGGAGAAACGTCGCGAGTCGGGCGATCACGGCCGGCGTCAGTAGGCGTTGCGGTGGCGGAGGCCGTGGCGCAGCGTCATCCAGAGGATCTTGATGTCGAGGGCGAGCGACCAGTTCTCGATGTAGTAGAGGTCGTACTCGATGCGCTTGGACAGGCTCGTGTTGCCGCGCCAGCCGTGGACCTGCGCCCAGCCGGTGATCCCGGCCCGAACGCGGTGGCGGAGCATGTACTGCGGGAACTTCTCCTTGAACTCCCGGACGAACTCGGGACGCTCGGGCCGCGGGCCGACGAGGGACATCTCGCCGCGCAGCACGTTGACGAGCTGGGGCAGCTCGTCCAGGCTCCAGCGCCGCAGGAACGCGCCGAGGCGGGTGCGCCGTTCGTCGTCGGGGCTCGTCCAGATCGGGCCCGACCGCTGCTCGGCGTCGACGACCATCGACCGGAACTTCAGGATGTCGAAGGGCCGGCCGTCCAGGCCCATGCGGCGCTGCCGGTAGAGGATCGGCGGGCCGTCGACGACGCGGATCGCCAGGGCGATCGCCGCGTAGACCGGGGAGAGGACGACGAGCGCGGAGCCCGAGATGGCGACGTCGATCGTGCGCTTGACGAGGCTCATCCAGCCGGTCAGCGGGACCTGCGACAGGTGGACGACGGGCAGGCCGTCGAGGTCCTCGACGCCGACGCGGAAAGTGATGTGCTGCAGGAGATCCGGCACGACGCGCACGTCGGCGACCGTGCGGCCGACCTCCTGGAGGACGGCGAGCATCGTCCGATGGGCCTCGAGGGGCAGCGCCAGGAACACGGTGTCGGCGCCGCGCTCCTCGACGACGCGCGCCGCGTCCCCGGTCGAGCCGAGGACCGGAACGCCCAGGAACTCCGTGCCCCGCTTCTCCGCGTCGTCGTCCACGAACCCGATCGCGCGCAGGCCCGCCTCGGGATGCTCGTGGAGCTTTTCGGCGACGGCGCGGCCGAGGCGCCCCGCCCCGACGACGAGCACGTGGCGCACGCCGACGCCGTGGCGCCACGCCTCCTCGAGGTAGCGGCGGATCGCGGTGCGGCCGGCGAAGACGCAGAGGACGTCGAGGAGGAAGAAGAGGACGAGCACCGCGCGCGAGTACGAGAACCCGCGGTAGAAGGTCGCCAGCCCGGCGAGCAGCAGCGTCGCCAGTCCCGTCGCGACGAGGACCGAGAGTCCTTCCTCGACGCGCGAGCGATTGCGGCGGACCTGGTAGAGCCCGTAGAAGTAGTAGACGGCCGGCCAGAGCGCGGCGATCAGCGGGAAGAGCCGGTAGTAGAGAGCGGCGTCCGGGACGCCGTGGACGACCGGGATGATCTCGACCCGGAAGCGCAGGAAGTAGGCCGCCGCGAGCGCGAACAGGGTCGCCGCCACGTCGGAGACGAGCAGCAGGATCGCGATGCGCCGGGTGGATTTGCGGATCACCGCGTCGACTCTCTCAACACGCCGCGAAACTCCTCGGCGAAGCGCTCGGCCGCGAAGGGCAGCGCCGACGCCCGCAACCGAGTGTAGTCGAAGCCGGCGCGCACCGCTCGTCCGGCCGCCTCGGCCAGTGCCTCCGCGCCGTCGGCTCCGGCCAGGGCACCGTTGACGCCGTCGCGGACGATGTCGCGGACGCCGCCGCGGCCGAGCGCCGCGACCGGAGCGCCGCAGGCCAGCGCCTCGACGGCGGCGATGCCGAAGTCTTCCTCGCCGGGCTGGAGCAGGGCCGCGCAGGTCCGGTACAGACGCCGGAGCTCCTCGGGGGCCAGAGCCCCGGGCAGCTCGACGGCGGCGCCCGCCGCGAGAACCTCGAGGCGGCGGCGCTCGGGGCCGCGGCCGACGAGCACGAGCGGGCGCCCGAGACGCTTCGCGGTCTCGATCGCGACGTCCCACCGCTTGTACGGCACGAGCGCGCCGACGGCGAGCAGAAAGTCGCCGCGGGGCTCGGGAGGGTCGGCCGGCCGGAAGAATTCGACGTCGACCGGGGGGTGGCAGACCGTCGCCGTCTTCCCGTAGTGGCGGGCGATCCTCTCGGCCACGGCCGACGAGTTGGCGAGATAGCGGGTCGGCCGCGAGGCGGTCGCCTGGTCCCAGCGCCGCAGGCGCGCGATCGCGGCGGCCTTGAGCCCCCGCAGGCGGGTCGGCCCCTTGGGGAAGTAGAGGTCGAACTGCTCGTAGGCGTAGCGCACGGGCGTGTGGCAGTAGCAGAGGTGGGGCACGCCCGCCGGCGCACGGGCCCCCTTGGCGACACAGTGCGACGACGAGACGACGAGGTCGAAGCCCGACAGGTCGAAGGCTTCGATCGCGGTCGGGAAGAGCGGCAGGTAGTTCCGGTAGTGCGACCGCGAGAGCGGCAGCCGGTTCAGGAAGGACGCCCGGATCGGATGGCGTTCGATCGCCGGCGAGACCGAGCCCGGCACGTGGAAGAGCGTGAAGATCGTCGGGTCGGGCACGAGCGGCAGGATCGCTTCGAGGACCTTCTCGCCGCCCCGCATGCCGTTCAACCAGTCGTGAACGACCGCGGTCCTCACTCCGCCTTCCTCCCGGACAGCGCTCCGGCGTAGACGCGCAGCGTCTGCTCCGCGGCGCGCTCCCACGAGAAGTCCGCGGCGCGTCGCCGGCCGAGCTCCGCGAACTCGGCGCGCCGCGTGGCGTCGGTCGCGAGGTCCCCGATGCCGCGAGCGATGGCGTCCACGTCCATCGGATCCACGAGGTACGCGTAGCCGCCGGCGATCTCCTGGAGCGCCGACGTCGAGGACGTCAGCACCGGGACGCCGCACGCCATCGCCTCGGCGACCGGCAGGCCGAAGCCTTCGTACAGCGTCGGGTAGAGGAATGCGTCGGCGCCGGCGAAGAGACCCGGCAGGTCCTCCTCGACGACGACGCCGGGCCGGACGACGCTCGCCGAGAGGTCGAGCGCCGCGATGAGCGCCTCGACGCGGCTGCGGTTCTTCGGCATCGGGCCGGCGAGGACGAGGGCGTGCGGAAGCGCGCGCTCCCGGCGCGCTTCGGCGAAGGCCCGCAGCACGTTGCGGACGTTCTTGTGCGGCTTCTCGCCGCCGAGGAAGAGCAGGTACGGGTGCGGCAGGCCGTACTTCGCGGAGACGCGGGCCCGCTCGGCGGCGGGAACGTCGCCGCGGAAGCGCTCCGCGACGCCGTTGTAGACGACCTCGATGCGGGCGGGGGCGATCCCGAAGTAGTCGACGAGGTCGCGCTTGCTGTTGTTGGAGACGGTGATGATCCGGTCGGCGCGCCGCAGCGCCCTGCGGATCATCGCGCGGGCATAGAGCAGCGCCGCGCGGTTCGGCAGGAACTGCGGGTAGAGGACGTGGATGATGTCGTGGATCGTCACGACGGCGCGCGCGCGAGCGAGCGGCGGGATGACGTAGTGCGTGGCGTGGAACAGGTCGAGGCGGTCGCGCCGGAGCCGCCACGCAAAGCGCGTCAGCTCCGAGAGGGAGTAGCCGGGGGAGTCCTCCTCGACGATCTCGAATCTCTCCGGCAGCGGGGGGACCGCGGCGAGGTCGGCGGTGCGGACGTAGACGCGGAAGCGGTAGCGCTCGGAGTCCGGGTGCCGCGCGATCGCTTCGAGGAGATTGCGGACGTAGGACCCGATGCCGAAGTCGGTGAGCTTGCGCGCGTCGATGCCCACGCGGGGCGTCGCGGAAACGCTCACCGGTGGCCCCCGGCGGCCGCTTCGAGGGCGTCGGCCGTGCGCTTCCCGGCCGTTTCCCAGGAGAACGTGGCGGCGCGCGGCGGGCCGGCCTCGCGCAGCCGGCGGCGGAGCGGCTCGTCGTCCAGCACGCGAGCGATCTGCCGCGAGAGCGCCTCCGCGTCGCGCGCGGGCGCCCGGAGCGCGGCGTCGCCGCCGACCTCGACGAGGGCCTCGGCGTCGGAAGACACGCACGGCGTTCCGCACGCCATCGCCTCCGCGAGCGGGAGACCGAACCCTTCCTCGAGCGACGGGTAGACGAAAACCTCGGCGCCGCGGTAGAGGGCGCGCGCGGCATCGCGCGGCGCGTAGCCGGCCCGGCGGATCCGGTCGCGAAACGGCGACTCCTCGAGGCGCCGATGGAGCCCGTCGTTCTTCCAGCCGGCGCCTCCCGCGAGCACCAGGTCGGGCGCGTCCGGCCGGCGGCGCCACAGGCGTTCGCAGGCGCCGACGAGCGTTTCGACGTTCTTGCGCGGCTCGAGCGTCCCCAGATACAGGATGTACGGGCGGCCGCCGGCCCACCGCCGGCGGGCCCGCTCCGATTCGTCCCCGTCCCCGGCGGGCGAGAAGAACTCCCGGTCGACGCCGTTTTGCGCGACGCGGACGCGGGGCGCGATCTCGGGGTACCGAAGGACGAGGTCGCGGGCGGTCGCTTCCGAGACACAGACGAACCCCGCGGCGCGGTCGGCGGTGCGGTCCCACAGCGGCACGAAGCCGAGGATCGTTCGCCGCGCGTGCCACTCGGGGTGCGTCAGCGGCGTCAGGTCGTGGACGACGGAGACCGTCGGCGTCACCCCGCGCGCGGGACCGATCGTCAGCGCCGCGAGCAGGACGTCCGCGCCCCAGCGCTCGAGCCGCCCGGGGAGCGTGGCGTGGAGCCAGACCGAGCCGCGGCCGCCGCGGTCCTCGTGGAGCGAGTACGGTCCGTTCCGGGAAACCGAGTCCGGAAACGGACGCGGCGCGAACAGGCCGACCGAGTGGCGGCCGTGCGCCGCCAGGACACGGGCGATCGCGTCGGTGTAGGTTCCGATGCCGGTCCGCTCGGCGAGCAGCGCCCGGCCATCGACCGCGATCTTCACGACCGGAGTCTAACGTCCCAAGCCGGCGTTTGACTGGCGCGCCGGCGGCGGTAGAATGCGCGGTTCGATCATGAAGCCGGCCAGCCTGAACCTCGACGCGGTCCTCGACGAGCCCCTGCGGTTCGCCGAGTCCCTGCCCGTCCCGGCGTCCGCGTTCGACCGGGAGCCGCTGCTCGAGATCTCGCCCCTCGACCTCTCCGGCGAGGTGCTGCGGATCGACGGCGGCTACGCCCTGTCGGGGCGCCTGGCTTACGGCGGGCAGCTCGAGTGCAGCCGGTGCCTGGCGTCGTACCCGTTCCGCGAGGACGAGTCGTTCACGCTGGTGCTCTATCCGCGTCGCCCCGCCGCCGGCGAGGAGGTCGAGCTCGCCAGGGACGACCTGGACGCGGTGTTCTACGACGAACCCGTCGTCGCGCTCGCGCCGATCGCGGAGGAGCGCGTTCAGATGGCGCTCCCGATGAAGCCGCTGTGCCGCCCCGACTGCAAGGGACTGTGCGCCGCGTGCGGCAAAGATTTGAACCAGGGCTCGTGCGGGTGTGCGCACGAGGCCTCCGACCCACGCTGGGAGGCCCTCCGGGCCCTCAAGGACGAGGCTCCCAGGGGCCTCAAAGAGAAAGCATAGGAGAACGACGATGCCGAATCCCAAACGGCGCCACAGCAAAGCCCGCCGCGACAAGCGCCGCGCGCACGACGCGCTCACCCCGCCCGCGATGTCGGAGTGCCCGAACTGTCACGAGCCGAAGCAGCCGCACCGCGTCTGCAAGCGCTGCGGGTACTACAAGGGCCGCCAGGCGATCAACACGTAGAGGCGGGATGACGTCGCCTCGGCGGCGGGCCGAGGGAGAGGGTTTGCCGGGAAGCTTCCCGCTCCCGTTCGACGGCCCGCGGGGCGGGCCGCTCGGAGTCTGAGCCCCGCTATAATCCCGAGACTCGTGCTTCACCGAAGGCTGAAGGGCTGACGTGCGCATCGCGGTCGACGCGATGGGGGGCGATCACGCGCCTCTCGTGAACGTAGACGGCGCCGTGGCGGCCGCTCGCGAGTACGGGATCGCGTCGCTGCTGGTGGGCCGCACGGCCGAGCTCGAGCCGCTCCTGCGCGACGCCGGCTTCCGCGGCCCCGACATCGAGATCGTCGAGGCGCCCGAGGTCGTGACGATGGACGAGCCGGCGACGGCCGCCATCCGCAGGAAGCGCAACTCTTCGATCCGCGTCGCCGCCAACTGCGTCCGCGACGGGCGCGCGCAGGGCCTCGTCTCGGCCGGGCACACCGGCGCCGCCATGGTGTCGGCCAAGATGGTCGTCGGCATGATCGAGGGCGTCGACCGGCCGGCGCTCGCCACCGTTCTGCCCAACCTCACCGGCCACTGCCTCCTCCTCGACGTCGGCGCGAACCCCGACACCAAGACGCCGCACTTCCGGGAGTTCGCGGTCATGGGCTCGATCTACGCCGAGCTCGTCTTCGGCAAGAAGACGCCGTCGATCGGCCTGATGTCCATCGGCGAGGAAGACTCCAAGGGCACGGACAAGACCAAGGAGGCCTTCAAGGCGCTGAAGGAAACCGGCCTGAACTTCATCGGCAACGTCGAAGGCCGCGACGTCTTCAACGGGACGGTCGACGTCATCGTGACCGACGGTTTCACCGGCAACGTGATCCTGAAGGTTTCGGAGGCGCTCGCGGAGATGGTCGAGAACCTGCTCCGCGAAGAGATCAAGCGCACGCTCCAGGCCTCGGTCGGCTTCCTCCTGTCGAAGTCGGCGTTCCGGCGCTTCAAGCAGCGCCTCGACTACTCGGAGTACGGCGGGGCGCCGCTGCTCGGCGTCAAGGGCTGTGTGATCATCTGCCACGGGCGCTCCTCGGCGAAGGCCGTCAAGAACGCGATCCGTTTCGCCGCGGAGTTCTCGCGCCAGAATCTCGCCGAGAAGATCCAGGCCCAGATCGCCGAGCTCCACACGCGCGAAGAGCGCCTGGCCAAGGCATAAGCTCTCGGACATGATTCGCTCGAAGATCCTCGGCACGGGCGCCGCGGTCCCGAAGAAAATCCTGTCGAACGCGGACCTCGAGAAGCTCGTCGAGACGTCGGACGACTGGATCACGTCGCGCACCGGCATCCGCGAGCGCCACATCGTCGTCGAAGGGGAGCATTTCTCCGACCTCTGCACCCGCGCGGGCGAGCAGGCCCTGAAACGCGCCCACGTCCGCCCCGAGGATCTCGACATGATCCTCGTCGGCACGATCTCGGGCGACATGCCGTTTCCGGCGACCTCGTGTCTCGTCCAGCGCAACCTCGGCGCCACGCGCGCGGCGGCCTCCGACGTTTCCGCCGCCTGCGTCGGCTTCCTGTACGCGCTGCACCTGGCCGATGGACTCATCTCCGCCGGGAAGGCTCAGAACGTTCTCGTCATCGGCGGCGAGATCCTCTCGCGCTACGTCGACTGGACCGACCGCAACACCTGCGTGCTGTTCGGCGACGGCGCCGGAGCGGTGCTGCTCCAGGCGACGCGCGGGGATCACGGAATCCTCGGCAGCATCATGAAGGCCAACGGCAACTACCACGACTTCATCTGCATGCCGGGCGGCGGCTCCGACCGGCCGGCCAACGACCCGAAGTCGATCGACGAGCGGCTGCCGTACATCAAGATGAAGGGCAACGAGACGTTCAAGGTCGCCGTCAAGGCGATGGCCGACGTGACGGTCGAGCTTCTCACGGAGCAGGGGTTCACGCACGAGCAGGTGGACCTCTTCATTCCGCACCAGGCCAACGTCCGGATCATCGACGCGGTCAGCGAGAAGCTGAAGATCGACCCGCGCAAGGTCTACAAGAACATCGAGCGCTACGGCAACACGTCGGCGGCCTCGATCCCGATCGCGCTCGACGAGTGCGTGCGCGAAGGCCGCGTGAAGGACGGCGACATGGTGCTCATGACCGCCTTCGGCGCGGGGCTCGTGTGGGGCTCGGTGCTGCTGCGCTGGTGATGGCCCTCGCGCTCCTCTTTCCCGGGCAGGGCTCGCAGTCGGTCGGGATGGGCAAGGCGCTCTTCGAGGCGTCGCCGGCCGCGCGCGCGGTCTTCGACGCGGCCGACGCGGCCCTCGGGTTCGCGCTTTCGCGGCTGTGCTTCGAGGGGCCGGAGGAAGAGCTCAGGCTCACGGCCAACACGCAACCGGCGATCCTGACGCACTCGATCGCCGCGCTCGAGGACCTCCGGGCGCGCTTCCCGGAGCGCCTGGAGGGCGCGGCGTTTGCCGCGGGCCACTCGCTCGGGGAGTACTCGGCCAACGTGGCCGCGGGGGCGCTCTCCTTCGGCGACGCCGTGCGCCTCGTCCGCGAGCGCGGCCGCTTCATGCAGGAAGCCGTGCCGCCGGGCGTCGGGGCGATGGCCGCGATCGTGGGCCTCGCGGCGCCGGAGGTCGAGGCGGCGTGCGTCGAGGCCGCGCAGGGACAGACGGTGTCACCCGCCAACTACAACTCGCCCGAGCAGATCGTGATCGCCGGCCACGCGGCGGCGGTCGAGCGCGCGGGGCAGGCCTGCCTGGCGCGCGGCGCCAGGCGCGCGATTCCGCTGCCCGTGTCCGCGCCCTTCCACTGCGCGCTCATGTCGCCGGCGCGCGAGAAGATGCGG
The DNA here is from genome assembly GCA_035500755.1 of Thermoanaerobaculia bacterium. GTDB lineage: Bacteria > Acidobacteriota > Thermoanaerobaculia > UBA5066 > Gp7-AA6 > DAHUXD01. The sequence continues at coordinate 5,415 of DATJXB010000119.1, read as the reverse complement.
CCGCTCCTCGAGGCGGCGGCGCTTTCCGATGGGCGGCTGCCCGTCGTCACGAACGTCGACGCCGCGCCCGTCCGGGCAGCCGCGGACCTCCGCGCGGCGCTCGTGCGACAGGTCGACTCGCCGGTGCGCTGGGTCGAGTCGGTTCAGCGCCTCGCGCGCGAAGGCGTCGACCGAGGTCTCGAGATCGGGCCGGGCAACGTGCTCGCGGGGCTCGTCCGGCGGATCGAGAAGGGAATCCAGGTGGAGGGCTACGCGGGGTGAGACGCCCCGTCGGCGTTCTCGCTGTCGCGGCGGCGCTGGCGCTCGCACGTTGCGCGTCGACGTCCCCGTCCTCGCCCGCGAGCCTCGACGCCGCGGTTGCGTCCGCCGAGGCGCGCTGCAAGTGCCGCATGGGCGTGTCGGCGCGCCACGTCGAGTCCGGACGCACGTACGAGCACAACGGCAACGCGGAGTTCGAGTCGGCGTCCGTCATCAAGATCGCCGTCCTGACCGAGGCGATGGCCGGCGTGCGCGACGGCCGGATCGACCTCGCGCAGCGCTGGGATCTGACCTCGGAGAACAAGGCCGACGGCTCGGGCACCCTGCTCCTGCTCGACCCGGGGTTGAACCCGACGTGGAACGACCTGACGACCCTGATGATCGGGCCGTCCGACAACACGGCGACCAACGCCTGGATCGGCCGTCTGGGCGTCGACGCGATCAACGCGCGCATGGCCGCCCTCGGGTTCCAGCACATTCGCCTGTTCGGCACGATCCCGTGGCTGTCGCAGAAGGACGAGGACCCCTCGCCCTGGAGGGGATTCAAGCTGGGCGTCCTGACGCCGCACGAGCTGGCCGACTGGATGACGCGCGTCGCGACGGGCGAGCTCCTCGACGCCGACGCGTCGAAGAGGATCTTCGAGTACCTCGACAAGGATCCGAGCCGCCTGCGCATCGCGCGCCGGTTTCCGTCGAGCGACCTCTGGGCCGGCAAGACGGGCTCCATGTCGGGCGTGCGCAACGACTCCGGGATCCTCCGGACGAAGAAAGGGCGGTTCGTGCTGGTCGTCTTCACCGACAACAGCAAGGCCGACGGCTTCGGCGCCGACCATCCCTCCGTCCTGGCGATCGCCGACGTCTCCAAGACGATCGTGGACGCCTGGAGCGCGGAGCTGCCGGACGTGGTCGAGAAGCCGGAGTAGGGCGGCGCCGCGCCAGCGATACACTCCCGCCACCATGAATCGCTTTGACGGAAAGGTCGCCCTCGTCACCGGCGCCTCGCGCGGCATCGGCGAGTCGATCGCGAAGCGCCTGGCCGCCGAAGGGGCGACCGTGCTCGCCGCGGCGAGGTCGGCCGACGCGCTTTCCCGCGTGGTCGCGGAGATCGGCGCCGCCGGGGGCAAGGCGGCGGCGCTCGCGCTCGACCTCGCCGACCCCGCCTCGATCGACGCCGCGGTCAAGGGCGCGCTCGCGGCGCACGGCGAGGTCCACGTGCTCGTCAACAACGCGGGCGTCACCGACGACAACCTCATCCTGCGCATGGGCCGGGAGGCGTGGGACCGCGTCCTCGGCACGAACCTGACCGGCGTCTTCCTGCTGACCCAGGCCGTGATCAAGGGGATGGTGCGCAAGCGCTACGGCCGGATCGTCAATGTGACGTCGGTCGTCGGCCTGATGGGCAACGCGGGCCAGGCCAACTACGCCGCGTCCAAGGCCGGGCTGATCGGCCTGACGAAGTCGGTCGCCCGCGAGCTCGCCTCGCGCAACATCACCTGCAACGCGGTCGCGCCCGGCTTCATCGCGACGGCCATGACCGACAAGATGACCGACGCCGCGAAAGAGGCCCTCGCCACCCAGATCCCTCTCGAGCGGCTCGGCACGCCGGACGACGTGGCGGCCGCCGTGGCGTACCTCGCTTCCGACGAAGCGGCCTACGTCACGGGCACCGTCGTGAACGTGTCCGGGGGCCTGTACATGTAACGCGTTATTACGGACTCCGGCCCGGCAGGGCCGGCCCGGAGTCCGACGCGGCGTTCTCCCGCCGCGGTTTCGGCGGGCTTGCCCCGGGGGGGCACTTGGGAAACAATACGGCGTCTTTTTACGGACCAGCGAAGAAGGGGGAGAGGAATGGCTGTCGAAGAGAAGGTCAAGAGCATCATCGTCGAGCAGCTCGGCGTGGACGCGAACGAGGTCACACCGGAGGCGTCCTTCGTCGATGATCTCGGCGCCGACTCGCTGGACACCGTGGAGCTCGTGATGGCGTTCGAGGAGGCCTTCAACATCGAGATCCCGGACGAAGCGGCCGAGAAGATCCAGAAGGTCAAGGACGCGGTCGACTACATCGAGAAAAACTCCTCGAAAAACTGACAACTCATGCCCCGTTTTTCCTCTCCGCGCCGTGTGGCCGTGACGGGGCTGGGCCTCGTTTCGCCGCTCGGCATCGGGAACCGTGAGAACTGGGACGCCCTGCTCGCGGGGCGCTGCGGCCTGGGGCCCATCACCCGGTTCGACGCGTCGCGCTTCAACTCCCGCATCGCGGGCGAGGTGAAGGGCTTCGATCCCGGTCTGTACATCGACAAGAAAGAGATCAAGAAGATGGACAGGTTCATCCATTACGCGATGGGCGCGGCCCATCTCGCGATGGAGGACTCGGGCGTGTCCGTGACGGACGAGAACCGCGAGCGGTTCGCCGTCGTGGTCGGCTCGGGCATCGGAGGGCTGCCTCTGATCGAGGAGACCCACCGGAAATACGTCGAGTCGGGCGACAACCCGCGGGCGATCTCGCCCTTCTTCATCACGGGCCTGATCGTCAACGAGGCGGGCGGCAACATCTCGATCAAGTACGGGATGAAGGGCCCCAACCTCGCCATGGTCACCGCCTGCACCACGGGCGCGCACTCGATCGGCGAGGCGTACCGGATGATCCAGCTCGGCGAGGCCGACCTCGCGATCGCCGGCGGCACCGAGTCGGTCATCTCGCCGCTCGCCGTGGGCGGCTTCGGGGTCATGAAGGCGCTGTCGACGCGCAACGACGACCCCCTTCACGCCTCGCGCCCGTGGGATCGCGACCGCGACGGCTTCGTCATCGCCGAGGGCGCGGGGATCGTGATCCTCGAGGAGATGGAGTCCGCCAAGAAGCGCGGCGCGCGGATCTACGCCGAGCTCTCGGGCTACGGCATGTCGGGCGACGCGTACCACATCGCCGCGCCGTCGGAAGACGGCGACGGGCCGTCCCGCGTCATGCGCAACTGCCTCGAGGACGCCGGCCTCCGGCCGGACCAGATCGACTACATCAACGCCCACGGGACTTCGACGCCGCTCGGCGACCGGGCCGAGACGCTCGCGATCAAGAGGGTCTTCGGCGACCACGCGAAGAAACTCGCGGTGTCGTCCACCAAGTCGATGACGGGACACCTGCTCGGCGCCGCGGGCGGCCTCGAAACCGGGATCTGCGCGCTCGCCGTGTACCACGGCGTTCTGCCGCCGACCATCAACTACGACAACCCCGATCCGGAGTGCGATCTCGACTACGTGCCGAACGTGGCACGGGAGAAGAACGTCCAGTACGTTCTCTCGAACTCCTTCGGCTTCGGCGGCACCAACGGCTGCCTGATCTTGAAGAGGATGGACTGACCCGAATGAACTCTCTGGTCTGCATCGCCTACGTGCCGGACACCGAGACCCGCATCAAGATCGCCGCCGACGGCAAGTCGATCGACGAGACGGACGTGAAGTGGATCGTCTCTCCCTACGACGAGTTCGGGCTCGAGGAGGCACTCAAGATCCGGGAGGCGAAGGGCGCGGGCACCGTGACCGTCCTCGGCGTCGGGCCCGAGCGGGTCAAGACCGGCCTGCGCGAGTGCCTGGCGCGGGGCGCCGACGAGGCGATCTGGGTGGACTCGGGCGCGGTCTCCGCGCTCGACGCCCTGGGGACGGCGAAGGCGCTCGCGGCGGCCGCGAAGGGCGGCGCTTACGACTTCTTCTGGTTCGGACAGAAGGGCGTCGGCTTCGACGAGTCGCTCGTCGGCCCGATGTTCGCCGAGCTCGTCGGCGTGCCGCACGTCGGCAGCGTCGTCAAACTCGACCTGGGGGACGGGAAGTTCACCGCGCACCGCGAGATCGAGGGCGCGCACGAAGTCGTCGAGTGCGCGCTGCCGGCCGTGCTCACGGCCCAGAAGGGGCTCAACGAGCCGCGCTACGCGTCCTTGAAGGGGATCATGGCGGCCAAGAAGAAGCCGATCGCCGAAAAGAAGCTTTCGGAGCTCGGCGTGCCCGAGGCCGATCCCGCGCAGGCCAGGACGCGCTGGCGCCGGCTCGAGCTCCCTCCCGCGCGGCAGGCCGTCAAGCTCGTGCCGCCGGACGACCCGGCCGCCGCGGGCAAGGAGCTCGCGCGCCTGCTTCGCGAAGAAGCGAAGGTGATCTGACATGAAGTTCCTCGTCTTCATCGAGCAGCGCGACGGCAAGATCCGGAAGGCGTCGCTCGAGGCGCTGTCGCTCGCGCGCAGGCTCGGCGGCGGTCCCGCGGCGGCAGTGCTGCCGGGCAAGGGCGTCGCGGCGCTCGCGAAGGAGCTCGGCAAATTCGGCGCCGGCACGGTCTACGTCGCGGACCGCGACGACCTCGCGCTCTACTCGAACAAGGGCTACGTCGGCGCGCTCGACGCGGCCGCGAAGAAGTGCTCGCCCGACGCGGTACTGATCGCCGCGACCGCGATGGGCAAGGACGTGGCGCCGCGTTTCGCCGCGCGCCACGACGTCTCCGCGCTGGCCGACGTGATGGAGCTGCGGGTGGATCAGGGCCGGCTCGTCGCGTGGCGGCCCGTGTACTCGGGCAAGGCGCGCGCCGAGGTCGACTGCGGCTCCGCGGCGCTCCAGATCGCCACGACGCGGCCGAACGTCTTCGCGGCCGAGCCCGATCAGGCGGCGGCGGAGCCGGCCGTCGAAGCGCTCGACCTCGGCGACGTCGCGCCCCGGGCCAGGGTCCTGAAGGTCGAGACCTCCGAGTCGAAGGAGCTCGACGTTTCCGAAGCCGACATGATCGTGTCGGGCGGCCGCGGCATCAAGGGCCCCGAGAACTGGCCGATCATTCGCGACCTGCAGCAGGCGCTCGGCGCCGCGCTCGGCGCCTCGCGCGCGGTGGTGGACGCCGGCTGGATCGACCACCAGCACCAGGTCGGGCAGACCGGGAAGGTCGTCTCGCCGACGCTCTACGTCGCGTGCGGCATCTCGGGCGCGATCCAGCACCTGGCCGGGATGGGGACGTCCAAGGTCATCGTGGCGATCAACAAGGACGCCGAGGCGCCGATCTTCAAGGTCGCGACGTACGGCGTCGTCGGCGACCTGTTCCAGATCGTGCCGGAGTTCGCGAAGGCCGTCCGGGCCCTCAAGCACGAGTAAGCGTCCGCCGTCGTCGGATCCGATGAAACACCGTTCCGCGGT
>DATJXB010000118.1:0-43294 GCA_035500755.1 Thermoanaerobaculia bacterium | reverse complement strand
CGCGCGCGGCGCGCCACCGCCCGCGCAGGCGACCGATCGACTCGTCGGTCTCCAGAATCGCCTGCGCCGCGAAAGTGCCGAGCGTGACGATGACCTTCGGCGCGATCAAGCGGATCTGCTCGTCGAGAAACGGCCGGCAGGCGGCGACCTCGTCCGGTTCGGGGTTGCGGTTGTTGGGGGGGCGGCATTTGAGCACGTTCGCGATGAAGACGTCGTCGCGCTGGCGGCCGATCGCCTCGATGATCTTCGTCAGGAGCTGACCGGCGCGGCCGACGAACGCGAGCCCCTGCTCGTCCTCGTCGCGTCCCGGTGCCTCGCCGACGAACATCAGCTCGGCTTTCGGATTCCCCTGGCCGAAGACGATGTTCGTCCGCGTCTTCGAGAGCTTGCACCGAGGGCAGCCCTCGAGGAATTTCTGCAGCGCCGGAAGGTCGGGCATCGAGCCCGGAACGACCCCGGACGGGGCCTTCGCCGCCGCCCGATCGAGGAACAGGTCCTGGACGCCGAGATCCCGGAAGAATTCGAGCTGGTCTCGCGTCGCGTCGTTCCCCGCCACGGGCCGGAGTCTACCGCCGGCGCGGACGGCGCGTCAGGGCCCGGCGAGCGAAGGCGGCGCGGCGAGAGCACTGTGGCGCACGGCGAGGAAAGCGTCCCAGATCTTGTCCGCCACCTCGCGCTTGGAGCGCCGGGTGACGGTCGACGCGGTGCCGTCGCGGGCGACGATCAGGACTTCGTTGTCGTCCGCGTCGAAACCGATCCCGGGACGGCCGACGTCGTTGACGACGACGAGGTCCGCGCTCTTGGCCTCGAGCTTGCGCCGGCCGTTCGCCTCGAGATCCGCCGTCTCGGCGGCAAAGCCCACGACGGTCTGTCCTCGCCGCAGCGGCGCGAGGCTCGCGAGGATGTCGCGGCCCGGACGGAGCGGGAGCGATCGCGCGCCCTCGGAGCGATGCAGACGCTCGGCGCTGGCCTCCGGGATGAAGTCGCTGACGGCGGCGGCCATGACGAGGCCGTCGCACTCGGGGAACTCGCGGACCAGGAGCGCGTGGAGGTCGTCGGCGGTCTCGAAGTCGAGGACGCGCAGGCCGTCCGGCCGGGGCAGGTTGCCGGGACCGGCCGCGAGCGTGACGCGCGCGCCGCGGTCTCGGGCCGCCTCGGCGAGCGCGAAACCCATCCGGCCGCTCGACCGGTTGGAGACGTACCGCACGGGATCGATCGGCTCGCGCGTCGGCCCGGCCGTGATGAGGAGGCGCAGCCCGGCAAGGTCGTTCCGCCGGCCGGTCGCGAGCGCCCAGGCCTCGCCGGCGATCTCCGCGGGCTCGGCCATGCGGCCGACGCCCGCGCGGCCGGAGGCGAGCTGTCCCGAGCCCGGTCCGACGACGGAGGCGCCGCGGGCCCTCAGGCGAGCCATGTTCTCGCGGACCGCCGGGTGCTCCCACATCGCCGACTCCATGGCGGGCGCGAGCAGCAGCGGACCGCGGTACGCGAGCAAAGCCGTCGTCAGGAAATCGTCCGCCAGGCCGTGCGCGAGCTTGGCGAGCGTGTGGGCGGTCAGCGGCGCGACGATGGCGAGATCCGCCCAGGCGGCGACCTCGACGTGCTCGATCGACGGCGCGTTGGCCGAGCCCCAGACCTCGGTGAAGACCTCGTGCCGCGAGAGCGTCGCGAACGTCAGCGGCGCGACGAACTCGCGCGCGCCGCGTGTCAAGGCCACCCGAACGTCCGCGCCCCGGCCGGTCAGCTCGCGGACGAGCTCGACGGCCTTGTAGGCCGCGATTCCTCCCGAAACGCCGAGGAGGACCCGCGGGGGCCTGTTCATGGGAAACCGGTCCGGAGACTCAGCGCGAGGTTTCTTCGCCGACCAGCTCTTCCTGCTCGGCCGCCGGCTCCTCGCCGGGGGCCTCGAGCACGCCGCCTTCGGCGCCGTAGCCCCACCGCACCTGATCCTGCGAGAACTCCGCCGCCGCGAGCCGCGTGGGCTTCAGCGGACGGTCGGTCTCGAGCTTGGGCCGGGCGCCCCGCATGAGCTGCTCGGCCCGACGGGCGATCAGGAGCACGAGCCGGAACTTGCTGTCCACACCTTCAGGAATCGACTGAATCATCTGCAACCTCTTTCAGCGGAAGTCCTTGCGCAGCCTCTCGAGGACCCGAGCCTGCCGCGCCGGCGTCAATCGCGAAGCGCGAACCACGGATTCTAACTCAAGACTGGCCCTTTCGAGCGAGTCGTTGACGATAACGTACTGAAAGGACTCGGCTTGGGCGATTTCTTTGGCCGCGTTGATCAGGCGCTTCCGGATGGCATCTTCGCCATCGAGGCCGCGCTCTCGGAGGCGCTTTTCCAGGATCTCGGCGGAAGACGGCACGATGAAGATCGAGATCGCCTCCGGGTGGGCCGCGCGGATGTCGCGCGCTCCCTGGACGTCGATGTCGAGCACGACGTCCTCCCCCGCCGCCAGGCGCGGCAGGACTTCGGATTTCGCGGTGCCGTAGAAGTTCCCGTGCACCTCGTTGTGTTCGAGAAACTCGGCGTTGCGTGCCATCGCTTCGAAGTCCTTGACCGAGACGAAGTGGTACTCCCGACCGTCCTGCTCGCCCTCGCGCCGGGGGCGCGTCGTGTGGGAGACGGAGAAGCGCAGCGCCTCGCCCGGCGGGTTGGCCAGCAGCCGGCGGATCAGCGTCGTCTTCCCGCCGCCCGACGGCGAGGACACGATGAAGAGAAAGCCCCGCGGCGTGCCGGTCATTCGATGTTCTGAACCTGCTCGCGGACCTTTTCGGTCTCGGCTTTCATCTCGAGGATCTCCCGCGTCGAGGTCAGGTCCCGGCTCTTGGAACCGAGCGTGTTCAACTCGCGCAGAATCTCCTGGGAGAGGAAATCGAGCGTCTTGCCGACCGAGCCGTCCCCCCGGGCCACGATCCCTTCGAACTGCTCGAGGTGGCCCTGGAGGCGCTGGAGCTCCTCGGCGACGTCGGAGCGGTCGGCGGCGAGCGCCGCTTCCTGCTCGAGGCGGCCGGGGTCCACCGACACGTCGGGAAACAGGGCGCGGACGCGCTCGCGCAGGGTCTCGGCGTGCCGTCGTGCGATCTCCTCGCGGCGCGCCGAGAGCGTCTCCGCGCGCCGCCGCAGCGTCTGCAGTCTCGGGGCGAGGTCGGCGGCGATGGCCGCTCCTTCGGCCGCCCGCATCGCGACGAGGGCCTTCGCGGCGTTTTCCGCCAGCGCCTCGACCGCGGCGATCTCTTCGTCGGTGAAGGTTTCCGAGGCCGCCTCGACGACGATCGCCTGCGGAATCGTCATCAGGTCGCGGACCGAGAGCTTGCCTTCGATCGGGTACCGCTTCGACAGGTCGTCCAGACGCGTCACGAGCGCGTCGAGGAGCGCCTCGTCGACCACGAGCGCCGTCTCGGAGGGGCGGTGCCGCTTCAGGCGCAGGGTCACCTCGACTTTTCCGCGGTGGAGGCGTCTGGAGAAGGCCCGGCGGAGCACCGGCTCCAGAGCCGCGTCGCTCTCGCGTGTCTTGATCGTGAGGTCCAGGAACCGGCTGTTGACGCTGCGCGCCGAGACCTCGGCCGAACGCTCCGGACCCGCCGCACCGCTCGCCCGGCCGAAACCGGTCATGCTGTGGACGCTCATGAGGCGGCCGGAGACGCGGGGGTCTCCACGTCGTCCGAGAACTGCTGCATGTCGTGCAGCCTGCGATACAGCCCGCGGCGAGTCAAGAGCTCGCTGTGGCTGCCTTCCTCGACGATCCGGCCGCCTTCGAGGACCGCGATGCGATCCGCGCGCCGGACCGTCGAGAGACGGTGGGCGATGACGAGCGTCGTGCGTCCCTTCATCAGGTTGGCGAGGGCGCGGGCGACCAGGGCCTCCGACTCGGCGTCGAGCTGCGACGTCGCCTCGTCGAGGATCAGGATCGGAGCGTCCTTGTAGATCGCGCGGGCGATCGCGAGACGCTGGCGCTGGCCGCCGGAGAGTCGCGCGCCGCCCTCCCCGACCGAGGAGTCGTAGCCGGCCTCGAGCCTCTCGATGAACTCGTCGGCGCAGGCCGCGCGCGCCGCCGCGCGCACGCGCTCCTCCGAGGGGTTCCGCTCCCCGTAGGCGATGTTCTCGCGGACGCTCGTGTCGAAGAGGATCGTCTCCTGGGTCACCAGCCCGATCTGCCGCCGGAGCGACTTGAGCGTCGCGTCGCGCACGTCCACGCCGTCGAGGGTGACGCGGCCGCCCGTCGGATCGTAGAGGCGCGGCAGAAGGTTGACCAGGGTGGTCTTGCCGGCGCCCGAGGCGCCGACGAGCGCGACGGTCTCCCCGCGCGCCACCGCGAGGTCGACCCCCTCGAGCACCGGCTCGGCGCGGTAGCCGAACGTGACGCCCTCGTAGCGCAGCAGCCGTGCGAAGGGCGGAAGGTCTCGCGCGCCCGGCTTCTCGACGATGTCGTTCTGGCCGTCGATGACGTCGAAGAGCCGTTCCGCGGCGGCGAGCGCGACCTGAAGGACGATGTTCGTCTTCGTGACGTCCTTGAGCGGCTTGTAGAGCATCATGATCGCCGCGAGAAACGAGAGGAGGCCGCCGACGGTCATCTGCCCCGCCCGGATCTGTCCGGCCGCGTAGACGAAGACCAGGGCCAGGCCGATGCCGGCGAGGATCTCCATCAGCGGAGAGTTCAGGGCCTGGAGGCGCATCGTCTGGCGGCTCGCGGCGAAATAGCGTCGGTTGGCGGCGTCGAAGCGCTCGGCCTCGAAGTCCTCCATGGCGTACGTCTTGATCAGGCGGTGGCCGCGGAGCGTCTCACCGAGCAGCGCCCCCATCTCGCCGATGCGCTCGCGGGCCGAGAACCCGGAGCTTCGGAGGGTGCGGAAGTTGGCCACGATCGGAATGACGAGAAGCGGCGCCACCACGAGGACCGCCGCGGCGAGACGGAAGTTCAGCGAGAAGACGTAGACGAGAACGAGGATCATCGTCAGCGTCCCCTGCACGAAATCGGCGAGGCGGGAGCCGAACGCCGACTGGATCTGCTCGGCGTCGGCGAGAAGCCGGCTCATCAGCTCGCCCGACGAGGTCTCGGCCGAGAAGCGCGTCGACTGGTCGAGCAGCGCCCGGTAGGCGTCGCGCCGGAGGTCCCGGACCATGGCGAGGCCGATCGAGTTCAGCGCGAACTCGGAGAGATAGGCGAACACGTTCTTGACGAGCAGCGACGCGACGAGGAGCAGAGGGACGGCCCAGCGCGTGTCGAGGCCGATCGAGAGGGCCGCGTCGCGGGTTGCGGCATAGCCCGCTTCGAGAAGCGCGAGCAGCGGCGCGAGCCTCCCGGAGGCCGACGGCCCGAGGCCCGTCAGCGCCGACGAGGCGCCCGCCCCGAGAGCCTCGTCGATCACTTTCTTCAGGAGAAAGAGGAGCGATACCGTGGCCGCGGAAACCAGGAGCATCGCCGCGAGCGCCAGCGCCGCGCGCAGCGCATATCGGCGGAAGTAGCCGAGAAGGCGCGGCAGCGTCGTCATCGCGCGGCCGCCTCCGGCGCGCCGCCCGCGAGGCCGCGTCCCGGCAGGGCCGACAGGACGAGCTCCGCCGCGCGCTCGCTCGCTCCCGGCGGACCGAGCTCCCGGGCCACGCGCGCGAGCCCCCGACGCATCGCTTCCAGGCGCTCGGGAGAGGCGAGGAGCTCTCCCCCGACCCGCTCGAGGGTCTCCACGGTCAGATCGTCCTGCAGGATCTCCGGCACGACTTCTTCTCCCGCCACGATGTTGACGAGAGCGATCAGGCGCAGGCGCACGAGCGCGCGGGCGATCGCGTGGCTCACCGCCGACGTCCGGTAGACGACCACCATCGGCGCGCCGCACAGGGCGGCGTCGAGCGTGGCCGTTCCCGAGGCCACGAAAACGAGATCCGCCGTCGCGAGCAGCGGGTGCAGACCTTCCGCGAGGACCTCGATGCCGCGTTCGGCCGCACCTTCGAAGAGCGCGGCGTCCAGACCAGGAGCGCGCACGGCGAGGACTTCGAGGTCGAGCCGGCGCGCCAGGCGAGCCGCGGCCTCCGCGAGGATCGGCCAGTGCCGTTTCACCTCGGAAGGCCGGCTGCCCGGCAGGAGCACCAGGCGGCGCCGGCGTTTTGCGGGCAGCGGGGACGGCGCGGCGAGGTCCTCGGCGACGTCCTCGACGAGCGGGTGACCGGCGCACACGGCGTCCGCGCCGAGGCGCCGGTAGATCTCGGTCTCGAACGGGAAGAGCGTGATGATGCGCCGCGCGCGGGACGCGATCGTGCGCGCTCTCCAGCGGCGCCAGGCCCAGACCTGCGGGCTGACGTAGTAGATCAGGGGCACGCCGGCGCGGCGCAGCCGCCGCGCGAGCAGGCTGTGGAAGTCGGGAAAGTCGATGAGCACGGCGGCCTCGGGGTGGCGCGCGTCGGCGGCGGCCACGAGAGCGGCGAGGGCCCTGCGGATGCCCGGGAGCTTTTCGACGGCTTCCGTGATGCCGACGACCGAAAGCGTCTCCGGCCGCACGACCGCCTCGAGCCCTGCGTCGACGAGGCGCCCGCCACCCATCCCGAAGGCTCGCAGGTCGGAGCGCCGAGCCCGGAGGGCGCGCAGCAGGCGGGCGCCGTGCTGGTCGCCCGACGCCTCACCCGCCGAGATGAGAAGGTTCATCGGCCGTGCGTGAACCGTGAACCGTGAATCGGGAACCGAGCCCCCGGAGCAACTCTTCGTCGGTTCACGGCTTCCGGTTTACGGGTTACGTCTCACGAGGGAAACGGATACATCAGCCAGGCGACCGCCAGGCCGCCGAGCACGAGCGAGGCCACCAGGAGACCGAAGAGCTTCCACCGCTCGCGGCGCTCCTGGCGCCACAGGAGCGCGAAGAATCCCGACACGAGCAGCGCATAGAGGGTCATGATCAGGAAGTGGTCGGCGGGAATCAGCGCGATCATCGTTTCTTTCCGGACGCCAGGTCGTGGGCGTCGAGGACGAGGAGCAGGTTCATGAGCCCGGCCGTCAGCAGGTACGCGCAGCCGTACTCGTAGGTCGGCGACAGGATGAGCCCGGCCGGCGTCTCGCTCAGCGCGCGGGCGCCCAGGTTGAGGAGGCCCGCCCCGTAGACGGCGAAGGTCGCGAGGATCGTCAGCGGCTGACCCTCCTCGATCGTGTAGAGCCTTCCCTGGAACGACAGGCCGGCGAGAAACGTCGCCGCGACGATCGCGCAGAAGGCGAGCGCCGTCCTGCGCCGCCCGAGGTAGAAGTGGCCGAGGCCCGGCACCAGCCAGGCCAGAATCATCGCCACGGCCGTCGAACGGCGCGGCGTCTCGCTGTCGCTCATCCGCCTCCCGAAAGCAGCGCCGCCAGGCGCCGCCGCGTCACGGCGAGATCTTCCGGCACGACCCGGACGCCCGCCGCGACCGTCATGAAATTGGTGTCCCCCGCCCACCGCGGCACCGCGTGCACGTGGTAGTGCCCGGCGATTCCGGCGCCGGCCGCGCTTCCGAAATTGACGCCGACGTTCAAGCCGTCGGTCCGATACTCCTTGACGAGCACCGCCTGGACGCGGGCCACCGCCGCGATCAGCTCCGAGAGCGTGGCCGGACTCGAGTCCGAGAACCAGGCCTCGTGCGCGAGCGGCGCGACCATCACGTGGCCGTTGGTGTACGGATACCGGTTGAGCAGGCCGAAGACCCGCTCACCGCGGAACACGACGAGCGATCCCTCGTCGTCGCGCGACGCGGCCGCCTCGCAGAAGATGCACCCGGTCTGTTTGTCGGACACGAGATACTCGTAGCGCCAGGGAGCGAAGAGAACGTCCGGCATTACCGGTTGATCAGTTCTTTGAGCTCCTTGCCCGGCTTGAAATACGGGATCTTCTTGGCGGGAACCGCGACCTTGACGCCCGTCTTCGGATTACGCCCCATGCGCGCGCCCCGCTCGCGGAGGCGGAAGGAGCCGAAGCCGCGGAGCTCGATCTTCTGGCCTTCCTTCAGCGAGCGGACGATGGCCTCGAACACGGTGTCGACGATGGCCTCCGCCTGCTTCTTGGTCACGTCGGTGGCCACCGCCACCCGTTCGATCAGTTCGGCCTTCGTCATCGCCCGCGTCTCCTCGCGACCCGGCTCGGATTCCATGGACACGGCACTCCGTTAGGTTTCTTTGGGAGCCTCGTCGGCCTTCTTGCGGGTGCGCTTCTTCTTGGGAGCGGCTTCCTCGCCGTCGCCCGAAGCGGCCGCGGCCGGCGCCTCTTCCGCCGCGGGAGCCGCCGGCGTCTCGGCGGCCGCCGCCTCGTCGACGTTGACTCCCGACAGGCCCACCTTCATCTCGGCGTCTTCGATGCGCAGGATGCGGGCGCGGACCGGATCCCCTTCCTTGTAGTGCTCCTGGGGTTTCGCGCCACGCGCCAGCGGCGTTTCCGACACGTGCATCAGGCCCTCGACGAGGCCCTCGATCTGGACGAACACCCCGAAATCCGCCACGCGGGTGACGACGCCGGAGACCACGTCGCCGGCCTGGTGCTTGTCCTTGAAGGTCTGCCAGTCGTTCGGTTGAAATTCCTTGATCGACAGCGAAATCCGGCGGTTGTCCTGGTCGACCGACGTGATGACCGCCTCGACGTCGTCGCCTTTCTTGAGCACCTCGGAGGGGTGCTTGACGCGGCGCGTCCAGGACATGTCGGAGACGTGGACGAGGCCGTCGATGCCTTCCTCGATCTCGACGAAGGCGCCGAAGTCGGTCAGGTTGCGGACCTTGCCCGAGACGCGCGTGCCGACCGGATACTTCTCGGCCACGCTCTCCCACGGATCCGGAAGGGTGTCCTTCAGCGACAGCGAGATGCGCCGCGCTTCCGGGTTGACGTCCGAGACGATCGCCTCGACGGTGTCCCCCGGAGACACCACCTTCGCGGGATTCTTGATCTTCTTCGACCACGACATCTCGGAAACGTGAACGAGGCCCTCGACCCCGCCCTCGAGCTCGACGAACGCGCCGTAGTCGGTGACGTTCGTGACGCGTCCCGTCACGCGGGAGCCGGCCGGATACTTCTCCGGCACGTGCGTCCACGGGTCCTCGGTGAGCTGCTTGGTGCCGAGGGAGACGCGCTCGGTCTCCCGGTCGAACTTCAGGACGACGACCTCGATCTCGTCGCCGACCTTGACGAGGTCCGACGGGTGATTGACGCGTCCCCAGGACATGTCGGTGACGTGGAGAAGTCCGTCGAGGCCGCCCAGGTCCACGAACGCGCCGTAATCGGTGAGGTTCTTGACCACGCCGCGGAGGACGCGTCCCTCCTCGAGCAGCTGCAGCGTCTCCTTCTTGCGGGCCTCCTGCTCGACTTCGACGACGGCCTTTCGCGAGAGGACGATGTTGCCGCGCTTCTTGTCGACCGAGATCACCTTGAAATCGAGGTCTTTGCCGCGCAGGGCCTCGAGGTTCTTGACCGGCTTGACGTCCACGAGGGACCCGGGCAGGAACGCCTTGACGCCGATGTCGACGGCCAGGCCGCCCTTGATGCGGTCGATGACCCGGCCGCGGACGGTCGAGCCCGAGCGGTAGGCCTTCTCGACCTCGTCCCAGACCTTCATCTTCTCGGCTTTGTCCTTCGAGAGGACGACGTAGCCGTTCTGGTCCTCGGTGCGCTCGAGAAGGACGTCGACGGGGTCGCCGGCCTTGATCGTGACCTGGCCGGAGAAGTCGGTGAACTCGGAGAGCGGAATCATGCCCTCCGATTTGTAGCCGATGTCGACGATCACTTCGGACGGCGTGATCGACAGAACCCGCCCCCGGATGATCTGACCCTCCTGCAAGTTCTTGAACGAGCTCTCGTACTGGGCCAGGAGGTGTTGATACTCCTGCGGCGTCAGTTCCTGTTCGGTTTCCATCGGCTCGGTTTCCCGACCTCCCTCTCTGCGATTTTCACCCGACATCGGATAAGGGATCCCCTCTCATAAGTCGCTGAGACGCAAAGCAATATCCTATGTTGCCGCGTCGGCCTGAGTCAAATGGCCCCGCGGACCCGGCCCTCGATCTCGGCCACGACGGCCTCCAGCGGCCTCCCGGTCGAGTCGATCAGCACGTACCGGCTGTCGTAGGTGAGGGGGGAATCGGCCCGGGACCCGTCGTCCCGGTCGCGCTTTTCCATGTCCCGGAGCACGTCCGCGTAGGGCTGGGGGGTTCCCCGGGCCTCGAGCTCGCGGGCCCGCCGGTGCGCCCGGACGGAAGCGTCCGCGGTCAAAAAGAACTTGTGGGGGGTGTCGGGGAACACACGAGTGCCGATGTCCCTCCCCTCCATCACCCCGCCCCGCGCCTTTCCGAGCCGCTGCTGGATCGCGACGAGTGACCGCCGCACGGCCGGGATGGCCGAAACCGCCGAGGCGTAGAGGGAAATCTCGGGTTCCCGGATCGCTTCGGAGACGTCGCGGCCGTCGAGCAGGACGCGGTTGCCTTCCGCCGCGGGCACGAGCTCGATCGAGACGGCGGCGGCGAGGGAGGCCACGGCATCCGGGTCGGCGATCGGCAGGGCGATGCCCTTCTGGCGAGCGGCCAGGCCGACGGCACGGTACATCGCGCCCGTGTCGATGTACGGGACGGCGAGGCGCGCGGCGAGCGCGCGGGCCGCCGAGGACTTGCCGGCTCCCGACGGGCCGTCGATGGCCACGATCAGCGGGCGGCTCAACGCGCCTTCCCCAAGCGCTTCAGGGCGGCCACCTCGGCGGCGCTCAGGAGACGGCTCGCGCCGGGGGCGAGCGTCTCGTCGCGCACCGGGCCGATCGCGACGCGCCGCAGCTTCGAGACGGGGTGGCCGACGGAGGCGAACATCCGGCGGATCTGCCGGCTCCGGCCCTCGCGCAGCGTCACGCGGAGCCAGGTGTTGCCTTCCTGCCCTTCCCGCCGCGGCGTTCCGGAGACGCGCGCGATCTGGCACGGGCGCGTCCGCTCGCCGTCGAGAAAGACGCCGCGCTGCAGCTTCTCGAGCTGCGCGGGCGTCGGCTCGCCGGAGACCTTGACGAGGTACTCCTTCGGGCAACCCGTGGAGGGATGCGTGATGAGCCGGGCGAGGTCCCCGTCGTCCGTCAGGAGCAGCAGGCCCTCGGTCTGGACGTCGAGGCGCCCGACCGGCTTCACGGTCCGTCGCAGGCGTCCCGGCAGGAGCTGAAGGACGGTGTCGCGGCCTTCGGGGTCCGAGACGGTCGTCACGTAGCCCTTGGGTTTGTTCAGCAGCACGTAGGTCCGAGGACCCGAGCTCGCGCGCACGCGCCGCTCGTCGACCTTGATCGAGTCGCTCTCCGGGTCCGCGCGGTCGCCGAGGCTCGCGAGCTTGCCGTTGACGCGCACCCTTCCCTCGCGGATCCACTCCTCGGCCTCGCGGCGGGACGCGAGGCCGCTCGAGGCGATGATTTTCTGGATGCGGACGAGCGCCAGGTCAGACCTCCGCGTCCGGCTCCGGCGCCTCCGTCTCGTCGGCCGCTTCGGGCTCGACGTGAATGGAGGGCGACGCCGCCGTGGGCGCGGCGATCTCGCGCGCCTCGAGGGTCGCCGCGAGGTCCGCGTCGAGGTCCTCGGGCCGCGGCAGCTCGTCGAGGTCGTTCAAGCCGAAGCGCATGAGGAAGTCGGGCGTCGTCCGATAGAAGAAGGGAGATCCGACGACGGCCTTCTTGCCGGCCGTCGTGATCAGCTTCTTCTCGAAGAGCGTCTTCAGGACGCTCGACGAGTTGACGCCCCGGATCTCCTGCACCTCGGGCAGCGTGATGGGCTGGCGGTAGGCGATGATCGCGAGCGTCTCGAGGGCCGCGAGCGACAGGCGGCTTCGCTCGGTGACTTCGTGGAAGCGCCGCAGCAGCCCGTCGAATTCGGGGCGTGTGACGAACCGCCAGCCGCCGGCGACCTTCTCGAGGCGGATACCGCGGTCCTCGGCGTCGGTGCGCGACCCGAGCATCCCGAGGGCCTCCGAGACGGCGGCCGGAGTCGCGTCGAGAAGCTCCCCCAGGTCCTTCTCGCGGACCGGCCGCGGCGAGGAAAAGAGGACCGCCTCGATCGCCGTGAGGATCTTCGCCCCCGACGTCTCGCGCGGGGGCCGCTCTTCCGTCTCGGCGACGGCGACGCTGCCGGTTCCGGCGTCGGTCTCGCTCATGGGGACGTCACTCGGCGTAATTATCGCGTATCTGCTGCGCCGTGAACGGCACTTCCGTGCGTGAGGCGTGAATCTCCGCGAACGGGCGGATCTGGAAGGCCCGCACGACGCCGAGACGGATCAGCTCGAGGCAGGCCAGGAAGGTCGTGACGGCCTCGGCGCGGTAGCGCATCTGGCCGAGAAACTCGAGCAGCGACATCGTCCGCGCGGCGTCGAGGCGCTCGAGGAGCTCGATCATCTTCTCGGAAACCGAGAAGCGCAGGTGGTGGATCGCCAGGGCCGGCGGGTGGGCGAGACGGTAGCGCTCGGTCACCCCACGGAACGCCTCGATGACGTCGAAGAGGGAGACCTCGAGGGTCTCCTCGGAACTTTCGCCCTTCGGAATCTCGGTTTCGGGGCGGGGCCAGAGACCGCCCCGGAGGGTGTCGATCGCGTGCAGGGTTTCGGCCGAGCGTTTGAACTTCTCGTACTCGAGGAGGCGCTGGGCGAGGTCGGCCCGCGGATCGATGGCCGCCTCGCCCGGCACGCGGGGCAGGAGCATTTTCGACTTGATGTAGATCAGCTCGGCGGCCAGCGCGATGTACTCGGAGGCGACGTCGAGGTCGAGCTCGCGCATCGTGTCGAGGTACGACGTGTACTGCTCCGTGATCTCCGCGATCGGGATGTCGGTGATCGAGACTTCGTTGACGCGGATCAGATGGAGGAGCAGGTCGAGGGGGCCGTTGAAGGCCGGAATGGCGACGGGCGGCAGGGCCCCCGGCGTCGTCGTCTCGTCCGCCATCACGGCTCCGGCGCCAGCCGCACGGCCGCGCGGACGCGCTCCATCGTCTCTTCGGCGGTCGCCCGCGCTCGGGCGTCGCCGGCGCGCAGCACGTCGCGCACGACGTCGCCCGAGGACTCGATCAGGGCCGCGCGCTTCTGGCGGAAGGGCTCGAGGGCGGCGTTGAGGTTCCCGATGAGGTGCTTCTTGCAATCCACGCAGCCGCGGGCGGCCGTGCGGCACTCCCGATCGACCGTGGCGACCTCCTCCTTCGGCGAAAAGAGCTCGTGAAACGGAAAGAGGTTGCAGTGATCGGGGTTGCCGGGGTCCTGCCGGCGCGCGCGCGCCGGGTCCGTGACCATGGCCATCACCTTCTCACGGACGGACTCGGCGCCTTCGGTGATGCCGATCGTGTTGCCGTAGGACTTCGACATCTTGCGGCCGTCGATCCCGTTGACCTTGGGCGTCGGCGTGAAGAGGGCCTTCGGCTCCGGAAACACGTCGCCGTAGAGACCGTTGAAGCGCCGGACGATCTCGCGGCAGATCTCGAGGTGGCTCGCCTGGTCCTCCCCCACCGGCACGAGGTTCGCGCGATAGAGGGCGATGTCCGCCGTCTGCAGGACGGGGTACCCGAGAAAGCCGTGCGTCCCGAGATCGCGGCTGCGGAGCTGCTCGATCTGGTCCTTGTAGGTCGGCACGCGCTCGAGCCAGCCGAGCGGCGTGATCATGGAGAAGTAGAGCGCCAGCTCGGCATGCTGCGGGACGCGCGACTGGAGAAAAATCGTCGAGCGCTCCGGGTCCAGGCCCACGGCGAGCCAGTCGAGGACGGCCTCGCGCGTGTTCCCCGCGAGAGCGGCGGTGTCGGCGTAGTCGGTGGTGAGCGCGTGCAGGTCGGCGACGAAGAAGTAGCAGCGGTACTTGCCCGAGTCCTGCAGGCCGACCCAGTTCTTGACCGCGCCGAAGTAGTTGCCGAGGTGAACACGGCCGGTCGGGCGGAGCCCGGAGAGGACGGTTTCGGCGCTCACGCTCAGGCTCCGAAGATCAGGCGCAGCACGACGCCCTGGATCGGCCGGAAGAGGTTGCCGAGGACCGGTGTCGCGATCAGCAGGATCAGGATGAGGAAGCCGAACGGGCGGATGACCTCGAAGACGCGGGCGACCGGAGCGCCGCCCAGAGACAGCAGAACGCCGCTGCCGTCGAGCGGCGGGATCGGCAAGAGGTTGAAGACTCCGAGCATCACGTTGACCAGCACGAAGAAGAAGAGGAGGTACGTGATCGGCGCCAGCGCCCCGGAGGCGAAGCGGTTGCCCTGGAGAGCCCCGAGGAGGTCCGCCATCGCGGACGGGTCCAACCGTCGGATCAGGGCAAAACCGAGGATCCCGAGGGTCGCCAGGAGGAAGTTCGAGGCGGGGCCGGCGGCCGAGACGACGAGGTTGGCCAGGCGAGGGTCTCTGGTGTTCCGCAGGTCGACGGGAGTGGGCTTGGCGGCGCCGAAGATGAGCCCCGAGAAGAGATAGAGCATGAGGGGAACGAGGATGCTCCCGACCGGGTCGATGTGCCGAATGGGGTTCAGGCTGATCCGGCCGAGGTCGCGCGCCGTGGTGTCCCCGAACTTGAGCGCGGCGTAGGCATGGGCCGACTCGTGAAAGGAGATGGCGAAGAGGACCACGGCGAGCTGGATCGCGAAATCAACGACCTTGTGTTCCAAACAGGCGGCACTATACAGGTGGTCTCGAGGCGTCAAAAAGCCGTACATTGCGCCTGGTGAAGCCGAAACCTTCCCCCGGGGCCGCCGTCTCTCCAGGTGGCCGGGCCGATAACCGATGAATGCGGGAAGCGATGACGCGGGTCTCCTCGAGCGGATCCGCCGCGGAGACACCGACGGCGCGGCGGAGCTGTTCGAGCGCTATGCGCCGGCGATCCTGCGATTCACCGACCGGATGCTGTCGGACAGGGCGTCGGCCGAGGAAGTGACCCAGGAGGTGTTTCTCAAGGTGATTTCGAGAGCGCACCAGTACGACGGACGCGCGGGCGTGGCGTCGTGGCTCTTCGCGATCGCGGCCAACGCGTGCCGCGACCGGCGCCGCCGTGACCGCCGTGCCTCCGTCGTCCCGCTCGACTCGGTGGCCGAACCGCGCGCCCGAACCGAGGGCATCGAGTCGGTCATCGCGTCGCGCGAGCGGCGCGAGGCCGTGCGCCAGGCGCTCTCGGCGCTCTCCGAGGAACAGCGCGAGGCGCTCGTGCTCGCTCGCTACCACGGCATGCCCTACGCCGAGATCGCCCGGACGCTCGGGATCTCGGTCGGGGCCGTCAAGACCCGCATCTTCCGGGCCGTCGAAACGCTGAAGGCCCACTTTTCCGAGGGGGAAAGCTCATGGACTGCCGCGACCTGACCACACTCGCCGTCGAACGCTTGACCGGCGAAGCCTCGGAGGCGACGCGCCGCGAGCTCGCCGCCCACGTCAACGGCTGCGAGAGCTGCCGCCGCGAGCTCGAGAAGCTCGAGGACCTCTGGACGACGCTCGGGCGCGACTCGGAAGCCGAGGTGACGCCCGAATTCCGCCGCCGCACGCTCGGACTCCTCGAAGAGGAGATGATTCGGGGCCGGGTCAAGGCCTTCCGTCCGCGGCCGACGTTGTCGCGGCCGCTGCTCCAGGCGGCCGCCCTCCTCGCCGCGCTCGGTGTGGGCTACCTCCTCGCGCGCGGTCTGCCGGGCGGCCCGGCCTCGCCGGCCCCCTCGACGACGGCTCCCGTCGCCGCCGTGACGCCGCCGCGCGGCGGCGCGCCGTCGGTGCCGGAGCTCGCCGGGAATCCGCGCCTGGCCAACGTCTCGTACCGCCCGGCCGACAAGGAAGGCCGCGTGTCGATCGGGTTCGACGTCACCACCCGCCGGGAAGTCGAGGGGGCGCCGAACGACCCGGAGGTCGCGAGGCTCCTCGCCTACCTCGTCGCGCACAACTCCGAGAGCGCGGGCGAGAAGTCGCGCGCCATCGACGCCGTGTTTCAGCACTACGGCTCGAACGCCGCGCCGGCGTCGCCCGAGATCGTCGCCGCGCTGACGACGACGCTGAAGTCCGACGAGAACCCCGGCGTCCGCAAGAAAGCGGCGGACACGCTCGCGTCCTTCCAGACGACGCCGGAGATTCGCGCGGCGTTCCTCGCGGCGCTCAAGGCGGACAAGAACCCGGCCGTGAGGCTCGCGGCGATCGACGCGCTCGCGGCGGCGGCCCGGCAGTCGCCGGATACCCGCACGATCGAATCGCTCAAAGAGAAGGCGGTCGACCCGCAGGAGAACGGTTTCGTCCGCGCGAAGGCGGCGTCCGCCCTGAAGGCGATCTCCTTCTGACGATGCCACGCACGAGGATGGCGTAACTCCGATGACGACAGCGCGTCTCTCTCTGACGATGAAGGACATGAACTTCCGCGAACGGATCGAACTCCCGGAGGCCCCGTCGGCCGGCGCGGACCGGCTCGCGCTCTGGCTGGCGCTCGGGCTCGGCCTTCTGCTGATGCTCGTCTCCGCGGCGAAGGGCGAGGAAGCGCCGGCCACGCGCGTCGACCGGTTCAACGGCACGCTCGCCAGGGGACAGACGCTCCACGTCGAGAACATCACGGGCGACGTGATCGCCGCCCCCGGCGCGCAATTCTCCGCCGTCGTGACGGTGAGCGTGACGGCGACGACCCCGCAGAAGGCCGGCGACATCCTGAAGAAGATCCAGATCCGCTCCGAGCACGACGACGACGGCTGGAGCCTCGAGACGGTCATCCCGGGCGCGCACTCCGGGCGGCGCGGCGACAGCTACGGGGGAAGCTACGGCGGCCCGGCCTGCGGGCAGTGCAAGATCACCGCGCGCTACGAGCTCGTCATCCCCCCGGGCGTCACGGCCGAGCTCCAGACCGTCAACGGCGACGTGCGCGTTCACGACCTCGACGGCGACCTGGACCTTCAGTCGGTGAACGGGTCGATCGAGGCGCGGGGCGCGCGCAAGGGACTCTCGCTCCAGACGGTCAACGGCCACATCGAGGCCGTGGCCCAGGCCTTGCCGGCCGGCTCGGAGGTTTCGCTCCAGTCGGTCAACGGCAACGTGACGCTGACCCTGCCCAAGGAGGCGAAGTTCGAGTTCGCGGCGTCGACGATGAACGGCACCATCGCGTCGACGTTTCCGCTTCCCGTGCAGCCGCCGGCGAAGATCACGTGGGTGACGAAAGACAAGGGTGAGGACAAGAGCGAGGGTAAGGGCAGGTCGAAGAGCAAGGACAAGGGCGCCCACATCGTCGTCGAGGACGAGGAAGGGAACCGGCAGGAGATCGACCTCGAGGAGCTCGACCAGCAGCTCGCCGAATCGATGCGCCAGGTCGAAGTCCAGGTCGAGCGCGGCATGCGCGACGCCGAGAAGAACATGCGCGAGGTCGAGCGGCAGCTTCGCCACATCGAGATCCCGAACCCGCAGCGCGAATACTCGGGCTCGATCGGCAAGGGCGGTCCCGACGTCCACATGGAAACCCTCAACGGGAGGATCCTCCTCCTGGCCGCCGGGACCAGGGACGCGGACGCGAAGGCCCTGGTGACCGAGCGGCGCTCCGTGGTGGTGACGGTGCCGCCCGTCCGGGTCCACGTCGCGCCGATGCCGGCCGTGCCGCCGCCGCCCCAGGCCTACCGGGCGCCGCACCCCGCACCTCCGGCGCCTCCGGCTCCCCCCGCGGCGATGACGGACGACATCGTGCGCGGCGACGTGGGCGGCGACTTCCTGTCGACGTCCGGCGGCGATTACCACATCGGCAAGGTCAGCGGCCGCGTCAAGATCCTGAGCCAGTCGGGCGAGATCCGCGTGGGCGGCGCCGGGGCCGGCGCGGAGCTGAAGACTTACGGCGGTGACATCGTCGTCGGCCCGGTGACGGGCGACCTGAAGGCTTCGACGCTCGCGGGCGACGTGGTCGTCGAATCGGTCTCGGGCTCGGCGCTCGCCGACACCAACGGCGGCGACATCCGGATCGATCGCGTCGGCGGAAACCTGGACGTGCGCACCTCCGGCGGCGACATCCGGGTGCAGCACGTCGGCGGTGGCGTCCGCGCGGCCTCGGCGGGCGGCGAGATCCGCATCGGCCTTTCGGCCTGCGACGCGAAGAGCGGCGGCGTCACGATCCGCAACGACGGCGGCGACGTCACGCTGGCGCTGCCCGCCGACTGCAAGGCCGAGGTCGAGCTGGTCGTCACCGGCGCCGACGAGGACGAGACGGCCGTGCGCTCCGACTTTCCCGAGAGCATGCTCTCCAAGCGCAACGGCGTGCAGCGCTCGACGCTGACCTTGAACGGCGGCGGCGAGAAGATCATGGTCCGGACGACGTCCGGCACGATCCGCCTCCGCCGGGGCTCGCTCTAGCCCCTCAGCGGATCCGCAGGATCGCCCGCGGCTCGAGCGCGACTTCCTCGCCCGTGCCGGAGCGCGGGTCGTGACGCCCGGTCGAAAGGTACTCGCGGATGCCGGGCCGGAACGCCTTCCAGGCGCCCCCGAACGCCGCGACCGTCGCCGACACGTCCGCGACGTTGTCCCGCCCGAGGCTCTTCAACTGGTCGCGCGTCAGCGGCGGGTCGTCGAGGAGCCCGTAGCGGGCGAGGCGCTCGAAGGCCCCGGCGAGCAGGCGGCCGTACCAGAGCGGAAAGTGGACCAGGGGCTTCCCCGGTCTCCCGACGGCGGCGGCGATTTCGCGGTAGATCGTGTCGAGCGTGAAGACCTCCGGCCCTCCGACCTCGAACGCGCGCTCGACCGTCTCCGGCTTCGCGAGCGCGTCCGAGAAGACGCGGGCCACGTCGCGCACCGAGACCGGCTGAAACTTCGTCTGACCGTCGCCGATGACGGGAATGAAGCCGGGGTTGTCGCGGACGATCGGCGCCAGGAGCGATACGAACCCGTCCCCGGGCCCGAAGACGATCGAGGGACGGAAGATCGTCCAGTCCAGCTTCGAGGACCGGACGGCCCGCTCGCCCGCGGCCTTGGTGCGGCCGTAGTCGGAGGGCGAGTCCTCGGCGCTGCCCATCGCGCTCATGTGGAGGTAGCGGCGCACCCCCGCCGCTTCGGCCGCCGCCACGGCGTTCTCGGTGGCCTCGCGGTGCATCCGGTCGAAGGTCTGACGGCCCTTCTCATTGATGACGCCGACCAGATGCACGACCGCGTCGCGTCCGCGAGCCGCCGCCTCGAGGGAGGCGCGATCGAGGACGTCGCCCTCCGAGGTCTCGACCGGGCGGTTGTATCGGTTGCGGGTCTTCCGCGGGTCGCGGGCCAGCACGGCGACCGTGTGCCCGTCGTGCACCAGGCGGTTGACCAGGTGTGTCCCGACGAAGCCGGTGCCCCCGGTGACGAGAACCTTCATCGCTCCTCCGATCGACGGGCTTGTATCACGCCGTTCCCGGTTCGTCGATCCGACATCTCGGGATACCCGAACAGGTCGCTCCGCACGGCCTGCCCCGCCTCGCGCAGCGCCGCGACCCGGCGGCGCGCCTCTCCGAGCGCCGCGAGATCGCGTCCCGGGTCGGCCACGCGCATCGCGAGGAGTCCCGACTGCCGGCTCCCGAGGAGGTCGCCGGGGCCGCGAGCCTCGAGGTCGCGCTCGGCGATGACGAAACCGTCGGAGGTCTTCTCGAGCACCGCCAGGCGCTGCCGGGCCTCGGGGCTGGCGCCCGGCCCGGCGATCAGCGCGCACCACGACGCCCGCGTGCTCCGGCCGACGCGGCCGCGGAGCTGGTGCAGCTGGGCGAGCCCGAAGACCTCGGCGTTCTCGACGATCATCAGCGTCGCCTCGGGAACGTCCACGCCGACCTCGACGACCGTCGTCGACACGAGAACCGGAGCCCGGCCGCTGGCGAAGTCGCGGAGGACCGCGGTGCGCTCGGGCGCGGGCATCCGCCCGTGGAGGACCCCGACGCGCACGCCCGGGAGGGCCGCTTCGAGCCGGCGGGCCGTCGCGCGAGTGGCCGCGACCTCGCGCTCCCCCTCCTCGATCGCCGGAACGACGACGTAGACCCGTTCCCCCGCGGCGACACGCTCGCCGGCAAACGCGTACACCTTCGCGCGCCCCGGCTCGTCGCGCACGCGGGTGACGATCTCGCCGCGTCCGGGCGGCTTCTCGTCGAGAACGGAGACGTCGAGCTCGCCGTAGATCGCCCAGGCGAGCGACCGCGGAATCGGCGTCGCCGTCATGACGAGGACGTGGGGGGCGTCGCCCTTGCGGAAGAGGCGGGCGCGGTGGGCGACCCCGAAGCGGTGCTGCTCGTCGACGACGACGAGGCCCAGCCGCCGGAACGTCACCGGGGCTTCCGCGAGCGCGTGGGTGCCGACGAGCACGTCGATCCTCCCGGCCGCCAGCTCCTCGAGGAGCCGGCGCCGCGCGACCCCGCGGACGCGACCCGTCAACAGAGCCAGGCGCACGCCCGCCGCCGTCAGCCACGCGGCGAGGCTCTCGGCGTGCTGCTCGGCGAGGATTTCGGTCGGCGCCATGAGCGCGCCCTGGACCCGGTTGCCCGCGGCGAGCATCAGGGCGAGGCCCGCCACCACGGTCTTGCCCGAGCCGACGTCGCCCTGGAGGAGCCGCGCCATGGCGCGCCCCGAGGCGAGATCGGCCGCGATTTCGCGCCCGGCGCGCCGCTGGGCGCCCGTGAGCGCAAACGGCAGGGCCTGGCGGGCCCGCTGTCGGAGGGCCTCGCTGGCCTCGAGCCGGATTCCGCGCCGCGCGTGCAGGCGCGCCCGCTTCTCCTCGATGCCGGCGGCCAGCACGAGGAGCTCTTCGCGCGCGAGCAGGTTGCGCGCGGCCAGCGCCGACTCTTCCGAGGACGGGAAGTGGACTTCCTCCAGCGCCGCGCGGATCTCCCGGGCCGGGGCGGCTGCCGCGGCAAAGTCCGCGCTCAGGCGGTCGAGCGTTCGCCGGACGAGGGTCCGCCAGAGACGGGAGCCGACGTCGGCCGCCCGGTGGTAGACGCCCACGATGCGTCCGGCGTGGACCGGATCCGCCTCCTCGCCGGCGCCGATGAACTCGGTCTCGGGATTCTCGATCCGCATCTCGCCCTTCGGGGACGCCGTCGGGGCCCCGTAGAGCGCGGCCCGCGCGCCGTCGAGGGCTTTCGCGAAGGACGGGTAGCGGTTGTGCCAGACGACGCGAACCGCGCCGGTGCCGTCGTCGGCGAGCGCTTCGACGCGCAGCAGGCCACGCCGCATCCGCACCGATCGCACGCCGCGAAATCCCACGAGCACCGTCGCCGGGCGGTCCCACTCCAGGCT
The DNA here is from genome assembly GCA_035500755.1 of Thermoanaerobaculia bacterium. Classification (GTDB taxonomy): domain Bacteria; phylum Acidobacteriota; class Thermoanaerobaculia; order UBA5066; family Gp7-AA6; genus DAHUXD01. The sequence continues at coordinate 22,174 of DATJXB010000118.1, read as the reverse complement.
CGCGATCGTGGCGTAACGCCGGCGGTCCTCGTAGCGAAACGGCAGCGCGAGGAGGAAGTCGCCGACCGTCCGGACACCCTCGGCGGCGAGCTTCTCGCCGCGCGCGGGTCCCACGCCGGGAATCCTCGAGACCGGATCGCGCAGACTCAGGAGGGCCGGAGGGGACGCGGGCTCGGCGATGAACTAGCTCTCGGGAGCGTGGAACGTCATCGACACCAGGCCGAACTTCAGGACGTCGCCGTTCTGGACGGCGATCGGGACGCCGGTCGTCAGGCGGTTGCCGTTGACGTAGGTGCCGTTCATGACGCCGATCTCTTCCATGACGTAGTACGTGTCGCTCATCTGATAGAGCTTGGCGTGGCGACGCGAGGTCGAGCGCTGCGGGTCGAGCGGCGTCAGGTCCACGTCGGGCGTGATCCCCGTGACGGGATCGCTCCTGCCGACGAGCGTGTCGCCCTCGCGGTTCAGGTGGAACTCGGCCGAGGGGTCGTCGCACACGAGCCGACAGGCGTTGCGCTCCGGCTCGGCGCGGCGTGGCATCGGCTTCTCTTCCTCGGGGACGCGGCGCCCGACGGCGTCCTCGAGCATCGCGGTGACCTCGCGCACGCGGCGCGAGAGTTTGCGCATCATCCGGACCGCGATCTCGGTGTTGCTCTTGAGCATCGCATCGAACGTCGCGCCGTTGATGCGGACGAGCTCGACGTCGGTCTTCGCGCGCGCCGAGGCCGACCGGGGGACGTCCTCGAGGACGCTCATCTCGCCGAAGAAGTCGCCCTTCTCGAGGGTCGAGAGGACGCGGGTCTCGCCGCCGATCGCCTTCAGCAGCTCCACCGTCCCCGACTGGATGATGTACATGTCGGTGCCGATGTCGCCCTCGGAGAACAGGATTTCGCCCATGAGGTGGCTGACGAGGAACTTCTCGTAGGGGTTCTTGCCGCTGCCCCCCGGTCCCGACTTGAAGACGGCCTTCACGTTCGGCACGGCGTCTCCGCAGACCCGGGCGCCGCGCCAAAATCGATGCGGCCGCCGCTCGCGTCGACCCGAGCGCCGCGGCCGATCGGAATCGTCCGCGGACGAGGCAGGTGTCCCGCCGGAAAGCCGGCGACCACCGGGAACGGCGCTCCCGCGAAGTAAGCGCGGAGCCAGGCGCCGACGATCTCAGGGGACTCGCCGCCGCGGGGGCCGGGCGAAATCGAGCCGATGACCATGGCTTGCAGTCCGTCGAATGTACCTGACCGCTCCAGTTGGGTCAACATTCGGTCCAGGCGGTAGGTGTCCTCGCCCACATCCTCCCAGAACAGGACGGCACCCCGGCCGTCGACGGCGTCGGGCGTGCCGCAGAGCGAGGCGAGAATCGAAAGGCAGCCGCCGACGACCGGACCTTCGCCGGTGCCCGGCGCGAGCACGTCGCCCGGCGCGATCCGATGCGGCGCCGGAGGATGCCCCGCCAGCACGGTCTCCCAGTCGAGGTCGACGCCGTTGGCCATTTCGACCGCGACCATCGGGCCGTAGTACGTCGCCAGGCCGCAGCGCCGGCCGAGAAACGAAAAGAGCGCCGTCAGGTCCGAGCCGCCGAGGTGAGGACGGGGACGTGCCGCGATCTCGCTCGGATCGAGCCGGGACAGCACGCGCGACGCGCCGTAGCCGCCGCGCGCGAAGAACACCGCGTCGACCGACGGGCTGCGGAGCAACGACCGGTACCCCTCGGCGCGCTCCTCGTCGGTTCCCGCGAGAAAGCCGCGGCGGAGCGCCACGTTGGGCGCGAGCACGACCCGGTAGCCGCGCGCCTCGAGCTGCGCGACGCCGGACTGGAGGCGGTCCCCGTCGACGGGCCCCGAGATCGCCGCCACGCCGATGGTGGCTCCCGGCTTCAGCGCCGGAGGGGTGCGCAGATCATCCATGGTTCGGCGGTGTCACGAAGAGCCCCGAGCGGACCGGTAAGCCGAATCCTGTCTCCCGGCCGGTTGTGCCGGCCGGGCCCACGATCATTCCTCTGGGCCCGAGGTCGCCCTCGGGCTCGAGCAGCCGACCCGGAGGCAGCTCACTTTTCGTGAGGCGGGACGGGCGCCCGCTGCCTCCCTATTTGGCCTTGCTCCGCATGGGGTTTACCGTGCCCCCGCCGTTGCCGGCGGAGCGGTGCGCTCTTACCGCACCGTTTCACCCTTGCCGTCCTTTCGGAAGGCGGTCTGTTCTCTGTGGCACTTTCCTTCGCGTCGCCGCGACCGGGCGTTACCCGGCATGCTGCCCGTGTGGAGTTCGGACTTTCCTCTCCGGGCGCCTCGTTGAGGAGACCGGAGCGATCGCGTGGCCCGCTCGGGGCCGGGGAAATGGTACCACGCGCCAGTCAGGGCTCGCGGTTGCCCTCGTCCCCGAAGTACCGCAGCCAGTCCTCGACGTCGACCGCGCCGGCGCCGGGATCGGGCGCGCCCCCGGCGCCGAACCGCTCGAAGAACCTGTCGGGGGCGAGAACCTTCCCGCCGGCAGATCGCACGCGGCCCGACAGGCCGCGGTCGGCGGTGACGACGATGACCTCCCCCGGCGCCGGCGACGATTCCACCGCGCGCACGATCGCGTCGTCGGCGCTGCCGCCCGCGGCGCGCACCGAGAGCGGGCCGAGCGAGGTCGGCCGCTCCCCGGCGCCGCCGTCGAAGAAGATCGTCGCCCGCGCGCGCGTCCGGCGGAGGCGGTCGGAGATCTCGGCGACGAGCGCTTGACGGTCCGTTTCCGACGGACGCGCCGTCTTCCGGACGAGACCGATCAGGTTGTTGCCGTCGAGGAGATACGGCACGTCACGACTGGCGCAGGAGACGCCGCGGGTGCTTGAGGCGGAAAAAGAGGACGCCGAGCGCTCGCCCGACGCGGCGGCGGTCGAGCACGAGGAGGAAGACGAGCGCGAAGATGAGGATCGCCGTGAAGGACGGCACGAAGAAGACGAGAGCCCCGAGCGCGAGGGCGAGCGCGTCCTCGGCGAGCGAGAGGGCGAACTGGGCCATGCCCCGCGTCGCCGCGGTCGAGGTGAGGCGCGTCGTCGACTTGACGAGGTGCGTGGCGAGGGTGGCGGCGGCGCCGGCGAGCGCGAGGCCGACGCGCTCGGGCCGCGTCGTTTCCGGAACGGCGGCGAGCGTCAGCAGCGCGCCGACGACGGGCCGCAGCAGCGTCTGCAGCAGGTTCCAGAGGTGGTCGACGACGGGGATCTTGTCGGCGACGAACTCCAGGAGAAACAGCACGAGCGCGGCCGTCACGGCGAAGTGGCTCGTCAGGATCGCCGCGGTCGGGCCGGGAAACTCCTGGGGCAGGAGCAGGAAGAGGCCATTGAAGAGGAGAAGGATCGCCCAGGCGTTCAATCCCGCGGCGGCGGACAGGCCGAGGCCCGTCAGGAGAGGAGTCAACCGCGGTGCCGGAAGAGCCGGGAGAGAAGGCCGGTGGGCTGCGGGGCGGGCACCGCTTCTCCGGGGGTCGCCTCGGCCGCGGGCGACGGTCCTCCGGGCTCCAGGGCGGGCGCGGGAGAGGACGCCTGGGCGTCGACCGTGCGCTGCAACAGCTCCTCGCTCTCGGGCGAGGGATCGAGCGACACGGCGCGGCGCGCGAAGGGCTCGGCTTCGTGGGGACGCTTGTGTTCGAGGAGGGCGCGCGCCGCCTCGAGCGAATAGGCGACGCGCCGGCTGTCGAGGCGGGCCGCCTCCTTCAGGTTCGCGAGCCCCTGGTCGGTCCAGTTCGGGTTCTTGAGCTCGACCTGCGCGAGCACGTAGCGGTACTCCGGGTTGTCGGGGACGAAACGGATCGCCTCGCGCAGCATCTCGACGGCCGGATGGTAGTCCTTGTCCTCGATGAGCTGGCGCGCGCGGCGGAAGTTCTGGGCCGCGAGCTTCTTGCGCATCTCCGGATCGGCCTCGGCGGTCAGGATGGGCGCGGGCGCGGCGTCGAGGCTCTGGTCGTAGAGCGCCCGCTTGTCGCCGTCGGAGAGCGTCTCGTAAGCCTTCTTCATCCGTTCGAAGACCGCCGTCAGCTCCTTCTCGAACCGGGCGAGGTCCTCGCGGTGCCGCAGATCCGGATGAAAGAGGCGGCTGCGCTCGAAATAGGCCTCGGCGACCTTCTCCGGAGGCGCCTCGCGGACGATCCCGAGAAGCTCGTAGTGCGTCAGCCAGTCGATCCGGCGATACGTGTTCTTGACGAGCTCGGCGTGGCCGGGCGAACGGTCCGCCGGCGCGGCCGAGACCTCGACGTTCAACCCGTGGAAGCCGCCCCGGCCGCTGGCCGGACGCTGGGCGCCCTCCTGCTTCCACTCGACGATTCCGCAGGAGACCAGCGCATAGAGGATCTTGGCCATGGCTGCGCGGGACGTCCCGGCGATCTTCAGGAGCGAATCGACGTCCAGGATCCCGTCGATGCGGGAGAGGAGATACGCCTCCTGCGGCGCGAGCGGCAGGTACTGGTAGCGGGACATCGGGTCGGTCGCGAGCATCGGCACGCGGTGACCGTCGCCGAGCCGCTCCCGGAAAGCCTCGCTCTCGGGCAGCCGCCGGATGCCCTCGACGATGATCGCCGCCGTCGACAGCGTCAGGGCGACGTCGGGATCGAGAACGCCGCCGGAGGCCTGGAACCGATACTCCCCCGCGTCCCAGGCGAACGTCGAGAAGACGATTTCCTCGACGAGCCGCCGCATCTCGGCGTCGAGCACGGTTCGGGAGACGAGGCCCCGTTCGACCAGGATCTTGCCGAGGCGCGCGCGCCCCTGCTTGGCGACCGTGTCGAGCGCCCAGTTCAGGTCGGTGTCGGTGATCCAGCCGCGCCGCTTGAGGAAGGCTCCGATGCGCTGACCTTCGCGGGACGAGGTCGCCGTGCGGAGCTCCCCTTTCTCGAAGAACAGGTGACGCGTTTCGTCGCCGTGCACCAAAGAGAGGGTTCCCTTCAGGCTTTCGAGAAAGATGCGGCGCAGCACCTGCGGCAGCGGCGTCTCGGACAGAGAGCCGCGGAATCCGGCCGAAGGCGCTGGGGTGCTCATGGGCGCATCAAGTTCGGTGGCCGAGTCGTTTCAGGGTAGCAGAAAGCCGCCGCCCCGTCAGCGCACGGCGGTGACGGCCGGGCGGTTCTTCGGCGTCGAGAAGAACCGCGGCGTCCCGGACAGGCCCCGTCGGGCAGCCTCGATCGTCGGGTAGTGGCCCCACAGGACGCGGAAACAGGTTCGGTCCTGATGGGGCGTCGCGAGGAGCCACATGCTCCCCGACGGGCGATCGTGCTGGAAGGCGTCCGCGAGGGACTGCACCTCGCAGGCGAGCTCGAGCTGGACGGCGTAGTGCGTCTTGCGGTCGCCCGCGAGCTTCTGGGCGTCGCGAGCCGCGCGGTCGAGCCAGTGCTGGCGCGACGACGTGTCGTGCGAGGATCCCGCCGGCGCCGCAGGAGCCGCAGACGACTTCGAGGCGGCAGGCCGGGGCGTCGGTTTCGTGCGTGGCGCCGCCGTGGGTGCCGGGGTCGGCGCCGCGGAAGGGACCGTCGCCGGAATCGCGGTGGGCGCCTCGGTCACCGGAGCGGAGACGGCAGTGGGCGGGGAGGTCGGAGCTTCGGCCGCGGCGGCCACCGTGGTCTCGGGCGCGGGCGACGGCAGCGCCGCCATCGCCGTTTCGGTCGGCGGCACGGACGGTCCGCGGCTCCGAAGCCACAGCGTCACGACGAGCGCGAGGCCGATGGCCGCGAGCACCCAGACGAGAGGCGAGAGCCCGCGCGGCTTGGGCCGCTCGAGCTCGCCGACGCCGGTTGCCGTGTCGAGCGGGCGCCCGAGCGCGCCGTCGGGCGACCCGCCGCCGAGCTCGACCTCCCGCGGCAACTCTCCGAGCGAGGACTCCTCCTCGCGGAGCGCGGCCGACTCGAGGTCCATCGGAATCCCCGCGGCCCCCGCGCTCGCGTCGTCCAGAGGCGACCCCGGCTCGTGACGCCACCCGGCGTCGTCGCCGAGCTCGCGCGGCCCCTCACCGACCTCCGGCGCCGGAATGTCTTCGTCGGCGGCCGCCCGGATCTCGGCTTCGTCGACCTCGGAAAGGGGCTCTTCCTCTTCGGGTCCGAGCTCGTCCGCGTCGGTTTCCTCCTCGGCCTCGTTCTCGGCGTCCTCTTCGGCGACGATCTCCTCTTCGGGGACGGGCTCCGACGGCGTCTCGTCCACGGCCGCCGGCGCCTCTTCCGTGACGGCGGCTCGAGTGGCCCTGGCCCCCGCCGCGAACTCGGGGTGCACGAGTCCGAGGGTGACGAGCGCCGCGAGAAGCTTTTCGACCGCGAAGGCTTCCGCCGGGGCCTCGCTGGCGATCTGCTCCGCCGTCGAGGTTCCGTCGATCAACCGCACGACCGACTCGGCGTCGGCGGTCAGGCCGAAGGTCGCGAACTCGGCGTCGAAGTTTCCCGCGCGGGCGAGCGGCACGTCCGCGCCGCCGAGATGCTTCAGGACGAGGCTCCGGTCCCGCGACCGGAGGAAGAGCTCGAGCACCAGGCGCGGGATCGGGAGCCGCGGCTCGGCCGTCTCGCGGTCTTCCTCGTTGGTCCGCAGGAGCCAGTACTCGCCCTCGAGCCACGTCAGCAGGTCCGAGAGGATCTCGACGGCCCGGATCTTTTCGCCCCATCGCCATTCCCGCCGCGTCAGGACGCCGGCCTGGAGGGCCAGCAGGGCGCGGTCGGCTCCTTCGGGCGCGGCCAGGCGCTCGAGCGTGCGCGCGTCGAGCTTTCCCGCGCGCACGAGGATCGCCGCCGTCTCGAAGCGCGGGTCCGACGACGACGACGCGACGATCTCGCCCGCGACGACCTCGAATCCCGCCGTGGCCCCCGCGCGGGAGAACTGCAGCGAGCCGCTCGCGCTTTCGCGCCAGAGGGCGACGAGGGCGCCGAGGAGATCGACTCCCCGGATGTCGCCCTCGTGCTCGAACGCCGCTCTCATGCCCCGGCCGAGCCTCCGGGCGAATCGAGAAAGGCCGTCACGGCGCGCGCCGTCGTCGGCCCGACGGCCGCCGCGATCTCGTTCGGGTCGGCGCCGCGCAGCCCCTTGACCGACCCGAACCGGCGGAGCAGCAGCCGCGCCTTCACGGGTCCGATCCCCGGAATCTCGGTCAGGCCCGTCTGCCGCATGCGTTTGCCCCGTCGCGCCCGGTGCCGCGAGATCGCGAAGCGATGCGCCTCGTCGCGCACGCGCTGGACGAGCTGGAGTGCCGGATCCTTGCGCGACAGGCGCACCGGGTCGGGCCGGCCGGGCACCCAGATCTCCTCTTCCCGCTTGGCGAGTCCGACGGCCGGCAGGTCGAGGCCGAGCCGGTCGAGCGCCGTCAGCGCCGCCTGCAGCTGACCGCGGCCGCCGTCCACGAGCACGAGGTCGGGCATCGCGCTCTCTTCCGCCTGGAGCCGCCGGTACCGGCGGTCGACGACCTCGGCCATGCTGCGGAAGTCATCCGGCTCGAGGAGACCCTGGGAGGCGACGTTGAAGAGCCGATAGTCGGCCTTCCTGGGCTTGCCCTCCTCGAACACGACGAGCGAGCCCACGCTGTCGGTGCCCTGGGTGTGCGAGATGTCGAAGGCCTCGATGCGGCGCGGCGGGACCGCGAGCCCGATCGCTCGCGCCAGGCGCTCGACGGCAATGGCCTCGTCACCGCCCTGGCGGCGGAACCGCACGCGGTGCCGCTCGCGCGCGTTCGCCTCCGCCATCTGCACGCGCTCGACGGCCGGGCCGCGGCGCGGCGTCCGCACCGCGACTTTCACGCCGCGCCGCTCGGCGATGTAGCCCTCGACGAGGGCCGCCCCGGGAATCTCGACCGGCAGATGGATCTCGGCCGGCAGGAACGGGTTGGCGTCGTAGAACTGCGGCAGGAACGCCTCGAGAAAAGCGGCCGGGTCGAGCTCCTGAGCCTTCTCGAAGAAGAAGTCCCGCCGATCCTGGAGGACACCGCCGCGCACCACGAGAACGCCCACGGCGACGTCCTGGCCCGACTCGAAGAAGCCGAAGACGTCGACGTTCTCGCCTTTCAGCGACTGGACGACCTGATGCTCGGAAACGTCGCGGACGGTCCGCAGCGCGTCCCGATACGCGGCGGCCATCTCGAAGTTCTCCTCCGCCGAGGCGGCGCGCATTTTCTCCGTCAGACTCGCCTCGAGCTCGCGGTTGCGCCCCTGGAGGAACAGCACCACGTCGGCGACGGCGGCGTCGTACGCGGCCTTCGTCGTCAGCCCGGAGACGCAGGGCCCGAGGCACGCGTGCAGGTCGTAATACAGGCAGGGCCGGGGCAGGTTGCCGTCGATTTCGATCGTGCAGGTCCTGATCTGGAAGTGCCGCGTGATCATCCTCATGATCCGGCGGGCGAGCCCGCCCCAGAACGGCCCGTAGTACGAGTGCCCGTCCTCCTCGACCCGGCGGGTGACCAGGGCCCGCGGCCAGGCCTCCCCCGTCGTGACCTTGATGTACGGGTAGGTCTTGTCGTCGCGGAGGCAGACGTTGTACCGCGGCCGGTGCTTCTTGATGAGGGTGTTCTCGAGAAGGAGGGCCTCGAGCTCCGTCCGGGTCGAGATGGTCTCGACCTCGCGGTGGAGCCGGCGCAGGGCCTCCTCCTTCGCGCCGCCGTAGGCGGGGTTGAAGTACGACGCCACACGCTTGCGCAGCGACAGGGCTTTCCCGACGTAGAGAATCTTGCCCCTGTCACCGCGGAAGAGATAGACACCCGGGGAATCCGGCAGATTCTCCGGTCCGCGGCGAGCCTCGACCACGACGTCAGTGTAACCGATTCACGGCGGGAGACCCTCGAAACGCGGCGGTATGATGACGTCATGCCGATGTACGAGTGCCCGTACTGTTACACCCCGGTCGAGCCCGGCACTCCGGTCTGCCCGAAATGCAATCGCGAGCTCGAGCGGTGGCAGACGGGCTTCTACACGCGGCAGCGCCCGCTGCCGACCAAGTCGCGCACGGCCGTGTGGGCGGCGGCGATCGCGGCTCTGCTTCTCGTGCTCACCGGCCTCGCCCGCGCGTGCCACTGGATATGAAGCGCGCGGCGGTGCTGGCCGGCCTCGCCCTCGCCGCTCTCGCGGCGCCCGCGACGGCGCAGCTCGTCCCGCTCGCGCGGTGCCACGCGGCCTACCCGTGCAACGTCCCCTACGGTCTCCGCCCGGCCGACGCCGCCGCGAACCTGCCCGACGCGCAGCTCGGCAACGCTCTCGTCAGCGTCGGAGTCGACAACGCCTTCAAGCCGAAGCTCATCGCGTCGCCGATTTCGGACGACCCGGTCGAAGGCGCGGCCCGGCTCTACCTCCGGAAGAACCCGATCGTGCTCCGGACCCCGACGCCCAAGCCCGCCGCCAAGCCCGACGCGTCGAAGCCCGACGGCGCGAAGCCGGACGCGTCGAAACCGGGCTAGCCCCGGAAGATTTCGAGCTCGCGCAGAGCCCGGAGCTCGTCCCGGATCGCCGCAGCCCGCTCGAAGTCGAGCTCCTTGGCGGCCGCGCGCATCTGCTTTTCGAGCTCCGCCAGGCGCTGGCGGAGCGAATCGGCGTCCGGCAGGTCGGCCCGAGGGACCGATGGCGCCTCGTAGTAGTCGAGGTTCGACATCCGGACGAGCGGCGAGTTGACCTGCTTCACGATCGAGGCGGGAACGACGCCGTGCTCGCGGTTGTACGCCTCCTGGAGGGTCCGCCGCCGCGCCGTCTCCTCCATCGCGCGGCGCATCGAGTCGGTGACGGCGTCGGCGTAGAAGAGGACGCGGCCTTTCAGATTCCGCGCGGCGCGGCCGGCCGTCTGGATGAGCGAAGTCTCGCTGCGAAGGAAGCCTTCCTTGTCGGCGTCGAGGATCGCCACGACCGCCACCTCCGGAAGATCGAGCCCCTCGCGGAGCAGGTTGATCCCGATGAGACAGTCGAAGACCCCCCGGCGGAAGTCGGTCAGGATCAGGACGCGCTCCATGACCTCGATGTCGGAGTGGAGGTAGCGGCACCGGACTCCGACCTCGGTGAAGTAGTTGGTGAGCTCCTCGGCCATGCGCTTGGTCAGCGTCGTCACCAGGACACGCTCGCCGTCGGCCGCGGCCTGGCGCACGACCGCGAGCAGGTCGTCCACCTGGCCCTTGACCGGGCGGACCTCGATCGCCGGGTCGACCAGGCCGGTCGGTCGGATGACCTGCTCGACGATCTCGCCGCCGCTGCGCTCGAGCTCCTCCGGTCCCGGCGTCGCGCTGACCGCGATCACCTGGTTGATGCGCGTGCGGAACTCGTCGTACGTGAGCGGCCGGTTGTCGAGGGCCGACGGGAGGCGGAACCCGTACTCGACGAGGACCTCCTTGCGCGACCGGTCCCCGAAGTACATGCCGCGAACCTGCGGCAGCGTCACGTGCGATTCGTCCACGACGAGAAGAAAGTCCTTCGGAAAGTAGTCGAGGAGGGTGGGCGGCGGCTCCCCCGGCGCCCGCCCGGAGAGGTGCCGCGAGTAGTTTTCGATGCCGTTGCAGTACCCCAGCTCCTTGATCATCTCGAGGTCGAACATCGTGCGCTGGTGGAGGCGCTGCGCCTCGAGGAGCCTGCCGTCCTGCGTCAGCCGGGCGAGCCTCTCGTCGAGCTCGATCCGGATCGTGCCGATCGCCCGCTCGAGCGTCTCCCGCGGCGTCGCGTAGAAGGTCCGGGGATAGAGGGCGAGCCGGTCCACCTTCTGGAGCGGGGTGCCGCGCAGCGGATCGGTCTTGGTGACTTTCTCGATCTCGTCGCCGAAGAACTCGACGCGGACGGCGGTGTCCTCGTAGGCCGGTTGGATCTCGAGGACGTCGCCGCGGACGCGGAAGCTGCCGCGCGTGAGGTCCATGTGCGTGCGCTCGTACTGCATCGCCACGAGCTTCGCGAGGAGCGCCGGCATGCCCTGGGTGTCGCCGACCTCGAGATAGGCCAGCATGTCGTAGTAGGAATCCGGAGCGCCCAGGCCGTAGATGCACGACACCGACGCCACGACGATGACGTCCCGCCGCTCGAAGAGGGCCTTCGAGGCGGCCAGGCGCAGCTTGTCGATCTCCTCGTTTCGGGAGGTCTCCTTCTCGATGTACGTGTCCGTCTGCGGGACGTAGGCCTCCGGCTGGTAGTAGTCGTAGTAGGACACGAAGTACTCGACCGAGTTCTGCGGGAAGAAAGTGCGGAACTCCTGGTAGAGCTGCGCGGCCAGCGTCTTGTTGTGGGACAGAACGAGGGTCGGCCGGTTGACCGCCTCGATGACTTTGGCGATCGTGAAGGTCTTGCCCGAGCCGGTCACGCCGAGCAGCACCTGGTCGGACCGCTTGTCCTCGAGCCCGCGAACGAGCTTCTCGATCGCCTGGACCTGGTCACCCTGGGGTGTGAAGTCCGTGGTGAGCTGGAAGCGCCCGGTCGCCTTCGCCTGGGCCTCGAGGTAGCTCGGGGGCTTTCCGGAGGAACGGGAAGGACGGGGGTCGGACACGCGCGCCATGGATGAACCGCCGCTTATAGCATAAGCGGGGCGAATGCCTCACAATCGAAGGGGTGAAAGGCTTCGCCCGCGTCGCCGCGCTCGTCCTTCCGCTGGCGGTCATCGCGTTCCTCGGCTCGGTCGTCGGGTCCTTCGCCACGAACTTCATCCGCGTGCCGCGGGTCTCCGAGCTCGCCACGTACCGACCCGACATCGTCACGCAGATCTTCGCCCGCGACGGCTCGACGATCGCGCGGTACGCGATCGAGCGGCGCACGCTGATCACGCGGGCGGACATCCCCGCCGTGCTGACGCATGCCCTGGTCGCGACCGAAGACAAGAACTTCTTCCGCCACGGCGGCGTCGACGTGCGGCGCACGTTCTCCGCGCTCGTCGCCAACATGCGCCAGGGCGGCTACGCCCAGGGCGGCTCGACCCTGACCCAGCAGCTCGCCCGAGCGATCTTCCTCTCGCCCCGCAAGACGCTCTCGCGGAAGGTGAACGAGGCGCTCGTGTCGTTCGAAATCGAGCGGCGCTACTCGAAGGACCAGATCCTCACGATGTACGCCAACGAGATCTACCTCGGTCACGGCAACTACGGCTTCGAAGCGGCGAGCCGCTACTACTTCGGCAAGAGCGTCAAGGAGATCACGCTGGCCGAGGCCGCGCTTCTTTCGGGCATCGTGCAGCGGCCCGAGGACCAGTCGCCGTTCCGCAACCCGACGCTCGCCCGGGCGCGCCGGGCGACCGCCCTGCGCCGCATGCGCGCCGAGGGCTACATCACCGAGGCGGAACAGCGGGCCGCCGAGCAGGAACCCCTGCCGGCGGCGCCCTCGCTCCCGGAGTCGCTGGTGGGGCCGTATTTCTCGGAGGAGATCCGGCAGTACCTGGAAAAGACGTACGGCGAGAAAGACCTCTACCGCCGCGGCCTGCGCGTGGAGTCGACCCTCGACCCCGACCTCCAGGCCTGGTCCGAGGAGTCCCTCGGGTGGGGGCTGCGCCAGGTCTCCCGCCGGCACGGCTTCCACAAGCCGCGCAACCTCTACGAGAGCGGCTACAAGTCGCTCGAGAGCTACGTCGATCCCGCGTGGGAGAACGCGAAGCTCGAGGAAGGAGCCGCATTTCCCGCGGTCGTCACCAGGACCGGCGCCTCCGGCGCCGAGGTGCGCATCGGCCGGCAGACGTTCGCCCTCCCGAACGCCACGGTCGCCTGGACCGGCGCGTCGTCCGCCGCGAAGATCCTGCGCGCCGGGGACCTCGTCGTCGTGACGCTCGAGAAGGCGAAAGACGGGACCCTCGTCGCGGCGCTCGACCAGGAGCCTCGCGAGCAGGGCGCCGTGCTGATCCTCGAGAACTCCAGCGGCGCGATCCGGGCGATGGTCGGCGGCTCGGACTGGGGCCAGTCGAAGTTCAACCGCTCGACCCAGGCCCTCCGGCAGGCCGGTTCGGCCTTCAAGCCATTCGTTTACCTGACGGCGCTCGAGCAGGGTTACACCGGCGCCGACACGGTTTTCGACGGCCCGCTGACGATCCTGATCGACCCGCACCAGCCGCCGTACCGTCCGAGCAACTACGACGGCAAGTTCCACGGCATCGTGACCTTCCGCAAGGCGCTCGAACACTCGTACAACATCCCGGCGATCCGCGTGGGCGAGATGATCGGGTTGCCGCGCGTCATCGAGACGGCCCATCGGTTGGGCGTCCGGCAGAACCTCGAGCCGTACCCCTCCCTCGCTCTCGGCGCCTTCGAGGTGACGCTGATGGAGCTCGCCGGCGCCTACATGGTGTTCGCGAACCAGGGTCTCGCGTTTTCCCCTTACCTCATCGAACGCGTCACCGATGCCAACGGGGACGTCCTCGAGCAGAGCCACCCCGACCCGCGCGAGGTCGCGAGCCCGCAGGCCTCCTTTCAACTGCTCCAGATTCTTCGCGGCGTGACGCAGCGCGGCACGGCCGCGCCAGCCGTCGCCCGCGCCGGAATGAAGCTCAACATCGCGGGCAAGACGGGAACGACCAACGACTGGACCGATGCATGGTTCATCGGCATGACGCCGCGCTACACCGTCGCCGTCTGGGTCGGGAACGACGAGAAGAAGCTGTCGATCGGCAAGGGCGCCGAGGGCGCCCGCGTCGCCCTGCCGATCTGGATCCGGATCCTCGAGAAGATGCGGGATCACGGCCGCATCGACCCCCAGGAAGATTTCGAGGCGCCGCCCAACGTCGTCCTGATGCCGGTCGACTACGACACGGGACTCAAGGCCACGGCCGACACGCCGTTGCCGGTCCTGGAGGCGTTCGTCGCCGGATCCCAGCCCACCGAGGAGTGGACCGCGCGCTCACAGGAGATCGCGAAGCTCCCCTGGTCGCTCCAGGAGCCTTTCTACACGCCGAAGAAGGGAGAGCTGCCGGCAGAGGGGCCGCTCCCCCCGCTCGAGCCCGCCGCGCACTGAGAATTTCCAGGAGAGGGCCCGGAGGGAACTTTCCCTCCCTCTCCCGTCGGCCCGCTTGGCGGGGCGCTAACTCGCCTGACTCTGAGGGTGCACATCCACGGTGAGCGTCGCGACGACGTCGCGGTGGAGGCGCACGTGGACCGTGTGCGCGCCCACCCGGCGGATCGGCTCGGCGAGCTCGATGCGGCGGCGGTCGACCTCGATGTTCTTCCCGGCCAGAGCGTCGGCGATTTCCGAGGCGGTCACCGACCCGTAGAGGTGGCCTTCCTCGCCCGCCTTCTTCGTGATCGTGACCGTGAGGCCCTCGACCCGCCCCGCGGCTTCGGAGGCCACGGCCTTCTCGCGGAGCATCTTCTCGTCGTACTTGCGCTTCTCCTCGCCGAGGCGGCGCACGTTGGCGTCGGTCGCCTCGTAGGCCACTCCCTGCGGGAAGAGGTAGTTGCGGGCGTAGCCCGGCTTGACGGTCACGGTGTCGCCGCGGTGTCCGAGCCCGCGAACGTCGTCGGCCAGAATGACTTTCATGACTTCTCGATGACTCCCTCGCCGCGTCGGCGAAAATCCATGTACCAGTCGAACAGGCCCAGGAGAGCGACCCCGAGGTTGATCGGAAAGTACGACGCCAGCGTGTACAGGCCGATTCTCAGGATACGGACCCGGAACCACTTCCGGAAGAAGTGGCAGATGATAGAGAGGCCGGCCACGAAATACAAGGCCACGAGGGGCAGCAGCAGGTTGCCCGAAAGCCGGCGTCCTTCCCCGGAAAGCAGGCCAAAGACCGCTCCCGCGGCCACGAAGACGCCTGCCGCCGCGGCCGGAATGCGCAGGGCCTCGAAACGGGAAGCCTCCGCGGTCTCGGCCGGCCGCGCGGCCGCCGCCCCGCCGTAGAAGGCGATCGCCCCGCCCAGGACCCACAGCGCGCCGAAGATCCCCCAGAGACAAGCCTTTGCGAAGTCCCGGGCGGCCTCGAGCGTCTGTCGCATCCGCGCGACCGCGTCGGCGTCGGCGCCGGAGTGGGCGTAGGACTCGACCGCGGCCGGGATGATGCGGTCGAAACTCGCCCCCACCTCGGCCGGCAGCGGCGCGCCCGGCCCGCTCCCGGAGACGGCAAAGCACGCCGCGAGCAGGACGCACCCGGCCAGGCAGAGCCCCACGTAGCACCGGGAAGGGTCGGCGCCCGCGCGGACGAAACCGACCGACGCGGCCGGCAGCACCGTGACCGCGAGTGTCAGGAGAGCAATCGCGACGCCGCCGCCCAGGCTCCCGCCCGCCCAGCCGAGGCCGAGCGACGCGGCGGCCGCGAGCCCGCACGCGGTCAGCGCCGCGGCGAGCCCCTGGCGGTGGGCCAGCCTCACGATGGGCACCGCGGCCACGGGCACGCCGAGGACGCCGACGATCGGGACGAGAAACGCCGCCGACAGCGCCGCCGACGCCGCGAGGGCCGCGAGGGGCACCTCCCAGCGTCCGGCCGACGGCGACGCCGGCGCGATCCCCGGCTCGGGAACCGTCATCGCCTCGGACCGGTCCGTTCGCGCCGGTCAGTCCGTCGCGTACGGGAGCAGCGCGATCGAACGGGCGCGCTTGATCGCGGTCTGGAGCTTGCGCTGGTGCAGCGCGCAGGTCCCCGAGATCCGGCGCGGAAGGATCTTGCCGCGCTCCGGGATGAACCCCTGGAGCAGCTTGATGTCCTTCCAGTCGATGTACTCGATCTTCTCCGCGCAGAACTTGCAGACCTTCCGGCGCCGGACGAAGAACTTCTTGCGCGGTCCGCCCTTGCCGTCGCGGCCCTTGCCGTCGCGGCTGCCCGAGCGGCCGCCGCCGCCTCCCATCCTCATGACTCGCTCCTCTCAGTCGCGGGCGCGCCTTCGGTCGGCGTCGCCGCCGGCGCCGGGCGCGGCGGCCGCTTGGCGGCCTTCTTGCGCAGGCGCTCAGCCATCTTGGCGCTCCGCTTCAACTCCTCGTCCACGCGGACGGCGAGGTGCCGGAGGATCTGGTCCGACAGCCCCATCCGGCGCTCGGCCTCCGCGACCGCGGCCGGCGCGGCGTCGACCTGCCAGTAGTGGTAGTGGGCGTCGCGCTTGCGGTGGATCGGGAAGGCGAGCCGGCGCTTGCCCCACGGCTCTTCCTTCACGACGGTCGCCCCGCCGTCCGTCAGCACTTTCTTGTATTCGGCCGCGACTTTCGCCGCGTCCTCGTCGTTCAGGTCGGGCGTGACCAGAACGACGATGTCATAAAGCCTCATGACTCCTCCTCATGGATGTCAATCCGGGTCGTGATCGCCCGGAGAGGGGGAAACGTTCGCTCGCCGCATCGCGGCGTCGATTCCTTGCGTCACCCACAGCCGCACCGCCTCGGCCGCCCTCCCGACACTGCCGGCGAAGGCCTCGCGCTCGGCCCTTGCCACCGGCTCGAGCACGTAGTCGGCCAGATCGCGCTCGCGCGAGTAGCGTTCGCCGCGGATCCCGACGCGCAGCCTCGGAAATTCCGTCGTCCCGAGGTGCGCGATGATCGACTTCAGGCCCTTCTGCCCTCCCGCCGAGCCCCGCGCCCGCAGGCGCAGCGCTCCGACCGGGAGGTCGATGTCGTCGACGACGACGCAGAGCTCCGTGGGTTCGACACTGTATTTCTGGCAAAGAGCCGAAACGGCCTCACCGGAGGCGTTCATGTACGTCTGCGGAAGGGCGAGCAGGACCATTTCCTCGCCGACCCTTCCCCGGCCGACCCGCGACGAGCACTCGCGCGAGCGGATCCGGATTCCTTCCTCCGCCGCCAGCGCCTCGACCACGCGAAACCCGGCGTTGTGCCGGGTGTCCTCGTAGTCGTCCCCGGGATTGCCGAGGCCGACGATGACGCGCAGAGGCTACTTCTCCTTTTCCTTCTCCTTCTTGTCGCCCTTCTCTTCCGCGCCCTCTTCCTCGGCGACGGCCTTGCCCTTCTTCAGCACTTCGGGCTCGGCGGGCTCGGCGGCCCCTTCCGCGGCGGCGACCGGCTCCTCTTCACGCGCCGGGTGGGCGACGTGGACGACGACCTTTTCCGGGTTGTCGACGATGCGGACGCCTTCCGGCGCCGTGACCTGGGCCACGCGGATCGCGTCGCCGATCCCGAGGTCGGCCACGTCCACGCCCAGGTGCGCCGGGATGTTCCCGGGCAGACACTCGATCTCGACCTCGCGGGTGACGACGTCCAGGATGCCGCCGTCGGTCTTGACGCCGCGGGCGACGCCGAGGACCTCGATGGGCACTTTGACCGTGATCTTCACGTCCATCAGGACCCGGACGAAGTCGATGTGCAGCGGCTTGCGCGACACGGGATCCCGCTGCATCTCCCGAATCATGGCGTGCCGGCTCTGGTCCGACCCGGAGAGCTTCAGCAGGAAGATCGCGTTCTCCCCCGCCCCCTCGCGGAACACGTCGGACAGGGCCTTGCGGTCCACGGAGATGGGAACGTTGGGCTTCCCGGCACCGTACACGACGGCCGGGATGCGGCCGGCGGCCCGCTCGCGGCGGGCTTCGTTCTTGCCGATGGTCGAGCGCTTCTCGACCGAGAGTTCGATGGTCTTCATGCCTTACCTCGCGCGGCGGTTTCTCGCCGCGTCACCCGCGGGGCACCCCCGCGCAAAGAGGCGGATTCTACACAAAAAGGGACGAAACGGAAGCCCCGTCGTGGATCCGCTGGATGGCCTCCCCCAGGAGGGGGGCCACCGACAGGGCCCGGATCCGCGGGCACCGGGCCATGGCCGCCTCGACCGGGATCGTGTTGCTGACGAGCAGGCTCTGAAGCCCGGAGGCGTCGATCCGCTCGAGGGCGGGGCCGGAAAAGACGCCGTGGACGGCCGCGGCGTAGGTCCGCCGCGCCCCCTGCCGGCGCAGCGCTTCCTCGGCCTGGACGAGGGTGCCGGCCGTGTCGATGATGTCGTCGAGGATCAGGGCGTCCTTGCCCTCGACCTCGCCGACGACGTTCAGGATCTCGGTCTCGTTCTTGCCCGTGCGCCGTTTGTCGATGACCGCCAGCGCCACGTCCAGCCTTTTCGCGATGGCCCGGGCGCGGGTCAGCCCGCCGACGTCCGGCGACACGATGACCAGGTCTTCGAAGTCCATCTTCCGAATCGCGTCGAGGATGACCGGCGCGGCGAACAGGTGGTCGACCGGGATGTTGAAGAAGCCCTGGATCTGCGCGGCGTGGAGGTCCATCGTCAGGATCCGGTCCGCGCCCGCCGCCGTCAGCAGGTCCGCCATGAGCTTGGCCGCGATCGGCACGCGCGGCTTGTCCTTCTTGTCCTGGCGCGCGTAGCCGAAGTAGGGCATGACCGCGGTGATGCGCGACGCCGAGGAGCGGCGGAAGGCGTCGAGAAGGATCAGGAGCTCCATCACGTGGTCGTTGACCGGCGAGCACGTCGGTTGCACGACGAAGACGTCGGCGCCACGGACGTTCTCGTCGATCTGGCAGTAGTCCTCGCCGTCGGAGAAGTTGTAGAGGGTCAGCTCGCCGAGCGGAATCTGCAGGTAGGCGCAGATCTCCCTCGCGAGGGCCGGGTGCGCGCGGCCGGAGAAGATCTTGAGGTCTCCGTAGTTGAAGGCGTGCGACGTCAAGCGAGCCGGATTCTACGCGGGAATCTTCCGCGCGTCGACCTCGCTCCCGAAAAAGAAAAACGGCCTCGATTCACTCGAGGCCGTTTTCGTCGCGGGAGGCGTCGCGCTACGGGCAGGACGTCGGAAACGCGTCGGTCGCCTGGACGGGGGCGAAGGGCGTGTTCAGCGGGTTGACCTGGACGAACGTCGCGCGCGTCTGGGTGTCGACGACCTGCCAGTTGACCTGCACGTTGGTCAGGCCGGCGGCGAAAACCCAGTACTTGCCGTTGAGGCCGCAGCCGTCGAGGACCTTGACGACCATCTCGATGTTGGACTCGTCGAAGAACCAGAAATACCCCGAGTCGTCGGTGAGCTTGACGGCCGTTCCGGCGCCGTTCTCGCCCGTCGGCTTCGTCCAGTTGGCGTTGACCTGGAAGCGGCCGTTGTCGAGGCACAGGAAGCCCTGCCCCGACTGGCAGGCGCCGGCCGGCAGATCGACGCTGACCGGATTGGTCAGCGGACCGGCTCCCGGAATCGTCAGGGTCACCGGAAAGACTCCCACCGAGGTGTAGACGTGGGTCGGATTCTGAAGCGTCGACGTGTTGTTCGCCCCGGACGCCGGATCGCCGAAGGTCCACGCCCAGGACGTCGGCGTCGGGGTCGAGATGTCGGTGAACTGCACCAGCTGGTTCGGGCTGACATCGTGCGGCGAGTAGGTGAACCCGGGGACCGGCACTTGCGCGGCCGCCGAGAGAGAGACGGCGAACGACAGCACGGCGAAGGTCATCGAGCGGGACCGCGGACGACGCATTGGATCCTCCCCTGTCGGCCTGCGACGGCGAACCACAACCTCACAACGAGACCCGGTCGACGCAAATTTCGCGCCGCATCTGGCTGGGGCGCTAGGACTCGAACCTAGAAATGCCGGCTCCAAAGGCCGGTGCCTTACCAATTTGGCGACGCCCCACCGCGTTCGATTTTACTCCCCGGCCTGCTCGTGGCCGGAGGATTCGGGCGCGGGCGGCGCGGCATCGGCCTCCGGCGACGACGGCACCGCGGGGCCAGCCGCCTTCACGCGCTCGTACTCGCCGAGAACGTGCTTCTCCAGCAACTCGCGCGTCTCGCGGTTGAGCGGGTGGGCGACGTCCTTGAACTCGCCGTTCTTCTTGCGCTTCGACGGCATCGAGATGAACAGGCCGTTGGGACCCTGGATGATCTTCAGGTCCGAGACGAGAAAACAGCCGTCGATGACGATCGAGACGTACGCCTTGAGCTTCTCTTCCTGGACCGGAAAGACCTTGACCTGGGTGATGTTCACGGGGGACCTCCCTTGGGATCGATACGTCGCTGGTGAGAATCGCGGGTGAGGGTCGAGCAGGCGTAGACACGCGCCTCCGGATGGCGCTGCCGGAGCGCGTCGCGGGCTCCGGGCTCCGCGCGGAGCACGATCGTCGAGCCCGAGCCGCTGATCGCGCAGTCGGCGCTGACGCGGGCGGCGGATGCGAGGTAAGCCTCCATCCTGGGCTCCACTTGTAGCACGGCAGGAGTCAGGTCGTTCGGCCCCAGGAATCGGTCGCGGCCGCCGTTCTCGACTTCGAGACGCGCCGGCAGCGTCCCGCGGCCCGCATACGCGCGGTAAACCGCCGCCGTCGACACCGAGAACGGTGGCACCAGGAGCAGCAGCGACGCCGGCGGACCGTCGGAGACGGGCTCGACGATCTCGCCGCGGCCGCGCACCAGCGCCTCGCCGCCCGTCAGGAAGAAGGGGACGTCGCTGCCGAGCGCGCCGGCGAGGTCGGGCAGGACGGCGCGCGCCGCGGCTTCGACCCCCCAGAGCCGGGCGAAGAGTCGCAGCGCCAGGGCGGCGTCGGCGCTGCCGCCGCCGAGGCCGCCGCCGGCGGGCGTGCGCTTCTCGAGGCGCGCGCGCCCGCGCAGCGGGATGCCGAGCCGCTCCGCGAGCAGGCGCGCGGCGCGGGCGACGAGGTTCTCGGGACCCGAGGGAACCGCCGGGTCGTCGCACGAGAGCTCGAAGGCGTCCGAGGATTCCACGGTCAGCCGGTCCGCGAGGTCGATCGAGACCATTCGGGAGAGGACCTCGTGGAAGCCGTCGGCGCGAATCCGCCCCACGCGCAACTCCCGGTTGACCTTCGCCGGAGCCTCCGCGCTCCACCTCATCGCGCCGCCTCTCCCGCGCCCGCCGGCTCGACCGCGAGGAGCTTCAACCCGAGGCGGCGCTTCGTCGTTTCCTCCCGCACCGTCAGGCGCGAGGGCCAGGGGCTCGCGGTGCCCGTGTACTCGACGACGAGGTGCCCGCCCTTCCCCGCGACGTCGAGCGAGATCGGATCCGCGGTCGCGACGTCGAGCACGACGCGAACCCGGGCGCCTTCCGCGGTCAGGGCGAACTGGCACTGCCCCGCGTCGAATCCCTCGACCGCCGGCGGCGAAGAGCCGTCCCAGGCCCCGGCGAGCACGGCGCGCAGCGCCTGCGGGTCGACGATCAACGCCGAGCGGTCCTCGCCGGTCACCGTTCCTTCCCGGTACTCGGCGATCCGGGACCCGAACGGGCCCGTGAGCGATGCGGTGACGACCGCTTTGCCGTCGTAGGTGACGGCCAGCGTTCCCGGCACCGACGGCGTCGCGCCGGAGGAAACGCGGGCGTCGTAGAGCAGGCGCGAGGCCGGCAGCGTCGCGGCGCGCGCGCGCGAGGCATCCCACGCGGCCAGCGCCTCGCGCGCCTGGTCCGGAGTCCCCGGGGTGAACTGGCGCGAGGCCGGGCTCGTCGCGCACGCGGCGAGGGCGATCAGAGAGGAGAGGGCGGCGAGGCGTCGGAGGGAGCTTGCCGTCAACGCTGGGATACGGGCGCCCGCGCGCGCTTGAGTTTCTCGCGCACGCGATCGGGCTCCTCGTGCTTGAGCTCGAGAGCCTTTTCCCAGTGGCGGATGGCGCCTTCGACGTTGCCCTGGCGCGCCTCGAGGTCGCCGATGTGCTCCTCGATCGTGGGGTCGGCGGGCTCGCGCCGGTACGCCTCGCGCAGGTTCTTCTCCGCGATCTGCAGCTGGCCGAGACGGAAGTAAGCCCACCCGAGCGAGTCGAGATACGCGGCGTTGCGCGGCTCCCGGGCGACGGCCTTCTCCAGCATCTCGCGCGCCTTCTCGAGCTGCACGCCCTGGTCCGCCCACATGTATCCGAGATAATTGAGCGTCGCCGCGTCGTTCGGGCGGAGCGCGAGCAGGTCCAGAAACACCTTTTCGGATTGGGCGCCGTCGCCCGCGCGCTCCAGGCTCGAGCCCAGACGAAAGAGGGCGTCGGTCGACTCGGGGAACTTCGCCGCGGCCTGTCGCGAGATCCGTACCGCCGCGTCGTACTTCTTCAGCCGCGCGTACGCGTCGGCCGCGGCGTTCATCTTCTCGAGCTCGCCCGAGGCGCCGAGCGCATCGAGGGTCGCCGTCGCGGCGGCGGTCTCGCCGAGCCGGAAGCGGAACTCCGCCGCCTGCGCCTCCCACTCGGGATCCGAAGGCCTGGCCGCCGCGAACGCCTTCGCGCTGTCGCGGCCCGCCGCGAAGTCTTCGCCGTCGCGGTCGGCGGCGAGCAGGATGCGCGCCGCCCGGTCGTGGACCTGGCCGTTGGACAGCGCGAGGGGCGTCAGGATCCGCCGGGCGCCCGCGTAATCGCGCTGCAGGTACGCGATGAAACCGAGCTCGACGTTGGCGGACAGGGACGCCTCGGCCCCCTTCGCGCCTTCGGCG
>DATJXB010000117.1:0-7594 GCA_035500755.1 Thermoanaerobaculia bacterium | reverse complement strand
GCCGTTGTCGAGCTTCTCGACCTGCAGGATCTCGCGCACGCTCTGGCTGATGCTCAGGTTGCCGGCCGACAGCATCACCATGAAGCGGTCGTCGGCCTTCTCGTAGATCATCATCTTGCGGAAGGTGCTGATCTGGTCCAGGCCCGCGTTGGTGCGCGAGTCGGAGAGGAACACGAGACCGGCATCGAGCCGGATGCCGACACAGTAGGTCATGGCCAGGCGGGGAGCAGCGACAGGGCGAGAGCGTAGCAGCCTGCGGCGCGCCGTTCAGGCGCCGAGCGCGCCCGGGCGCGTGATCTCGGCCCACCACGCCGCCGCCCTGGTCTACGGCTCGATCGAGCGGGAGACGGCGCCGGGGCAGAGTGGGATGCGCGACCTGCTCGAGGTCTACGACGTCGTCCGGCCGCAGCGCTTCGAGGCGCTCTTCGGGGTCGTCGCCGGAAGCACCGCACGCTCGCTCTCGCCGCGCCTCCACAACACGCTCTTCCGGTCGCGGGGACTTCCGTACCTCTATGTCCCTCTCCAGGTCGCCGACTTCGAGCGCGAGAAGCCGCACGAGATCGCCTTCGAGCCGCCGTTTCGGGGTTTCGCCGTGACGCAGCCGTGGAAGCTCGCGGCCCTTCGCGCGGGACGGCCCTCGGAGGACGCCCGGCGCATCGGTGCCTCGAACACGCTCGTCCGCGAGCGCGGCGCGTGGCGCGCGGAGAACACCGACGTGGACGGCGTTTTCGAGACGCTCGCGGACCATGGCACCGGTGAGGGCCGGAGCGCCATCGTGGTCGGCGCGGGCGGCGCCGCGCGGGCGGCGGTCGTCGGGGCGCGGCGCCTCGGTTACGAGGTCGCCGTCGCCGCGCGCCGCGACAGCGAGGCCGACCGCGTCGCCGACGAGCTCGGCGTCGACTCGCTTTCCTGGGAGGACCTTTCGTCGAGCGAGGCGGACCTCTACGTCAACGCGACGCCGGTCGGCTGGAAGGACGACGAGCCGTCGGCGATTCCGACGGCGGTGATGGAGGAGCGGCCGATCGTCTTCGACTGCGTCTACCGGCGCGACGGGAAGGAGACGACGACGATCCGCGCGGCCCGCGAGCGGAAGTGTCCCGTGGTCGAGGGCCTGCAGATGTTCGCCGTCCAGGCGGTGCGCCAGGCGGAGCTCTTCGGCGTCGAGGGCGTCACGCCCGAGGAAGTGCTTTCAATCCTGCGCGAAGGCTTTGCCCGGTCGTGACCGATCGTGGTCCTGAGCGGTCACGCTTCCTCGCGCGGGCGCGGCCCGGCGCCTGCGTCCCGGTCGCCCGAAGCTTCCCGGCCGATCTTCTGACGCCCGTGATGTTGTTTCGCCGGCTCCGCGCCTCCGGCGAAGAGGCGTTCCTCCTCGAGAGCGTGGCGGGCGGCGAGACGCTGGCGCGCTACACGTTCCTCGGGGCGGGGCCGGTGGCGCGGTGGACTCTCGAGGACGGCGCGGTACGGCTCGAGCGCGAAGGGAAGGCGTCGCGCCCGGGCGGTCCGGCCCTGACCTCACTCGAGCGGCTGGCGCGGCGCGAGGGATTCGTCGCCGACCCGGAGTTGCCGCCGCTCGCGTCGGGAGCGGTCGGTTTCCTGTCCTACGACGCGGTGCGCCTCTTCGAGGAGATCCCCGACCGGCACCCGCGCGAGGGGAAGATTCCCGACGCGCTGTTTCTCCTCTTCGACGCGGTCGTGGCCTTCGATCATCCGAGGCAGCGCCTTCTGCTGCTGACGACGATCGACCTCGCGAGCTCGAAGGACGCGGCCGGTGAAGTCGATCGCGCGATCGCCCGCCTGGACAGGCTCGAGCGGTTGGCCTTCGCGCCCGACGCCACCGAGGCGCGACGCGGATCCCGTCCCGAGGCGGGAACGGCCTTCGCGCCGACCGCGCCGCGGGAGCGCTTCCTCGAGGCCGTCGGCGTGATCAAGGAGGCGATCGCGTCGGGCGAGGTCTACCAGTGCGTCGTGTCGCAGCGCTGGACCGCCCGGCTCGACGTCGATCCTTTCGACGTCTACCGCGCGCTCCGGGCGCTGAATCCCTCGCCCTACCTCTACTACCTCGAAGCGCGCGAGGCGACGATTCTCGGCTCTTCTCCCGAGATGCTCGTGCGCTGCCGGGGCGGCGTCGTGGAGACGCGGCCGATCGCCGGGACGGCGCCGCGCGGCGGGACACCCGGAGCGGACGTCCGGCTGGCGGAGGCCCTCGCGTCCGACCCGAAGGAGCGGGCGGAGCACGTCATGCTCGTCGACCTCTCGCGCAACGACCTCGGGCGTGTGTCGGAGATCGGGACCGTCTCGGTCGAGCGCTACGCCGCGATCGAAAAGTTCTCGCACGTCCAGCACCTCGTCTCGGAGGTGCGCGGGCGGCTCGCCGCGGGGAAGACGGCGGCGGACGCGCTCGCGGCCTGCTTCCCGGCCGGGACGCTGACCGGCGCCCCGAAGATCCGCGCGATGGAGCTGCTCGACGGGCTCGAGGCGGCGCGGCGCGGCGTCTACGGCGGCGCCGTCGGGTACTTCGACGCCGCCGGCGACGCCGACCTCGCGATCGCGATCCGGACGGCCGTCGTCGAGCAGGGACTCTGGCGCGTCCAGGCCGGCGCCGGGATCGTCGCCGACTCCGTGCCGGAAAAGGAGTACGCGGAGGCCGAGTCGAAGGCGGCCGCGATCTTCCGCGCGATCGAGCTCGCGCGCGAGTGGTTCGGCCCATGATCTTCGTCGTCGACAACTACGACTCGTTCACCTACAACCTCGTGCAGGCGCTCGGGAAACTGGATCGCCGCGTCGAGGTCGCGCGCAACGACCGCTTCGACCCGGCCGCCGTGGCGGCACGGCGCCCGCGCGCGATCGTCGTCTCGCCCGGGCCCGGGCGGCCCGAGACGGCCGGGCGGTCGCTCGCGATGATCGGGGAGGCCGAGCGGGCGGGCGTCCCGCTTCTCGGCGTCTGCCTCGGCCACCAGGCGATCGCCGCGTTCCACGGCGGGCGCGTGGTGCGCGCCCCGGCGCCGCGCCACGGGAAGAGCTCGGCTGTCACCCACGACGCCTCGGCGCTGTTTGCGGGGATCGCCAGCCCGTTCGAGGCCGGGCGATACCATTCGCTCGTGGTCGAGGACGTCGGCCTGCCCGGGGAGCTCGCCGTGACCGCCCGCAGCGACGACGGGCTCGTCATGGCGCTCGCGCACCGGTCGAAGCCCGTCTACGGCGTGCAGTTTCATCCCGAGTCCATCCTGACGCCCGAGGGCGATCGGCTCCTCGCGAACTTCCTCGAGGCCGTGTCGTGACTCCCGCGATCGCCGACGCGATCCGGATTGTCGCGGCGCGCCAGGCGCTGCCGCGCGAGCTCGCCGAGGAGGCCTTCGGCGACCTGATGGACGGCCGGGCGACCGAGGCTCAGAAGGGGGCGATCCTGCTCGGCATCACGACGCGCGGCGAGACCGCGGGCGAAATCGCGGGCGCGGTCGCCGCCCTGCGGGCGCGCATGCGCCGCGTCGCGACCCGGCGCGCGCCGCTGCTCGACACCTGCGGTCCGGGCGGGCTCGGCCGGGACCTCTTCAACGTCTCGACCGCCGCGGCCGTCGTCGCGGCCGGCGCCGGTGCCGCCGTCGCCAAGCACGGCAACCGCTCGATCTCTTCGCGCGTCGGCTCGGCCGACGTCCTCGAGGCGAGCGGCGTGCGCCTCGACTTCGAGCCCGAGGACGCCGGACGGCTTCTCGACGAGGTCGGGCTCGCGTTTCTGTTCGCCCCCGGCTTCCATCCCGCGATGCGCGCGCTCGGCACGGTGCGCCGGGAGCTCGGCATCCGGACGATCTTCAACGCGCTCGGGCCGCTCGCCAATCCGGCGGGCGCGACCCGGCAGTTGATCGGCGTCGGGAGGCCCGAGCTCGTGGAGCTGCTCGCCGGCGCTCTCGCGACACTCGGCTGTGAGCGCGCCGTCGTCTTTCATTCGGCGGTCGGGCTCGACGAGCTCGTCCCCGGCGTCGCGGCGTCGGGTGTGGAGGTCTGCGACGGCCGGACGCGTCCCTGGCGCTACGACCCGGCGGCTCTCTCCCAGCGGCCGGTCGGCCTCGAGGAGCTCCGCGGCGGCGACGCAGCCGCAAATGCCGCGATGCTCGCGCGTCTGCTCGACGGGGAGCCCGGTCCGCGGCGCGAGGCCGCCTTCCTGAACGCGGCCGTCGCGCTCGTCGTCGAAGGCCGCGCGGCGGACGTGAAGGACGGTTACGCGCGGGCGGCCGAGTCCGTCGACCGGGGCGCCGCGGCGGGGATCTTCGAGAAGCTCAAGGAGGCCTCGCGGGCGGCATGAGCGACGTGCTGACGGACATCCTGGCGTCCAAGCAGACGCGCCTCTCGCGGGGCGACTACACGCCGCGAGGCGCGCCCGCGCGTCCGACCGACGGCGCCGCGTTCGTCGCGGCCCTGCGCGAGCCGGGGACCCGGATCATCGCGGAGTTCAAGGCGAGGTCGCCGTCGGCGGGCCAGATCCTCTCGAACCCGGAGACGAAGGTGGAGAGTTTCGGTCTCTTTTTCCGTCGGGCGCGCGCGGCGGCGATCTCGGTCGTCATCGAAGAGGACCACTTCGGTGGCGACCCCGCGTGGCTGCCGCGGATCAAGGCGATGTCGGGGCTTCCCGTCCTCATGAAGGATTTCGTTTTCGACGAGCGCCAGCTCGATTTCGCCGTATCGCTCGGCGCCGACGCGGTGCTCCTGATCGTGCGCGCCCTCGGGGAGCTCGAGCTCGCGCGGCTCCGGGCTCGGGCCCGGGAGCGCGGCCTCGCGACCGTCGTCGAGGCGCACGGGGTCGTCGAGATCCGCCGCGCCGCGGCGGTCGCGCCCGAGGTGCTCGGCGTCAACGCGCGGGACCTCGCGACGTTCCGGACCGACCTCGGAACGCTCGACGCGATGGCGCGCGAGATCCCGCCCGGGCCCGTCCGTCTGGCCGAGAGCGGGATCCGGGCGCGCGAGGACATCGAGCGGCTCGCCAAGGCGGGCTTCGAGGCGTTCCTCGTCGGCGAGAGCCTGCTCCGGGCCGACGACCCCGAGGAAGAGCTCCGGGCGCTGCGCGGATGACCGCCGTCAAGATCTGCGGACTGACCCGCGCTCGGGACGTGGTTCTGGCAGGCGCGCTCGGCGCGACCTACGCCGGCTTCAACTTCTCGGCGGCATCGCCGCGGCGCGTGTCGCCGGAGGAGGCGCGGGTGCTCGCCGCCGCGGTCCGGCCGGGCATGCTCAAGGTCGGCGTTTTCGTCGGCGAGGACGCGGACACGATCGCCGCCGCCGTCCGCGCGGCCGGCCTCGATCTCGTCCAGCTCCACCGCCGGTTGACCGAGGAGGACGTCGCGGCGTCACCCGTGCCGGTGATCGCGGTCGCGCGTCCGTCGGCGGCGGGCGGCTTCGCCGTGCCTCGGCGGGAGATTCTCGTGCGCTGCCACGCCGTGCTCTTCGACCCGAGCGAAGGGTCGGGCGCGGCGATCGACCCCGCTCGAGTCGAGGAAGCGAGCTGGCCGGTGCCGGTTCTCGTCGCGGGCGGATTGACGCCGGAGACCGTCGGCGACGTGATCCGGCGCCTGCGCCCGGCGGGCGTGGACGTCGCCTCGGGCGTCGAGGAGTCCCCCGGGATCAAGGACGCCGAGAAGCTCCGCCGCTTTTTCGCGGCGGTCAGGGAGGCGGATGCGCAAGCGGGTTAGCCGGCGCCCCGGCTACTTCGGCGAGTACGGCGGGCGATTTGCCCCCGAGGTCCTCATGGCGCCGTTGGAGGAGCTCGAGCGCGCGTTCGAGCGGTGGCGTCGAAGCGCCGCCTTTCGCGCGGAGCTCGACGCGCTTCTGAGCGATTACGCGGGCCGCCCGACGCCGCTGACCGACGCGCGCCGGCTTTCCGAGCGCTGCGGCGGCGCGCGGATCGCGCTGAAGCGCGAGGACCTGCTCCACACGGGGGCTCACAAGCTCAACAACGCTCTCGGCCAGGTCCTGCTCGCGACCCGGATGAAGAAGCGCCGCGTCGTCGCGGAGACGGGCGCGGGGCAGCATGGCGTGGCGACCGCCGCGGCAGCCGCGAAGCTCGGCGTCCCGTGCCGTGTCTACATGGGCGTGGTCGACATGGCGCGCCAGGCGCCCAACGTCGCGCGCATGCGCCTGCTCGGCGCCGAGGTCGTCGGCGTCGACTCCGGGTCGAAGACGCTGAAGGACGCGATCAACGAGGCGATGCGCGACTGGACCGAAAACGTCGCGACGACGCACTACGTGCTCGGCTCGGCGCTCGGGCCGCACCCATATCCCGCGATCGTCCGCTTCTTCCAGTCGGTCATCGGCCGCGAGGCGAGGGCGCAGTTTCGGCGGCTCGCCGGGCGCGACCCGCGCGCCGCGGTCGCTTGCGTCGGCGGCGGCTCGAACGCGATCGGCCTCTTCTCCGCGTACCTCGCCGCGCCGCGCGTCGCGCTCTACGGCGTCGAGGCGGGGGGACGGGGGGCGGGTCCGGGCGAACACGCCGCCCGCTTTTCGGGAGGAGCGGTCGGCGTGCTCCACGGCACCCGCACGATGCTGCTACAGGACGAGGGCGGGCAGGTCCTCCCGACCCATTCGGTCTCGGCCGGGCTCGACTATCCCGCGGTCGGGCCCGAGCACTCCGCGCTCCATGACGCCGGGCGCGTGACGTACGCGAAGGTCTCCGACGGCGAGGCTCTCGACGCCTTCGCGCTCCTGTGCGAGACGGAGGGGATCCTGCCGGCCCTCGAGTCGGCCCACGCCGTGGCGTTCGCGGCGGGACTCGCGCGGCGGCTCCCGCGGTCGGCATGGATCCTCGTCAACCTGTCCGGACGCGGCGACAAGGACCTCGACGAGTACCTGAGGGTGGTTGGCGAGAAGGGCGCGAGCCACCCTTGAGCCTCATCGCGAAGGCCTTCTCCCGAGCCCGCGCGGAGGCCCGCGCGGCTTTCGTGGCGTACCTGACGGCGGGGGACCCTTCGCCCGAGGCGACCGTCGGCCTCGCGAAAGCGCTCGACCGCGCGGGCGCCGACGCGCTCGAGCTCGGTGTGCCGTTCTCCGACCCGATCGCCGACGGCCCGGTCCTCCAGCGGGCGGCGGCACGGGCCCTCGAGACGGGGACGACGCTCTCGACCGTGTTCGAGATCGCGCGCCGCGTGCGCGCGGAGACGAACCTGGCGCTCGTCCTCTTCTCGTACGTGAATCCGATCCTGCGGCGGGGGATCGGGCGTTCGGCCCGCGAAGCGCGCGCGGCCGGCTTCGACGGCGTGCTGCTGACCGATCTGCCTCCCGAGGAGGCAGGGCCGATTCAGCCGGTTCTGCGCGAGGCCGGGCTGGACACGGTCTTCCTCGTCTCGCCGACGTCGCCGGCCGGGCGGATGCGCGCGGCCGCGCGGCTCTCGAGCGGGTTTCTCTACGTCGTCTCGCGGGCGGGGACGACGGGGGCGCGCGCCGCGCTCGGGGACGACCTGGCGAAGACCGCGCGCCGGGCGCGGCGCGAGGCGGGCGCGTTGCCGACGGCGATCGGGTTCGGCATCGGCACGCCCGAGTCGGCTCGCGCCGCGGCGGCTCTCGCCGACGGCGTCGTCGTCGGCTCGGCGCTCGTCCGCGCCGCCGAGGAGGC
>DATJXB010000116.1:0-27549 GCA_035500755.1 Thermoanaerobaculia bacterium | reverse complement strand
GCGTTCGACGCGGCGAGCTTCGAGGACCTGAGGAGGAAGCACACGGAGGAGACGCCGACGGCGCCGTCGTCGGTGGCGCCGGGGTTCGATCCGGCGGTCGAGCGGGTGATCCTGAGGTGTCTGGAGAAGGACCCGGCGCAGCGGCCGTCGTCGGTGGCGCAAGTGGCGGCGGCGCTGCCCGGAGGGGATCCGCTGGCCGCCGCGATTGCCGCCGGCGAGACCCCCTCCCCCGAGATGGTCGCCGCGGCGGGAGGGCGCGGCGCGATCTCCCCGTCCACGGCGCGGCTCCTTCTCCTCGGCGTGGCGGCGGCGCTCGCTCTCGCGATCGTCTTTGCGCCGCGCGCCAACATCGCGTCCTTCGTCGGCCTCGAGAAGTCGCCCGAGATCCTGCGCGAGCGCGCGCGGGAGATCCTTCGGGACGCGGGAATCGAAAAGCCCGTGGACTGGGCAAACGGGTTCTGGACCGACGAGCGCTTTCTCGAGTGGTCTCGCGATCATGGAGGCATGGGCGGCGACATTTCGCGCGACGCCATCGTTTTCTCCTACCGCCAGTCGCCGTCGGCTCTGGTTCCGGCGCTGCGATTCACCGGACCCTACCCGTCTCCCTGGGTGGACCGCGACAATCCGGCGCCCGTCGATCCGGGAATGGCGGAGGTCCGGGTCGACGCCCGCGGAAGGCTGACCCGCCTCGAAGTCGTGCCGCCGGAGGTTCGAGACCTCTCGGCAGCGACCGCTCCGGCCGACTGGAGCCGGCTCTTCCGCCAGGCCGGGCTCGACATGAGCCGCTTTGCTCCCGTCGAACCGCAGTGGTCCCCGCGCGCGTTCGCGACCGAGCGCGCGGCCTGGGAAGGTCCGCATCCCGAAAGACCCGGCGTGACGATGCGCGTCGAGGCGGCCTCGTACGCGGGCCGCCCGGTCAGCTTTCTCTGGGTGGGCCCGTGGACGCCGCGCAAGCAGGGAGCGGCGGCCAGCCTGGCCTCGGCCAACGGCGAGGTCGCCTTCGAAGCGATTCTCTTTCTCTGCATCCTCGGAGGCGCACTGCTGGCGCGCCACAACCTGCGGTCGGGGCGCAGCGATCGGAGCGGCGCTCTTCGCCTGGGAGGATTGATCGGCGTTCTCACGCTCGGTATGTGGGCCCTGGGCGGCCATCACGTCGGCAACTCCGACGAGGGCTGGCTCTTCCTCGAGGCGCTCAGCAACGCCGCCGGGACGGGACTCATCTACTGGATCATCTACGTCGCCCTCGAGCCCTACGCGCGCCGCCGGTGGCCCGAGATGCTCATCTCGTGGCAGCGGGCGCTCTCGGGGCGGTGGCGGGATCCGCTCGTCGGGCGCGACGCGCTCATCGGGACCGTCGTGGGCACGGTCTCCGGATTGATCGTCGGGCCGGCGCGCGTGCTGCTGCCGCCGAAGTTCGGGATCGCCGGGCTCCTGCCCCAGGTGTTCGGCGAAAACGCGCCGGTGAATGCGGGCGCCGCCGTGGCGTGGCGCCTGTGCACCGCGGTGACGTCCGTCTTCTGGATCCTCGGCATCGTCTTCTTTCTCGTTCTCGTGCGCCGCTTCGTGCGCCTCGAGTGGCTCGCCGGCCTGATCGTGACGCTGATCTTCGCGAGCTCCCTCGTCGAGAAAAGCGGAAGCCGGATCCTGGTCCTGGCGCTGGCGGTGATCTCGGTTGCCGTCGTCGTCTTCACGACCGTCCGCTTCGGCGTGCTGGCGGCCATCCTCGCGGAGATGTGCGCGCGCCTGGTGACCTTCAACCTCGTCAGCGGCGATCCGTCGAACTGGGCGTTCTACGCGGCGATGATCGTCGTCGTGGTGATCGCCGCGCTCGCGGGTTGGGGAGCCCGGACCGCGCTCGCGGGTCAGCCGCTCTTCGGCGGCGAAGGTCAGGCCGAGTCGGCGAGAGCCTGATCCGCCCGGTGACGACGTCGCGGAACATCACCGAGTCGCCGGCGAGGCTGTAGAGCGGGCGACGGGACGTCGCCGGCCGGTTCTGCTCGAAGAAGAAGTACGAGCCGTCACCCCAGACCCCTCTCCCGTGCTCGGGAGAGGGGTTTTGAGGAGCGCGCCCTCGCGGGCGCGGTTGGGTCAGTCATCGCATGGCCTCCATCGGAGAGAGCCGTGACGCCCGCACCGCCGGGTACATGCCGAAGACCACCGCGAGCACGAGGGCCGAGATCCAGGCGATCAGGAGGCCCATCGGGTTGACGACGAGGCCGTAGGGGAAATTCGCCGACAGGGCCTGGCACACGACGGTGCCGACGAGGGTGCCGAGCGTCGCGCCGACCGCCGCGAGCACGCAGGCCTCGAGCAGGAACTGGATCAGGATCTCGCCGTCGGAAGCGCCCATGGCCTTGCGCAGGCCGATCTCGTACCGGCGGTCGGAGAAGGAGATCAGCATGACCGACAGCACGCCGACGCCGCCGACGAGAAGCACGGTGGCGGCGAGGCTCGTCAGCACGACCTTCCAGCCGAAGATCTGGTCGAGAAAGTGCTCCCACGCGCGCGCGGCCTCGGCCTCGAGATCCACGATCTTGACGTCTTCGATGCCGTGGTGGGCCTGCTTGGCGCGCCCGAGCATCAGCGCCGACACCTCGGCGTTGTCGCGCTTTCGGGCGAGCTTGACGGCGACGTTGGCGAGCTGGTGCTGGGAGTCCATCCGGTCCATGTAGGTCTGGAGCGGGATCGTGATGCCGTTGGCGTCGTACCAGAGCTCTTCCGTGAAGATCTGGCTCGGCGCCTGGACGCCGACGACGCGGAAGCGCACGCCTTCGACGGTGATGTCGCGGCCGACGGGATCGGCGCCGCCGAAGAGCTTGGAGCCGAGCGTGGCGCCGACGACGGCGACGGTCGAGCGGCGGCGTTCGTCGTCGTCGGTCAGGCCGCGGCCCATCGCGACCTGGCGATTCATCTGGCGCGCGTAGTCCGGCCAGACGCCGTTGACCCAGCAGCGCTCCGTCCCGCCGGCGATTTTCACGGCGGATTGCTTCGTCGCGCGCGGCAGGAAGGCGAGCACTTTCGGATCGGGCGCGGTCAGGCGGGGCAGGTCCTCCCAGCGCAGGCCCGGGCTCATCGCGAAGCGCTTCTGCTCTTCCGTCGTGGCGGGGGAGTCGGGCGCGAGCATGACCGTGCCGTCCCAGCTCATGCCGGAGAAGCCCATGGCGATCTTGTCCATGATGCCGTCCATGACCGACGTCATGACGACGAGGGCGAAGACGCCGAGCATCAGGAGCGTGAGCGTCAGCGTCGAGCGCAGCTTGTGGGCCCAGAGCTCGACGAGCCCGCCCTTGACGATCTCCCAGCCGAGCGAGAGCCGCGCGCCGACGGAAAGGCGGCGGGGCGCGCGCGCGATCGACGGCGCGGCGGGCAGCGGCAGCGCGGACTCACTCATCGCGCACGGGCGACGCGCTCACTCATAGCGCAGCGCCTCCATCGGCGACAGGCGCGAGGCCTTCCACGCCGGAAAGAGGGCGAAGACGAAGCCGAAGACGGCGGCGAGCAGGTACGCCGACACGAACGACTTCGCGTCGATGTGGAGCGGCACGCCGATCGACGCCGTGATGATCTTCGAGAAGCCGACGCCGATGACGAGACCCGCGAGCGAGCCCACGCCGGTCAGCAGCAGCGCCTCGGTCATGAACTCCTTGAAGACCTCGCGGCC
Source organism: Thermoanaerobaculia bacterium (assembly GCA_035500755.1). GTDB lineage: Bacteria > Acidobacteriota > Thermoanaerobaculia > UBA5066 > Gp7-AA6 > DAHUXD01. The sequence goes on along the minus strand of DATJXB010000116.1, from coordinate 23,888 downwards.
GGGCGCGCCGATCGCCATCTTGACGCCGACTTCGCGGACGCGCTCCTTCAGCGTCGCCATCTGGATGTTGACGTTGACGATGCCGCCGCCGATGAGCGACAGGAATCCCGACAGCATGAAGATGATGTCGTAGGCGCTGCCCTGCGACTGCTGCTTGCGGACGCGCGCGGCGACGTCGTCGAGGCGGAAGTCGTCCTGCTGGCGGTGATTCGCCTTCAGGAGCGACGAGAGGCCCTTGGTGAACTTGGCCATCGCGTCGAGGTCGCGGATCCGGAACGTCATGCGGTCGACGCGGTGGTACTGGTCGCCGTCGAAGCGGCGCGCGACGAGCGTCGTCGGCAGCGCGATGATGCGGTTGCGCCAGCGGAACATGTTTCCGTTGGACTTGCGGAAGCGGAAGATGCGCTCCTTGAGCACGCCGACGACCTCGACCTGCGTGTCGCCGATGCGGAGCGTCCGGCCGACGGCGTCGCCGTTCGGAAAGAAGACGGCGACCGCTTCGGTGCCGAGGATCGCGACGGGGGCCGCGGTGTCGATGTCGTGGCTGCTGAACCCGCGGCCCTGGTCGACGTCGTAGCCTTCGAGGGCGAAGAAGTCGCCGCCGACGCCGCGGATGTCGCGCTCCTGGTCGGCGTACGGCGAGCGCACGCGGGCGCGCGCGTCCTTGCGGAGCGAGATGCCGCTGACGGAGGACGTGTCCATCTCCTCGCCTTCGCTGGCGTCGGCCGTGCGCAGGCCCAGGTTCGCCATTTGCAGCGCCGTCGGCGCGCCCTCGTGGACGACGGCCGACTGGCGGACGTTCAGCTTGTCGAGGCCGCCCATGCGGGCGTAGAGCTCCATCGAGCGCCGGCGCATGCTGTCGGAGATCGACATGCCGCCGAGCACCGACGCGACCCCGAGGATCACGCCGAGGGACTGGAGGATCGAGCGGGTGAAGTTCTCCCGGATTTCCACCCAGGAGTTGCGGGCCCGCTCGCGAAACGCCCCATCGAAGGTCACAGACCTGGAGCGGTCCGCTTCGCGGACCGTGGACGAGAGAGGGAAAGGGGCAGCCGGATCCTCTCCCGCGAAACGTGCGACGCGAGAGGACCGATCGTCAGAATCCGCCGTTCGCCCCTCACGCCGCTTCCTCCACCTTGATCAGACCGTCCATGATCTCGACCTGTCTCTGCGCCGTTGCGGCGATCGAGAGGTCGTGCGTGACGATGATGATGGTGTTGCCCTGCCGGTGGAGGTCGCGGAAGAGCTCGAGGACCTCGTGGCCGGTCTTCTGGTCGAGGGCGCCGGTCGGCTCGTCGGCGAGAAGCAGCGCCGGCCGGTTGGCGAGCGCGCGGGCGATGGCGACGCGCTGGCGCTGGCCGCCCGAGAGCGCGGCCGGAAGTACCTTCGCCTTGTCCGGGATGCCGACCTTCTCGAGGAGCTCCAGCGCGCGCGCGCGGCGCTCCCTGCGGCCCACGCCGGCGTAGAGCATCGGCAGCTCGACGTTGCGGGCGACGGACGCCTTCGGCAGCAGGTTGTACTGCTGGAAGACGAACCCGATCTTGTCGTTGCGGATCTGCGCCAGCTCGCGGCCCGAGAGCCCCTCGACGCGCTCGCCGTCCAAGGCGTACGTGCCGGCCGTCGGCTTGTCGAGGCAGCCGAGGATCGCCATGAGCGTCGACTTGCCGGAGCCCGACGGGCCGATCAGCGCGACGAACTCGCCGCGCTCGATCCTGAGGTCGACCCCGCGCAGCGCGTGGACCGCGGCGCCGTTGGAGCCGAAGACCTTGGTGAGGGCCTGGGTGTGAATGATCGGTTGCATGGGTGTTCCTCCGGGGACTCCCTCTCCCTCTCGGCGAGGGAGAGGGCCGGGTCGAGGAGGGTTAATTGTCCTCGTCGTCCTTCTCGACGCGCTTCTTCGTCGGGTCCTCGAGCGAGACCTGCTCGCCCGACTTCAGCCCCGACGTGATCTCGACGCGCTCGAGGGTCGCGATGCCGGCCTGGACCGGGATGGGGTCGAAGTAGTCCTTCCAGTGGTCCGAGAGCCAGATGAACTTGTTGCGGCCCGAGAGCCCGTCCTTGGCCTCGGCGAGCTTCTTCGGGTCGAGGTTCGCCTTCAGGCGGTACGCGACGGTCTTTCCGTCGCGCTTCTGCAGCGCCTCGAGCGGGATCGACACGGCCTTGTCGCGCTTCTCGCCGAGGATCTCGACGTTGGCGCTCATGCCGGTCTTGAACGCCTCTTCCAGCTCGTCGAGCGTGACCTCGATCTTGAAGACCTTGATCTTCTCGACGAGCTCGGCCGACGGCGCGACGAAGGTCACCTTGCCGGTGAAGATCTTCTGCGGGTACGCGTCGAGCGTGATGCGCACCGGCTGGCCGACGTGGACCTTGGCGATGTCGACCTCGTTCAAGTTGACGCGGATGATGAGCGACTTCAGGTCCGCCACCGTGAAGAGCACGGTGCCGGCGTTGAACGAGGAGACGCCCGACGTGACGGTCTCGCCGAGCTCGACGCCCTTCTTGATCACGACGCCGCTCATCGGGGCCGTGACGCGCGCGTTCTGCGACGACGCGTTGCCGGAGATCGGGATGCCGCGGTCCTCGACGATCTGGTAGCGCATCTGCGCGGCCCGCAGATTCTCCCGCGCCTGGTCGCGCCGGATCTCGGAGGCGCGATAGGCGTCGCGGCCGATGAGCCCCTGCTCGAAGAGCGCCTTCTGCATCGTGAAGTCGCGGTCGGCGTCCTGGAGCTTCAGCTCCGTGTCCTTGACGCTCGCCTGCACGTCGGAGAGCGACTGCGCCTGGTTGACGTCCGGCTCGATCTCGGCGAGCACGTCGCCCTGCCTGACGACGGCGCCCTCGCGGACCTTGAGCGTCAGGACGCGGCCCGAGACGGCCGATTTGACGTCCACCTTCGTGACCGGGTCGACGACGCCGACTTCGCGGACCGAGACCTGGAGGTCTTCGGCCTGGACCTTCCCCAGCCGGAACGGGGTGTTTTCGGCCTTGGGGTCGTTCTTGTCCTTGCCCTTGGCCTTCATGAAGGCGACCCCGCCCAGGGCCAGGGCCACCACGAGGATGACGATCCACTTCCGCTTCTTCACGAAAAACCCCCCTAAGCTCGCGAAAACTCGGGCCACGTGTCCTTTATACGCAATGCCGGCCGGGAATGTTCGAAGGAGCCCCCTGACCCCTTGTCCCTCTCCGGATTGGGGTTGCGCCGGGAACTCCTCGGGCCCTTCTTCCGTACCGGTTCCCCGAGGGAACACGCCATGCTTTCGATCCAATCCCTGGGGAAGCGATATCCGGGCGGCACCGTGGGGCTGGCCGACTTTTCGCTCGAGGTCCGGGAGGGCGTGCTCGGGCTGCTCGGGCCCAACGGCGCCGGCAAGACGACGCTCATGTCGATCCTCGCGACCGTCACGAAGCCGTCCTCGGGGACTTTCCTCTGGTCGGGCCGGGACGCCGTCGCGGACCCGCTGCCGCTGCGGCGGGAGCTCGGCTACCTGCCCCAGGATTTCGGCGTCTACGAGCGCCTGACCGCCCGCGAGTTCCTGCTCTACCTCGGACGGCTGAAGGGGCTGTCCGGCGCCGACCTGGACCGCCGCGTTCGCGAGCTCCTCGAGCTCGTCAACCTGCACGGCGCCGCGAACCGGCGGCTGGGCGGCTATTCGGGCGGCATGCGGCAGCGCGTCGGGATCGCGCAGGCGCTGCTCGGCGACCCGAGGCTCGTCATCGTCGACGAGCCGACCGTCGGCCTCGACCCGGAGGAGCGCGTCCGCTTCCGCAATCTCCTCGCCGAGATCGCGCAGAAGCGCGTCGTCGTCCTCTCGACCCACATCGTTTCGGACGTCGAGGCCGTGGCGAGCGAGATCGCGGTGATGCGCCAGGGGCGTCTGGTCGCGCACGCGACACCGGAGTCGCTGCTGGCGCGCGCGGCGGGACGCGTGTTCCGCGCGGTCGTGCCGTCGGATCGCCTCGCCGAGGCGCAGCGCGCCGTGCACGTCTCGAACCTGATTCGCCGCGCCGACGGCGTCCACGTGCGCTACGTCGCCAATGGCAGCGGCGCCGCGCTCCCGGGGTCGACGGCGGTCGAGCCGGATCTGGAGGACGCGTACCTGCTGACGAACCTGGAAGCCGCGTCGTGAGCCGGGTCGCCGCGGCTTCGGCGTCTTGCGCCGCGGCGCAGGTCTCGGCCGAGATCCGGATGCGGATGCGCTCGGCGGCGACGCCGATCGCGCTCGTCGCGTTCTTCGCCGCCGCGTTCTTCTGGATCCCCGACCCGCGCGGCAACACGGCGTCGCTGACCTGGGACCTGCCCGGCGGCCGCGTCCAGGCGCCGATCTACAGCGCCGCCTACGTCGGCTTCGCGCTGGCGGTGCTCTCGGGCGTGATCCTCGCGATGAGCGGCTTCTATCTCGTCGCCGGTTCCGTGCGGCGCGACCGGGAGCGCGGCATCGGCGCGATTCTCGCCGCCACACCGCTCTCGAAGGCGGCGTACCTCGGCGGCAAGTTCGCCGCGCACTTCGCGTACCTGCTCGTCCTCGACGTGCTCGCGCTCGGGGCCGGGCTGACGGCGTTCGTCTGGTACGGGTCGGGCCGGTTCACCCCGGTTTCGTTCGCGGCGCCGTACCTGCTGCTGACGCTGCCCGCGATCGCGGCCTGCGCCTCGCTCGCGGTGCTCTTCGACGTGACGCCGGGCCTGCGCTCGCGCGGCGGGCTCGTCGTCTGGTTCTTCGTGTTTCTGTTCGGGCTCGTGAAGCTGCCGATGGACATCGCGGGCATCGACGTGGACCAGGCGGTGAAGTCGGGAGCGATGTCGCGGCCGCTGTACGACCCGGCGGGGGTCGCGACCGGCGAGTGGCTCGTGCGGCAGACGGTGCCCGCGAACGCGTCGGGCGTCTCGTCGGGGCACATCCACCGGGACAAGCCGATCGAGCGCGTTCCGTGGAAGGGCGTCCAACTGACGTGGGACCTCGCCGGGATGCGCGCGTTCAACTTTCTGCTCGCGCTGCTCCCGCTCGTGCCGGCGATCCTGCTCTTCGACCGCTTCGACCCGGCGCGGGCGCGGCGCCGCGCGCGGCGGCCCGGCTACGTCGCGCGGCTGTCGCAGCGCCTGGAGGCGCGGCGCGAGGCGGCCGCGGCCCGGGCGGGAGCGGCGGCGCCCCCGGCTCGGTCCGGCGTTTCGTTGTCGGCCGTGACGGTGCGCCCGTCGACGCGCGCGGCGATCCTCGCCGAGGCGCGCCTGGTCTGGGAGAGCGCCTCGCTCGTGAAGTGGCCGCTCGCGGTGACCGCGATGCTCGCGGGGCTGACGCCCGGCAACTTCTCCCAGGCCGTGTTCCTCGTGCTGCTCGTGCCGGTCATCTCCGAAGCGGCCGCGCGCGAGAAGCTCGCCGGGACGGGCGCGCTCGTCTTCTCGCAGCCGGCCGTGCCGCGGTCGCCGGTGCTGTGGAAGACGGCGGCCGTCCTGCTCGTGGTCCTCGCGCTCGGCGCGCCGCTGACGGTCCGGAGCTTTCTCGTTTCGCCGGTGCGCGGTCTCGCCTGTGTGGGGGGCCTGGCGGCGATCGCCGCGATCTCGGTCGGCATGGGCTCGCTGACGTCGGGCGGCAAGCTCTTTACGGGCCTGTACCTCGTCGTCTGGTACATGGGCCTGTCGAACCTGGCGCCGGCGGACTTCAGCTCGGCCCTGTCGGCGCATCCCGAGCCGGTGTACGCCTTCCTCTATATAGGGGTCGCGGCGGCACTGGTCGGGGCGGCGGTGGTGCGGGAGCGGGTGGGGCGGTCGGCGGCGGCCTAGTCGGAACTCCCCCCCTCACCCCCGCCCTCTCCCCTCTGTGGGGAGAGAGGGGGCAGGTCGCTCCACCAGCCGCCGCCGACGGCGATGAAGAGCTGCGCGGTGTCGGACAAGCGCTGGCCGAGGGCGCGGACGTAGCCCTGGCGGACGTTCGAGTAGGTGTCCTCGGCGATGATGAGCTGGAGCGCGCTGGTCCGGCCGGCCGCGTAGCTCGAGCGCTGGAGCGTGACCGACTGTTTCGCGATGTCGACCGCCTGCTTGGAGGCCACGACCATCTGGCCGTCGTGCTCGATGGCCGTCAGCGAGTCGGCGACCTGGCCGAACGCCTGCAGGATCGTCTGCTTGTACGTCGCGAGGCCCGCTTCGTAGGCGTCGATCGACGCGCGCCGCTGCGCCGCGAGGGCGCCGCCGTGGTAGACGGGCGCGTCGACCTCGGCGCCGACGGCCCAGGCGCGGCTCGCGGCGGCGAAGAGGTTCGCGAGCGTCGACGCCGTCTGCACGAGCGACGTCGAGATCGTGATCGCCGGGTACATCTGCGCCGTCGCCACGCCGACCGCGGCGCTCTCGGCGTGGAGCAGCGCCTCGGCGGCGAGGATGTCCGGCCGCTGTCGGACGAGCTCGGAGGGGAGGCTCACCGGCAGGTCCTCCGGCAACGTGAAGGCGTCGATGTCGAACTCGGGCACGACCCAGTTCCCCGGCGCCTCGCCGACGAGCACGGCGAGCGCGTGGCGCGCGGCGGAGAGCTGCTGATAGAGCGCGGGCAGCTGCGTCTGGTCGGCCTCGAGCTGCGCGGCCGCGGTCAGGACGTCGGTCCTCGGCACGCGGCCGGCGTCGAACGCGCGCTGGACGAGGTCGAGGTTCTTCTGGTCGTTCTTGATCAGGTCCTCGACGGTCGAGATCTGGAAGCGCGTCGAGGCGATCGAGATCGCCTCGGTCACGGCGCCGCCGGTGAGGATCAGAGACGCGGCGGCGAGCTGGCAGCGCTGGCTCTCGGCCAGCGCGGTGGCCTGCTCGACGCGCCGGCGCGTGCCTCCGAAGGCGTCGACGGAGTAGCTGACGGTCGGGCTGAAGGTGAAGAGGTTCCCGACCGCGCCGCCGAGCGGCATGCCGCGGCGCACACCCGCCTGGAGATCCACCTGTGGGTAGAACGCGGCGCGTGCCTCGATGATCGATTCGCGGGCCTCCGCGAGCGTCGCCCGGGCGGCCGCGAGCGTGTCGTTGGCGGCGACGACGCGGCGCACGGTGTCGTCGAGGAGCGGGTAGCGGAAGAGCGCCCACCACTCGTCCGGGATCTTCCCGCCGAGCCAGACGCGCTGCGTTTCCGCGGCCGGCGCTTCCGGGACCGCCGTGTCGGGCCGGGGCGGCAGGTAGGCGTCGACGGCGGGCGGCGCGGGCCGCTCGAAGTTGGGGCCGACGAGGCAACCGGTCGAGAAGAGGACCGACGCGGCCAGAGCGATCCCGGACCGCGCGCGGTCACTCATAGCGCAAGGCGTCGATCGGGTTGAGCAGGGACGCCTGCCGCGCGGGGTAGTAGCCGAAGAAGACCCCGATCGCGGCGGAGAAGAGAAACGCGGCCGCGACGACGGCGCCGTGGAGCAGCGTCGGCCAGCCCGCGAACGCCGAGATGAGCCTGGACGTCGCCGCGCCGACGAGCACGCCGGCGCCGCCGCCGAGCAGCGACAGCAGCGACGCCTCGACCAGGAACTGCAGCAGGACGTGCACGCGGCGCGCGCCGATCGCCATGCGCACGCCGATCTCGCGCGTGCGCTCGGTGACCGAGACGAGCAGGATGTTCATGATCCCGATGCCGCCGACCAGCAGCGAGATCGACGCGATCGCGGCGAGCAGGAGCTGCATGACGCGGCTGCTCTGCTCGGCGACCTCGGCGATCTCGGTCAGGTCGCGCACGGTGAAGTCGTCGGGCTGGCCGGGCCGGATCCGGTGGCGCTTCTCGAGCGTGGCCGTGACCTGCTGGAGCGCCGTCTTGACGAGCGCCTCGCTGCGCGCCTGGACGTACATCGTGTGGACGAACCCGGTCAGCTTCGGCTGGATGCCGAACGGATTCGGCGGCGGCGTGAAGACGGTCGACTGGTTCTGCGCCGAGCTCGGCGCGGCGACCCCGAGGACGCGCTCCTGCGACGTGCGAAACGGGATGAGCACCGTGTCGTCCTGGTCCTGGCCGCTCGCCGAGTGGCCCTTGATCGCGAGCACGCCGACGACCTCCATGTCGACGTTGCGCACGCGCACGGTCGAGCCGATCGGGTTCTGAAACTCGCCGAAGAGGTTCGCGAGGACGGTCTGGCCGAGCAGGCACACCGTGCGCGACTCGTTCTCGTCGCGGTCGTCGAGCTTGCGGCCGAGCACGACCGGCCAGTCGCGGATCGCGAGGTAGCTCGGCGTCACGCCCTGGACGGACGTCGACCAGTTCTGGCTCCCGTTGACGATCTGGCCGTTCTGGCGGTTGACGTAGCTGATGTCGGCGACGGCCGGGTCCTCCTCGAGGATCGCCGCGCCGTCCGTGACGCGGAGCGTCGAGGCGCTGCCGATCCCGGCGCGCACGCCGTTGGCGCGCGTGGTCCCGGGCAGCACGACGAGCAGGTTGGTGCCGAGGCTCTCGAGCTGCTTCTTCAGCGCGGCCGACGCGCCTTCGCCGACGGCGAGCATCGCGATCAACGCCGCCACGCCGATGAAGATGCCGAGCATGGTCAGCGCCGACCGGAGCTTGTTGCGCCCGACGCCGCGGCCCGCGGCGGAGAGGGCCATCTTCGCGAACGACCAGGCGTCGCCGAGGATGCCCCTCACCCGGGTGCCCCTCACCCCTACCCCCTCTCCCGCGGGGAGAGGGGTGTCTGTTTTCTGTATGCCCCTCACCCCAAGCCCCTCTCCCGTGCTCGGGAGAGGGGTTTCGAGGTGCGCGCCCTCGCGGGCGTGGTCGGATAGCACTTGGCCGTCGCTCATCGTGATGGTCCGGTCCGCGGTCGCGCCGAGGGAGGGCTCGTGCGTGACGAGGACGACGGTCAGGCCGCGCTCGCGGTTCAGCTTCCGGATGACCTCGAGGATCTCCTTCGCGGTCTTCGAGTCGAGGTTGCCCGTCGGCTCGTCGGCCAGCAGGATCGTCGGGTTGTTGATCAGCGCCCGCGCGATCGCCACGCGCTGCTGCTGGCCGCCCGAGAGCTGGCTCGGATGGTTCTTCTCGCGCTCGCCGAGGCCGAGGAGCTCCAACGCCTCGTGCACGCGGCGGGCGTTGTCGGCGAGCTTGCCCGAGTAGAAGAGGGGAAGCGCGACGTTCTCGGCCGCGCTCGTGCGGGAGAGCAGGTTGAAGCTCTGGAAGACGAAGCCGATCCGGAGGCTCCGGATCTTCGCGAGCGCCGGTTCGTCGAGGCCCGCGACGTCGGTGCCCTCGAGCAGGTAGCTGCCGGTCGTCGGCTGGTCGAGGCAGCCGATCAGGTTCATGAGCGTCGACTTGCCGGAGCCGGAGGCGCCCATGATCGCGACGAACTCGCCGCGCTCGATCCGGAGGCTCACGCCGTTCAACGCGCGGATCTCCTGGTCGCCGAGGTTGTAGACCTTGGTGACGTTGCGGACTTCGATCGCGGCGGGACGCGGCGCTTCGGTCGTCATGGGCGGGCTCCCGGCGGCCCGCCGCCGCCGGGGCCGCCGAACCCGGCCGGCGCGCCGGGCTGGCGCAGGACCTGCGAGGAGTTGGGGCCCGCGGCGCCGCGGCGATCGCCGCCGTCGGCCTGGTTGACGACGACGCGGTCGCCGGCCTTCAACCCTTCGCCCGAGACCTCGACGAGCGCGCCGTCGTCGATCCCCGTCGTCACCTTCACGGCGCGCAGCTTGTCGTCGGCGTCGAGAACCCAGACCTGCGTCTCGGGAGAACGTCGGCGCCCGCCGCCCCGCCCCTCGCCGCGCGCGGAACGGCCTTCGCCTCCGCTGCCGGGACCGCGATTCCAGTTGTGCCCGCCGCCCTCGCCCCGCGCGCCCGGCGTGCGTTCGCCGTCGGGACGGTTGCGGGGCCGCCGCTCGGCCTGTTCGCCTTCCGAAGCGGCGCCCGCCGGCGGCGTCCTTGCGGCGGGCGTTCCCGCCGCCGCGGCCGGAGTCCCGGAGCGCAGCGACGCCGCGAACCCTCCGGGGTTGAACCGCGTCGCCGGCAGCGGCACGCGCAGGACGTCGTGGCGCTCGTCGATGACGATGTGCGTGTCGGCCGTCATGCCGGGGAAGAGCTTGCGGTCGGGGTTGTCGACGGCGATGACGACGTCGTAGGTCACGACGTTCTGCACCGTGATCGGCCCATGGCGGATCTGCGTGACCGTGCCGCGGAACGTCTGTCCCGGGAAGGCCTGGACGGTGAAGACGGCCGGCTGGCCGATCCGCACGTCGCCGACGTCGGCCTCGCTGACGTTGGTGTCGACCTGCATGTGCGTCAGGTCCTTCCCGATCAGGAAGAGCGTCGGGCTCTGCAGGCTCGCGGCGACGGTCTGGCCGACGTCGATCGAGCGCGTGATGACCGTGCCGACGACGGGCGAGACGATGTCGGTGTAGGCGAGGTTGACCTGGGCGGCCTTGAGCGCCGCCTTCTTGTCGGAAATCGCGGCGTCGTCGAGCCCGATCTGCGCCTGCGCCTGCTCGTACGCGCTCTTCTCGCTGTCGACGGTGTCCTGGGCGACGGTGCCCTCGGCGACCAGCGGCGCGTCGCGCTCGTAGGCGATCTTCGCGTACGCGAGCGACGCCTTGTCCTTGCGCAGCTGCGCCTCCGCCGTCGACACCTGCGCGCGGTCCTCGTCGACGATGAGCCGGAACGGGACCGGGTCGATCAGCGCGCACTTCTGGCCGACGACGACCTCGGTGTTGAAGTCGCAGGAGAGCGACTTGACGGTCCCCGAGACGTACGAGCCGACCTGCACCGTGACGACGGGATTGAGCGCGCCCGTCGTCGAGACGCTCCGCTGGATGGTGCCGCGCGAGACGACCGCCGTCACGTATCTGGGCTTGCGGGAGGCGGCGCCCCAGGCCACCAGGCCGCCCGCCCCGAGCAGGACCACGAGCCCCGCCGCGAACCAGATCAGGCGGCGGCGCGGGAACGCGCGGGTCCCCCGGGCAACGCCTCCGGATGATGTGTCCATTCGCCGTTTTCTCCTCGGCACACCGAGGAGAACCGGCACCTCGGGGCGCGCCACTAGGAAGACGGGCCGAGGAGCCCCGAAATTACTGCCGCGCCGTCCTGGAGCTCCCGCTCGCCCCCGGCGGGAATCGGACTAAGCTCCGCACAACAAACGTGATCACCAGCGGCGGCACCGGCATCAGCGGGCCGACCGAGACGAGCCGGTTCACCATCCGGCGCATCCGGTCGGCGTTCTTCCTGTGGCGCTCGTCGCTGCGGGTGACCGACCTGCTCATCGCGGCCGTCTTCGTCGCGCTGTCGCTGGGGCTCGGCGCCTACGTCTTCGCGCGCGGCCGCGCCGCCGTCCACCTGGCGTTCGCCCAGCGAGCCAAGGACGTGCAGGCCCGCGTCAGCGAGCGGCTCTCGTCCTCGCTCGAGAACCTCTACACGCTCCAGAGCTTCATGGAAGCGTCGGACCGGCCGGTGACGCGCGACTGGTTCCGGCTGCTCGCTTATCCCATGCTCGCGCGCAGCCGCGAGGTCTACGCGTTCGAGTGGCTGCCGTACGTGAAGGACGCCGACCGCGCGGTCTACGAGATGGACGCGAAGAAGGCGCACCTGACCGACTCGGGCTTCTGGGAGAAGGGCAGCGACGGCAAGCGCGTGGCGGCCGGCCGCCGGCCCTTCTACGTGCCCGTTCACTACATGGAGCCGCCGTCGAACCTGGCGCTCGGCTTCGACATCGCCTCCGAGGCGACGCGCTGGTCGGCGGCGGTCAAGGCCTGCGACATCGGCGACCTCTACGCCTCGGTGCCGTTCGAGCTGCTCGAGGAGGAAGGCCGCAAGACCTGGCCGGTCGTGGCGGTGTACGGGCCCGTCTACCGGGACGGCGATCCCGGCTCGCCCGCGAAGCGGCTGGAAAAGCTGCGCGGGTTCGCGACCGCGATCTTCCGCGTGGCGCCGGTCGTGGACAAGGCCGCCGCGCAGGCGGATGCGGCCGGTCTGGGCCTGCGGCTGCGGGACCTCGAGGCGCCCGGAACGCCGGCGCTCGCCGAGCGGCCCACGGACGCGGCGAGCCTGACGCGGCGCGACGCGTTCGAGCTCTCGTTCATCGTCCTCTTCGCCGGGCGGCGCTGGACGCTCGACGTCTTCGCGCTGCCGGGGGCGTTCCTGCCGTCGCGCCGCGGCGCGGTCGAGGCCGCGCTCTTCGGCATCCTCGCCTCGCTCGTCGGCCTCGTCACGGTGACGGCGCTGCGGACGATCGCGCGCCTGCGCCGCCAGGCCGAGAAAGTCGGCCCGTACCGCCTCGTCAAGAAGCTCGGCAAGGGCGCGATGGGTGTGGTCTGGGAGGCGCGCCACGCGCTGCTGCGCCGGCCGACGGCGGTCAAGCTCCTCGCGCCGGGCGTCGAAGGCGAGCGGGCGATCGCGCGCTTCGAGCGCGAGGTCCAGCTGACGGCCGGCCTGACGCACCCGAGCACGATCGCGATCTACGACTACGGCCGGACCGCCGACCACGTCTTCTACTACGCGATGGAGCTGTTGCGCGGCATCAACCTCGGCCAGCTCGTCGCCTTCGACGGCCCGCTGCCGGCGCGCCGCGTGGTCTACCTGCTGCGCCAGGCCTGCGGCGCGCTCGCCGAAGCGCACGCCGCGGGGTTGATCCACCGCGACATCAAGCCGCAGAACGTGATGCTCTGCGTCTACGGCGGCATTCCGGACTTCGTGAAGATCCTCGACTTCGGTCTGGTCAAGGAGATCGGCGACGTCGAGCGCGGCGCCGCGGACGGACCGGGCTCGAGCGACGCGGCGCTGTCGCAGGACGGGTCGCTGCTCGGCACGCCGCTCTACATGGCGCCCGAGGGCATGAGCGATCCCGGCAACGTCGACGCGCGCGCCGACATCTTCGGCCTCGGCGCGGTCGGCTACTTCCTGCTGACGGGGCGCGCGCCCTTTCCGGGGCGAACCGCGCTCGAGGTCTTCAAGCTCGAGCGGCAGGGGCCGCCCGCGTCGATGGCGGGCGCGGCGAAGGAGGAGGTGCCGCGCGCGCTGGAGGATCTGCTGCGCCGCTGTCTCTCGGCGGACCGCAACGCCCGCCCGGCGACGGCCGAGGAGCTCGACGCGGCGCTCGAAGCCTGCGCCGTCGCGCCCGCCTGGACCATCGCCGAGGCGCGGGCGTGGTGGAAAGACCGGGGCGCCGAGGCCCTCGCCGCCGCGGCCGCCGAGCACGAGGAGCGCGAGGAGCGGGGGCAGTTCTTGATGCTGTCGAGCGACTTCCGGGGGAGAGGGTAGGGGCCTTCCCCCCCCCTCACCCCCGCCCTCTCCCCCCGGTGGGGGAGAGGGAAGAACGAGGCCCTCACCCGCCTGCAATAGAATCCGGCTCATCGAGCGAGGTTCCGCCATGTTGACCCTGGAAGCCGCTTTCGACCGGATCGGGTCGGCCTTTCGGCAGATGGGCTACGCGCCCCAGGACGTCACGCCGCCGGACGAGTCGGGCAACCGCCAGGCGACCTACGTGCGGCCCAACCTCGCGGTGCGCGTGTGCTCGTACGGACGGGCGCGGCTTCTGTCCGTGCAGGTCCGGGTCGACGGGGAGTGGGTGGACTTCGTCAAGCGGGGCGTCGGCCCCGAGGGCCTCGACGAGAAATCGGTCGAAGCGCTCGTGCACAAGGTGAGGGACGAGGTCGACGAGACGTCGACGGATTCGTAGGCCGTCGCCCGAGCTTCGCGACGGGATCTGCGGGGCTCGGCCGCTCAGTAGCTGTGCTCGTCGAGGGCGACGGGGCCCGCAAAGCGCGAGTAGATGAACGCGGTGTAGCCGAGGACGATCGGCATGCCCGCGAGGGCGACGATGAGCATCACGCGCAGGGTCAGCGGGGACGAGGAAGCGTTCCCGACCGTCAGGCTTCGCGCCGGATCGCCGAGCGCCGGCACCAGGTTCGGAAAGATCGCGGCGCCGAGCGTGGCGACCGCCATCGCCACTGCGGCCGAGGAGAAGAGAAACGCGGTCGAGCGCGCGCCGCGCCCCCACATCGCACGGGTCGCCGCGGCGGCGCCGAGGAAGAGCAGCGGCGCCAGCCATGCCGGCACCGGCGGCGCTTCCCAGGAGCGCGGCGCCGCCACGCGTGAGAAGGCCGTCAGCGCGACGTAGAGGACGACCCACGCCGTCCACGCGGCGCGGCCGGCGGAGAGAACGCGCTCGCGCACGACGCCGCCCGTTTTCAGCTGGAGCCACGCCGCGCCCTGGGTCAGGAACATCGCGACCGAGAAGAGCCCGGTCACGAGCGCGAACGGGTTGAGCAGCCCGACGAAAGTGCCGGCGAACTCGCCCTCCGCATCGAGCGGCAGCCCGCGCACGATGTTGCCGACGGCAACGCCGAAGAGCAGCGACGGCAGAAACGACGATACGGCAAAGACGACGTCCCACCCGCGACGCCAGCCGGGGGAGTCGAGCCGCCCGCGGAACTCGAGACTCACCGCGCGCAGGATGAGCGCCGTCACCACGAGCATCAGCGCCAGGTACAGTCCCGAGAACACGGTCGCGTACACCCTGGGGAACGCGGCGAAGAGAGCGCCGCCGCCCGTCAGGAGCCAGACCTCGTTGCCGTCCCAGACGGGGCCGATCGCGTTGACGATCTGCCGCCGCTCGCCGTCGCCGCGCGCGACGAAGAGATGCAGCATTCCGGCGCCGAGGTCGAACCCGTCGAGGATCGCGTAGCCGGCGATCAGGACGCCGACGAGCAGGAACCACGCGACCTCAAGCGACATGGCGATCCTCCCCGGCCGCGTCGGGCCGCGTTCCGATATCGGGCCCGTGCGCGATCTCGCGGCCGAGCAGGAAGAGCCAGAGCCCACCGAGGCACAGGTAGATGGCCGAGAACAGGATGATCGAGAAGAGGATCGCGGGCGCGGCGACGACCTTCGAGACCGCGTCCTTCGTCCGCAGCAGGCCGTAGACGATCCAGGGCTGCCGGCCGACTTCCGCCGTCGTCCAGCCCAGCTGGATCGCGATCATCGGGAGCGGCACCGCCGCGATCGCGACGCGCTGCCACCAGCGTGCCGTCTCGAGCTTTCGCGCCAGCAGCAGGACGAGCCCGGCGAGCGCGACGAGCGCCATGAGGTTGCCGACGATGACCATGTTGTGGAACGAGAGAAACGTCACGGCCACCGGCGGCCACTGGTCGGCGGGAAAGTCCTGGAGCCCGCGGATCGGCGCCTGGAAGTTTCCGAACGCGAGAGCCGACGTCAGGTTGGTGATGACGATCTCGGGACCCTCGCGAGGTCCCTGCTGCGTGGGCGGCAGCGAAAACAGGATGAGCGGCGCGCCTTTCTGCGTCGAGTACAGACCCTCCATCGCCGCGAACTTCGCCTGCTGGGTGTGCGCGACCTGCCGCGCGTGCCGGTCGCCGCTGACGAAGACGAACGCGCAGCCCGCGAACGCGGCGACGACGGCCAGGCGCAGCGACACGCGCGCGGCATCGCTCCCGCGGCCTTTCAGGTAGAGCCACGAGCAGATGCCCGCCATCAGGAACGCGCCCATGCACAGCGAGGCCGACAGCGTGTGGGCAAAGCGCGGCAGCGTGGACGGGTTGAACACGGCGGCGCCGAAGTCGGTCAACAGCGCCCGGCCGCCCTCGACCCGGTAGCCGTCCGGCGTCTGCATCCAGGAGTTGGCGACGAGGATCCAGAAAGCCGAGAGCACCGTCCCGAGCGACACCATCGCCGCGGCGAACCACCGGACGAACGAAGAGATGCGCTTGCGGCCGAGCAGCAGCAGGCCGAGGAACCCGGACTCGAGGAAGAAGGCGAAGACGCCCTCGGCCGCGAGCGGCGCCCCGAAGATGTCGCCGACGAACCTCGAGTAGCCGGCCCAGTTCGTCCCGAACTCGAATTCCATGACGATGCCGGTCGCCACGCCGACCGCGAAGTTGATCGCGAAGAGCTTCAGCCAGAAGTCGGAGGCGCGCCGGTAGACGTCGCGGCCGGTGCGCCACCGCGCGGTCTCGAGCAGGAACACGAGGAAGCCGAGGCCGATCGAGATCGGCGGAAACAGGAAGTGGAACATCACCGTCAGCGAAAACTGCAGCCGCGCGAGCCAGACAGCATCCATGTCGCTTCCTCTCCGGGTCCGTGGCGACGAGCCACGGCGCCCCGCCAATCTAGGCGGCTTCGCGGGGCGCGTCCTGATTCGAACGCATCAGGCGGAGTACGATCGATGGCGATGGACCGCCACGCGTTGCTCCGCGAGCTCGCGCGCCACGCGCCGGAGGGGCCACGCGAGGAGGAGTCCTTGGCGCGCCTGACCGCCTTCGTCGCGGGTCCGTCGGACCCTTTCGCCCGCGCGAACCCGGAGGGCCACGTCACGGCGAGCGCCGTCGTGGCGCGGCCGGACGGTTCGGCGTTTCTGCTGGTGCTCCACCGCAAGCTCTCGCGCTGGCTCCAGCCGGGCGGCCACGCCGAGCACGAGGACGCGTCGGCCTTCGACGCGGCGCGGCGCGAGGCGATCGAAGAGACGGGCATCGCGCGCTTCGACGCGCCGCTCGGCCGCGCGATCCTCGACGTCGACGTCCACCCGATTCCGGCGCGCGGCAAGGATCCCGCGCATCATCACTTCGACGTGCGGTTTCTCCTCACGACCGAGTCCGACGCGGACCCGGCGGCATCGGAGGACCCGATGCGGCCGATCCGCTGGGCGTCCTACGAGGAGGCGGTCTCGCTCGGCGTCGACGCGTCGCTCGAGCGGGCGCTGCGGAAGGCGCGGGGGAGGCTCGAGGCTTTCGAGCGGCGGAGGTGACCGGATGAGAGGGGCGCCACTCCCGTGTACGCCGCCCTGGGCTCGTGCTGCGCCTGCTCGGTCCCGATGAGCAGATACACGACGCCGACACCCATGACGAACACGCCGGTGGCGCGGTTCATCGTCGTCAGCTTGCGGAAGTCGAAGTGGTGGCGCAGCGCGTGGGCGCCGCCGCAGAGGATCATCCACCAGAGCTGCGACCCGAGCAGCACGCCGCCGACGAGCTCCGCCGTCAGGAACGGGCGGCCGCGCACGGCGCCGATGCCCATCGTCGTGAAGACCGCGGCGAAGGCGACGAAGGTCATCGGGTTCGTCAGCGTCAGCAGGAAAGTCGACAGGAAGTCGCCGGCGAGGCCCTTGCCGTTGGTCTCCGTCTTCTCCTCGACGGGCCTGGCGAGGAAGAGGCGCAGGCCCATGAAGATCAGGATCACGCCGCCGACCCGCTGCATCCACGACCGCTCGGCGATCAGGAACTCCGAGATGATCGTCGCGCCGAAGGCCGCGACCGCGCCGTAGAAGGCGTCGGCCGCCGCGGCGCCCAGCCCCGAAACCAGTCCCGAGGTGAGGTGCTTCGAGATCGTGCGCTGGACGCAGAGCGCCGCGATCGGCCCCACGGGCGCGGCCAGGCAGAACCCCACGATCAGTCCCTTGAGAAGAAGACTCATGCGGGGATCAGGTCAACCGGGGGGCCATTGACGAAATGATAACCGGATCGCGCCAGGGCGCGGCTCCCAAGTCGCTCACCCGGGGATCTTGAATTTCAGCCCGTGCGGCGTGTTGATCTGGATCGACCGATCGGTCGTCGGCGCGCGCGCGGCCGCCTTCTGAACCTCGAAGGAGAAGGACACGGGGCTCGAGCGCCGCCCGGCCGCATCCACGAGCGTCGCCGCGAGCGTCACCTGCTGCGGCTGGGCCGCGTGGATCCCGAAGTTGAAGCTGCCGCGCTTCTGCCCGGCCACGTTCGGCGCGAACGAGAATCCGTCGAAGCGCGCGGCCTGGACGACCGAGAATTCCACGCGGGCGATCGCGTCGCGACCCGACTTGAACTGCACGGTGCCGACGACGTTTTGAGAGTTCGACGGGATCGCGTTGGGGAAGTTGACGGCGACGATCTCCGGCGGCTCGGGCCGCGAGACGAAGAAGTAGGCCGCCGCCGCCGCGGCGGCGAGAAGGCCGACGAGAAGCGGCGCGCGCGACGGAGAGCGCGCCGGCGCCGGCGGGGCGACGGCCGCAGCCGGGCCGGCCGCCATCGCCAGCCGAGCGCCCGTGGGCTTGGGAAGCGAGGGCGGGACCTCGGAGGAGTCGCGGGCGGCCGCGAGAAAGCGCACCGTCTCGGCGAGCTTGCCGATGTGCGCCTCGAGCGGCTGCGTGAGCGCGTCGAGCCAGTGCGGCGTCGAGATGAAGTACTCGAGCGTCTTGCCGAGAGCGACGTCCTCGATGCGGAAGGGAACGAGCTTCACGCCCTTGGCCACCGCGCGTTCGACCTCGCGCTTGATCTGCGGCGAGGAGTTCGCGTGCCCGGAGAAGATGAGCACCATCACCTTGCTCCCGGTGATGGCGTCGATGATCGCGCCGCCCCAGTCGGAGCCCGGCAGAATGTCGCGCGGCGCGACCCAGCACCGCAGGCCCTGCGCCTCCAGCCCCGCGCACACGGCGTCGGCGACCGGTTTGTCCTTGCTCGAATAGCTGATGAAGACGTCGTGCGCCATGCGCTCGGCCTCGACTGTCGGGTCAGGCGGATTCTATTCGCCACAGGAATAGGGGGTTAGAGCTCCATTGACTTACGCCTTATTTACGCCTATTTTCTTTCTCCCATGTCCGGCGCGCAGGCGATGGCTCCGGCTCTCGCAGACCTTCTCGAAGGGAAAGGTCTTTCGCGCAAAGCCGCCGCGCAGAGCCTGCTCTCGGGGCTCGGCGCGAAGCTGACGCGCGCGTCGGATCTGCCCTCGCCCGCCTCGCGCCGCGATCCGCTGCCCACGCGCGTGCCTGCGCTCGACCGGCTGCTCTCCGGCGGACTGCCGCGCGGCGGTTTGGTCGAGCTCTGCGGGCGCCGCTCGTCGGGACGCTTCTCGATCGCGATGTCCACACTCGCGGCCGCGACCTCGAGCGGCGAGGCGGCCGCGCTCGTGGACCTCGGCGGCCATCTCGATCCGCAGTCGGCCGAAGACGCGGGTGTGGATCTCGAGCGCCTCCTCTGGGTGCGGCCCGAGAAATTGAAGGGCGCCGTCGCCAGCGCCGAGATGCTGCTGTCGACGGGATTCCCGCTCGTCGTCGTGGACCTCGGCCTGCCGCCCGTGCGCGGACGCTTCGTGCCCGACGCGGCGTGGGTGCGCCTCGAGCGCGCGGCGCGCTCGCACGGCGCCGCGCTCTTCGTGCTCGCGCCCTATCGCGTCAGCGGGATCGCCGCCGGCGCCGCCGTGTCCGCCGGCTCGGCGCGCGCGCTGTGGGAAGGGAGCGGGCGAGGGACGCGGCTGCTCGGCGGACTCTCCGCGCGGCTCGTCCTCGAGAAGGACGCGCTCGCGCGGCGGGGGGAGGGGGAGATGGGGCTGGTGGTGGCGGAAGTGATCGCCCCCCTCACCCTGCCCTCTCCCCCCTGCGGGGGGCGAGGGTTTGCTCAGACTCTCTCTTCCCCCAACGGGGGGCGAGGGTTTGCTCAGACTCCCTCTCCCCCCAACGGGGGGAGAGGGTTGGGGTGAGGGGGGAACTCTCACCATGATCGCCTGTCTCTTCGTCCCGCTCTTTCCGCTGGCCGCGCGGCTGCGCGCGGAGCCGGAGCTCAAAGACGAGGCCGTCGCCGTCTGCGAGGGCAACGGCAGCGCCGCGCGTCTCGTCGCGGCAACGCGCAAGGCGCGCCGCGCCGGCATCGAGGCGGGCATGACGCTGCCCCAGGCGCGCGCGATCCTGCCGAAGCTCGTCGCCCGCGGCCGCGACCGCGCCTGCGAGAGCTCCGCGCAGGAGGCGTTGCTCGAGGTGGCCGAGTCCTTCTCGCCGCGCGTCGAGGACGCGGGAGAGGGCGTCGTGTACCTGGAGCTGGACGGGCATCCGATGCTGGGAGTACCCGGCGAAATCACTCCCCTCACCACCCCCTCTTCCAAAGGGAGAGGGGCGGCGTCTCTTGGTATGGCGATTCTGCTCGCGGCGGAGAAGGCGCTGCTGCCCGCGCGCGTCGGCGTCGCCGCGTCCAAGCTCGCCGCGCGCGTCGCCGCGGGGCTGCCCGGCTCGCCGACCGTCGTCGCCGACGGCGAGGAGCAGCGGTTTCTCGCGCCGCTGCCGCTCGAGCGCCTCGCGCCCGCGCTCGAGATCGCCGCGACCCTCGACCGCTGGGGCCTCCATTCGATCGGCGACTTCGCGAAGCTCCCCGAGGGCCAGGTCGGGAGCCGCCTCGGCGAGGCCGGCCGGGCGCTCCACGCGACCGCGCGCGGCATCGACCCGCGGCCGCTCGAGCCGCGCCTGCCGCCGCCCGTCTTCACCGAGGGGCTCGAGCTCGAGTGGCCGCTCGCGACCCTCGAGCCGTTTCTCTTCGTCGGCCACGCGGCGCTCGAGCGCCTCGTCCGTCGCCTCGAAACGCAGGCGCTCGCGTGCACGCGCCTCGACGTCGCGCTCGAGCTCGACCCGGGCGGCCACGACGCGCGCTCGATCGCGCTGCCCGCGCCCACGCGCGACGTCAAGACGCTGCTCACACTCGTCCGCCTCGAGCTCGAAGCGCGGCCGCCCGGCGCCGCCGTCGCCGGCTTCTCCTTCACCGCGCACCCCGACGCGCCGCGCCGCGCGCAGTTGACCCTGTTCGGTCCCGCCGCGCTCTCGCCCGACCGCCTCGCGACCACGATCGCGCGCCTGGCCGCGCTCCTCGGCTCCGACCGCGTCGGCTCACCGCGTTCCGTCGACGGCCACCGCCCCGAGCGCCTGACGCTGACCGGCTACGCGCCGCCGCCGCCCCCGCGCGTGAAGCCCGCGCCGCGCGACGGGCGCGGACTTCTCTCCGTGCGCGTACTCCGGCCGCCGGTCGAGCTCGAGGTGCTGCTCGAGAATGCCCCCCTCACCCTGCCCTCTCCCCCCGACGGGGGGAGAGGGGAAAAAGAGATCCGGCCGGTCTCGGTCAGGACGCTCGCGCCCGACGCCGCGCCGCCGATCGCCGGCTCCGTCCGCGTCGCCGCCGGACCGTGGTCGCTCGAGGAAGGCTGGTGGACCGACGCGCCCGCCGACCGCGACTACTGGGACGTCGAGCTCACCGACGGCGGCCTCTACCGCATCTATCGCGACCGCGACGGCGGCCACTGGTTCGCCGACGGCGTGTACGACTGAGGATCTGCCCTCACGACAAGTATTGAAAGGCAGGTGGCCGCCATCGCGCGCTGGCGGCCGTGCACAAACGTACATATAATCCATGAGTGAGTTCGAATGGGACGATCGCAAGGCCCGCGCCAATCTTCGCGACCACGGCATCGATTTTGCCGATGCCGTTTCGGCTCTTGAGGACCGGCTGTTGGTCGTCGTCCACACCTGGCGTGGCGATCGGATTCGACTGATCTCGGCGCGGAAGGCGACTGCTCGCGAGCGACGGGCATACGGAATCATGCGATGAAGAAGGAATACGACTTCCGCGGAGGCAAGCGAGGGCCCGTCGTTCCCGTGCCGCCTGGTAAGACTCGGATCACGATCCGGCTCGACGACGACGTGCTGGCCTGGTTCCGCGAGCAGGTTCACGCGGCGGGCGGCGGCAACTATCAGACGCTCATCAATCTCGCGCTCAGGCAATTCATCGCCGAAAGACGGGAGCCGCTCGAGAAGACCCTGCGCCGCGTGATCCGCGAGGAGCTGGCCCACCGCTAGTACCTGCCGACGTTACGGCAGCCCGCAGAAGTCTCGCGACAATAAGAAGGAGGACACGGCGGAGGTACACCGATGCCCTCCGGAGGGAGTCGGCATGTCCAGAAAGCTCGCGCAGATCGAGGCCGAGGTGCTTCAACCGGGAGTGAAGTCGGAGCGACGTCTGCGGGAGTCGGGCGCAGGCAAGGTCACGACGATTCCCGCTCGCGACGTACTTCGGCGTCTCGAGTCCGGGAGCGACAGGCACAGGAAGCGCCGGACCAACTAGACAGGGTCGTCTTCCTCGATCTCGCTTCGGAAGGGGTCCTCGGCGCCTTCGTTGCCTGCGAGACTCGGCGGATTGGCCAGGGCGGCTGACGTGCCCGAGCCAGCCGCGCCGGCACCGCCGGGACAGCCTCGCCTGCTCGATCGCGTGCGCCAGGCGATCCGCGCGCGCCATTACAGCCTGCGCACCGAAGAGGCCTACGTCGGCTGGATCCGCCGTTACATCCTCTTTCACCAGAAGCGCCATCCCATGGAGATGGGCGAGGCCGAGATCAACGCCTTCGTCACCCACCTCGCCGTCGAAGGCCCGGTCGGCTCGTCCACGCAGACGCAGGCTCTCTCGGCCCTTCTCTTCCTTTATCGCCACGTCCTCGCCAAGCCGCTGCCCGACCTCGACACCGTCATCCGCGCCAAGCGTCCCGGCCGGCTGCCGACCGTCCTCACCCGCTCCGAAGTCCGCCGCGTCGTCGCCCGCATGGGCGGCACCCCGAAGCTCGTCGCGACCCTTCTGTACGGCACCGGCCTGCGCCTGCTCGAGTGCCTTCGCCTGCGCGTCAAGGACCTCGAGTTCGGCAACAACCGCATCGTCGTCCGCGATACCAAGGGCGGCGAAGACCGCGTCGTGCCGTTTCCCATCGTCGTTCGCGCCGAGATGCCGTCGTGGCTTTCACGGGTCAAGCGCATCCACGAGCGCGACCTCGCCGACGGCTTCGGCTCCGTCTACCTGCCCGACGCCATCGCCCGGAAGTTTCCCGGCGCCGAACGCGAGTGGGGCTGGCAGTACGTCTTCCCGGGCGAGCACCGAAGCCGCGACCCGCGGGGCAAGGAGTCGCCATCCGAGTCGCAACCCGAGCGCCGCCATCACTTGCACGAGACCGTCATCCAGCGCGCCCTGCGCCGAGCCGTGCTCGACGTCGGCATCTCGCGGCGGGTCAGCGCCCACACCTTCCGCCACTCCTTCGCGACGCACCTGCTCGAAGAGGGGTACGATATCCGCACCATCCAGGAGCTTCTCGGCCACAAGGACGTGAAGACCACGATGATCTACACCCACGTCTTGAACCGCGGCGGCCGCGGCGTGCGGAGCCCCGCGGACATTCTCTGGGCCGGCTTCGCCTCGAGTCCAGACGTTAGGCAACTCGGTCTGCAGCCTAACTACCTGACATCCCTGGTTCCGCCCGAGCGGCAGCTCATGCCTGGCGAGGAACTTCCGGACGATTTCGGTGACAAAGACGTAGAGGAATAGGACACGCGCCTTTGCAGCGAATGACGAGTTTACGTAGGAAGGATAAGTTACAGCCTATGCAGCTGTTAGGCCACACGAAATGACAGCGCCGGCTCGCCACCATTGGACGGTCGCGGAAGTCGCTGATGCCCTAGGACCGAGCGCCAACGTCCGGAACTACCTCGAGCAGCGGGACGTCAGACGCTGCCTGCAGGCGGCATCCGCGATCAAGCCCGTCGCACGAGCATGCGACGTCGGCTGCGGATACGGCCGCCTAACGATGGTTCTGGCCGAAGTCGCGAAGCAGGTGGTCGGGTTCGAGCGAGAGTCCACGTTCGTGGCTGAAGCGCGCCGCCTATTGCCGCAGATCGAGTTTCATCAGATCGAAGCGCTTTCGAATCTCCCAGCGTCATCAGGGTCTTTCGACTTTGTGATGACCTTTACGGTTCTGCAGCATCTTGGCGATGCGGAGGCTCGCCAAGTCGCTGCAGAGCTCAAGAGATTGGGTCAAGGTGGGTGCGTACTCCTGACCGAGGAGACCGATGCCGCGTTCATGGATGGGGCGGAGGGTGGAGGAATAACCAAGGGTAGGGCCGTAGCGACCTATGGAGAGTGGATGAGGCCGTTCGACCTGGTTCTGAGGTTTCCACGGCAAATCGAGCCCGGATATCCGCGATCGGACGTGGGGACCTATATGCTTTTCGCCGATTCCGCAAGTCGGGGTTGAGGCGTGCGGCCTAACATGCGGGTGCAGCGGACTCGTTCGTCGCCTTCGGCTCCTCACTCGCCGCTGACCCGCTGCCCGTTAGGCCGCGTGAAGGAGCAGAGATGGCGCTAAGCACCTCTCGCGAAGACATTGCCGCGCTGTTGTGGCGATGGCACCGCGGCGAAGTCGGGGCTCAGG
>DATJXB010000115.1:0-14204 GCA_035500755.1 Thermoanaerobaculia bacterium | reverse complement strand
CGGCCCCCCGGCGGCGGAGCCGCGCCGAACTGAGTCGACGCGACGGCATGGCCGAGCCGTTCCGGGCGCGGCTCAGTCGCCCGTCCAGTTGAGCCCGAGAGCCTTCGCCAGGAACACCGCCATCTGGCCGCGCGTCACGGGACTGTCGGGGCAGTAAAGGGGAGGGCTCGTCTGACAGCCTCCGGTGATCCCGGAGTAGTACAGGGCCGAGATGATCCTCCTCGTGGGCCGTCCGTGAGCCCGAAGTCTCTCGGCCGCTCCGGTTCGTCAGCCGGCTTCGGCCGCGTGTTCGGGCTCGTGCCGGCGTTTCTTGTGGAAGTGCGGCAGGTCGGGCTCGCCGAGCAGACGCGCGAGACCTTCCCAGCCGCGGACGTGCTCGCACACGACCTTGATCGCCGAGGTCAGCGGCACGGCGAGGACGGCCCCGGGAATTCCCCAGATCGTGCCCCAGAAGATGAACGCGACCATGACCGTCAGCGGGAAGAGGCGCACCTTGCCGCCGACGATGAACGGGGTGAGCACGTTGCCTTCGAGGAACTGCAACAGGCTGTAGACCAGGAAGACCAGCAGCGCCTTTTCGCCGTCGTACTGGAAGAAGGCGACGGCGACCGCGGGCAGCGTCGAAAGGATCACGCCGACGTACGGCAGCAGGATCGCGATCCCCGCGATCGGTCCGAGCACGTAGTAGTAGTCGATCCGGAGCACCATCAGCGTCAGCGTCGTGACGCCGGCCATGATCAGCATCACGAACCCGAGGCCGAGGGCGTAGGCCGTCATCGTGCGCGAGATCGCGCCGGTCACGTCGGCCTCGCCGAGGCGCTCGTTGCGCGTGAAGATGCCCGCGAGGACGCGGTTGAACTTCTCGCGATCCTTCAGCATGAAGAACGTCAGGAACGGCACCGTCGCGGCGTAGAGGAGGACGCCGAGCGTCTCGCCGAGCTGGATGAAGACGGCCCGCGTCGTGTCGAGCTGCGAGCCGGTGACCTTGACTTCGCGCACGCCGCGCGAGTCCTCGGGAAGGATCGAGCCCATGCGCTCGCGCAGCCGGTTCACGAAGTCCATCACCTGGCTGATGAACTCGCGGATCCGCGGCTGGTAGCGGGGCAGGGCGGCGAAGAACTGGTTGAGCTGGGCCGTCACGTTGATGACGAGCAGGGCCACGCCGCCGACGATGACGAACAGGATCAGGAGGATCGCGAGCACGCGCGGGACGCCGGCCCGTTCGAGCAGCGACACGAAAGGCCGAAGCGCGAAGGCGAGGAAGAGGGCGAAGGCGACGGGGACGAGAAGCGGACGGCCGTAGTAGAGGAGGCCGACGACCGAGGCGGTCGAGATCGCGGTCAGCCCGACGACCCGGGGAGGCGGGCTGTGAGGAACCTCGATCTCGTTGGCCGCAGTCAAAAAACCCCCTCGCGAGGAGGGGGTTCGGAAAGGCTCTGGAGTGTTACCCCTCTCACGTTCCCGAAACGAGCGTCACCACGATCGTCGCCCGGCGGTTCTTGATCTTACCCTGAGCGGTCGCGTTGTCGTAGGCCGGCTCGGCCGCGCCCTTGGAGACGGTCGAGATGCGGCCGGGGTCGATGCCGTGCCGCGTGACCAGGTACTCCTTGGCGGCCTGGGCCCGCTTCATGCCGAGCTCCTGGTTGGCCTGATCCGCGCCGTTGTTGTCGGTGAACCCCGTGACGACCGCGGTCGCGTTCAGGTCGTTCTTCATGCGGAGGGCGACGCCGTCGAGCACGGCCTTGGCGATGTTGGTCAGGCGCGCGCTCTTGCCGTCGAAGAAGATCTCGTCGCTGGTGGTCCTCGGGGCGGGGCGCGGCGGCGGCGGAGCGGCCGTCGTCACGGCCGGGGCCGCCGGAGCGGGCGCCGGCTGTTCGACGACGGGTTCGGCGGCCGCGGGGACCACGACCGGCGGCGGCGGCGGGGGA
This sequence comes from Thermoanaerobaculia bacterium, assembly GCA_035500755.1. Taxonomy (GTDB): domain Bacteria; phylum Acidobacteriota; class Thermoanaerobaculia; order UBA5066; family Gp7-AA6; genus DAHUXD01. The sequence continues at coordinate 12,276 of DATJXB010000115.1, read as the reverse complement.
GGCCACGCGGCGTAGGTGATGCCGAGAGTGCCGCCGAACGGATTCGGGTTGGCGCCATGGTCGAAGAGCATGCTCGCGTTCGTGCTCAGGGCCGCCGAGACCGCCCATCCGGTGTGGCCGATCCAGGCGCGCACGCCGGCGTTGATCACGCCATAGTCGGGCTCGGGGAAGTCGCCGCCGTCCGAGACGTTGTACACGCCTTCCGCGATCACGTGCACCAGCGGAAGGACGGGAATCTCGGCGCCGACGCCGAAGCGCAACCAGTTCGGGACCCGGACGTCGACCGTCGTCGGCTGGCCGACGAGGGTGTAGGACACGGTGCCGGTCAGGACGCCCTTGGTCACCGAACCGCCCCACTCCCAGTCGCCCCGGTCGGTGTTGATGCGGTTCAGGGTGACACCCTCGGTGGGGTCGCCCTCCACGACGGAGCTGGTGTTGACGGGAATCAGGCCCGCCAACCAGAGACCGAAGCGCAGATCGGGGTCATTCTCGGAGTGGAAGCTGACCTTGGTTCCCAGGCGGATCTTTTCACCCTCGGAGACGTTGAACGAGCCGGGGATGGGGATCGCGTTGATGATGCCGCCCTGCCATCCGCCGCCGCTGCGACTCACCATTCCGCCGCCGGAGGCGAAAATCGACCACCAGTTGGTCAGGCCCAGGCCGATCGAGGCGGTCCCGCCATACTGCACGAACCAGCGCGTGTTGTTGGGCTGATCCGGGTAGATCGGCGCGGCGTCTCGCGGCGCGTACCAGCCGTACAGGCCGAAGGTGAACTGGCCGGCCTTGGGCGAGTCGGCCGTGCTCAAAGTGAAAAGTCCGATATCGCCGCCCACGTTCGGGGCGACCACGGCCGGCTGCCCAAACGCGGCGGCGGCAGTCAGGCAGATCAGCATCCCGAGGAGCGCGGTCCGCTTCGGCGTCATGCAGTGTCTCCTTTCGAGCCCGGACGGGAAAACGTATCTGCCTAACAGAATAAGCCAAAAGCACCGAATTGCCAAACATATTCTGTTCGGTCAGGTCGGTGTCCTTCCGTACAGGGTCAATTCAGATGCATTTTTCGGGGTCGTCGGCGTCCGCGACCGCGGAGCCCGAGGTCAGACCTTCGGCTGCATCACGAGGGACATTTTTTCCTGGAACGCCTTCATGATCGCGGGCCCGCGGATCGACGCGATCGCTTTCTCGGTGTGGCGGATCAAGTCGCGCACCGCCTCGACGCCTCGGCCGCGGTCGATCTCGGCCAGCGCCTGCTTGTACGGGCGGTCGATGCCGGGAAGGTTGGCTTCGCCGATCGCTCCCTCCGCCTCTTGTTTGACCCGCGTGCACAGGATCATCAGGATCTTCTTCTCGTCGCCGAGCGGCGGGGAACCGCCGCGGCCGAGGTTCGCGGGTGACGGCGGGGCCGCCGACCTCCCCGGTGCCGCTTCCGGGACGGCTGCGGGAGCCGGCGCCGGCCCCGGGGGCGCGGGCGCGGCGGCTCTGGCGGCGCCGCCCGGCCGCATGTCCACCAGGTCCGACGTGACGAGGCCGTAGAGAACCTTCGCGGTGTCGAACGAGTTCGAGCTGGTCGCGCGCGCGAGCTCTTCGACGGTGCGGCGGCCGTCGATCCGGATGACGAGGTTCCATTCGGGCGGCGAGAGCGTGACGGGCTCGCCGAGCTCGCGCGGTTTCAACACCGGGATGTGGTCGACGCCCGGAATCTTGCGGGCGAGCACCTTCCACTCGTCGAGCCGGCGCGCGGCTTCCATGAGGAGCGACGTGTTGGTCTTGTCGATCGTGACCGTCTCGGTTTCCTTCCCGGGCGTGAACTGGAAGTCCCCGGTCGACCAGATCGCCAGCGCGTAGACGGCCTCCTCGCCGCTGACGCCGTCGATCTCGGCGTGGACGATCCGGCCGTTGCGCAGGTAGATGGAGCCGCGCTCGGAGCCTCGGAGCAGCAGAAACATCCCGGTTTTTCCGGAGACGGAGACGAGCTGAATGATGTCCGGAACCGGGAGCTCCGAGATGGAACCCTGAAAGGACATACGTGTGGGGATGCTAGCACCCGCCGGGGCGTTCTATCTCCCGGAGTGCACGTGACAGATCGCGACGGCCAGCGCGTCCGCGGCGTCGAGGGGGATTCGAGCGCGCTGGCGCGCCAGGAGCGAGAGCACCATCGCCCGGACCTGCTCCTTCTCCGCCTGGCCATAGCCGACCAGGGCCTTCTTGACCAGTCGCGGCTCGTACTCGAAGACCGGGAGGCTCGCCCGCGCCGCTCCCGCCAGCAGGACGCCGCGGGCGTGCGCGAGTTTGAGGGCCGAAGCCACGTTGGCGGCGGCGAACACGGTCTCGACCGAGACCACCGCCGGAGCGACCTCCGCGATCAGCTCCTGGAGAGCCGCCGCCAGGAAGTCGAGCCGGCCGGGGAGAGGCAGCTTCGCCGGAGGCCGCCAGACGCCGCAGCGCTCGAGCACGAGCCGCCCGGCGTCGAAGACAACGACCCCGAATCCGGTCGCCGCCGTTCCGGGGTCCAGGCCGAGGATCTTCATAGGCGTGAACCGTAAGCCGTGAACCGATCGAGCGCCGGTTCCCGGTTCCCCGGTTCCCGGTTTACGGCGCCGGCGATTCGGCGAAGTCGAAGTTGGCCCAGACGTTCTGGACGTCGTCGTGGTCCTCGATCGCCTCCATGAGCTTGACCATCTGATCGGCCTTGCGGGCATCGAGCACGACCTCGGTCGTCGGAATCATGGAGATCTCGGCGACGGCGAGCGGCAGGCCTTTCCCTTCGAGCTGCTTCTTGACTTCGTCGAAGCCCTCGGGCGACGTCTGGACCTCGTGGTACTGGTCGCCCGACTGGACGTCGTCGGCGCCGGCTTCGATCGCCGCTTCCATCACGGCATCCTCGGTGGCCTTGTCCTTCTCGATCGCGATGTAGCCCCTCTTCTGGAAGAGGAACTTCACCGAGCCGGACTCGCCGAGGTTGCCGCCATGCTTGGAGAAGATCGTGCGGATCTCGGGGAGAGTGCGGTTCTTGTTGTCCGTCAGCGCCTCGATCAGGACCGCCGTGCCGCCGGGGCCGTAGCCCTCGTAGGTGACCTCTTCGTACGACACGCCCGGCAGCTCGCCCGTGCCGCGCTGGACGGCGCGCTTGATGTTGTCGGCCGGCATGTTGACGGCCTTGGCGTCGTCGATCGCCTTGCGCAGGCGCGGGTTCGATTCGGGGGCGCCGCCGCCCTGCTTGGCGGCCATGGTGATCTCTCGGATCAGCTTCGTGAAGAGGCGGCCGCGCTTGGCGTCGGCGGCGCCTTTCTTGTGCTTGATCGTGCTCCATTTGCTGTGACCGGACATGTGCGTCTCCTAAGGGGGCGGATTATATGGGCGGGAGGCGGGAGGCAGGACGCGGCTCCGAACAGAACGACGCCTTCTTCCGCCTCCTGCCACCGGCGCGTCGCCTCCGACCGCTTCTCCTTGATTTCCCGGCATTTCCAGCGACAATAGCTTCAGTCCATGCCCAAGAAGGTTCTTTTGATCGAGTACGAGCCGCGCTACGTCGAGCGGATTCGAACTCTGCTGACCCCCATGGGCCACACGATCACCGAGAGCCACGACGGCGAGGCCGGCCTCCAGGCTTTCGGGACCTCCCGGTTCGACCTGGTCCTTCTGTCGGGCATGCTGCCGCGCCTGCCGAGCGCGGAGGTCATCCGCGAGATCCGCAAGAAGGGGGGCGCGACCGCGCCGCCGATCATCCTCATGATGACCGGTTACCGGGGCTCGAACCGCAAGGCGGACGCCCAGAAGGTGGGCGCCTTCGACATCCTGCTGCGCCCGTTCTCGGACGAGGACCTCATCGCTTCCGTGCGCGAGGCCGTGGAGTCGACGGACGTCGGCGCCCGGACGATGCGGGTCGAGGCCGCGCAGGCCGCGCCGGCGCCGAATCCCCTGACGTCTTCGGACATCTTCTCCGACGTTCTCGACGAGCTGACCGCCGACGGGCCGCCGCGCGGAGCGCGTCCGGCGCCCGCGGCGACGCCGGCGCCTCCGCCGTTGCCGCTGTCCACTCCGGCCCCGGCCTCGCCCGCCGCGCCGGCGAAGGCGGCCTCGGTCGAGAGCGACGTGGACAAACGGCTGCGCGACACCTTGTCCGGTCTCATGGCGGCGACGCGTCCTCCTGCGGCCCGCGCGGAAGCCGCGGCGGAGAAGACGCCGCCGCCGGCCGCGCCTCCGGTCGCGCCGCCCGTGGTGCCGCCGCCGGCCGCGCCGAAGCCGAAGCTCTCCTCCGACACCGACGTCGACCGGATGATCTCCGACACACTCTCGGGGCTGACGAAGCCCAAGCCGAAGACGTCGCCCGGCGTGGCGCCGGCGTCCGGCGCCGCGCCGCCCGCGCGGAAGCGCGAGGAGCCGGCCGCGGCGGTGCCGTCGTCGGGGCCGGACCGGTTCGGCCAGTACGAGATCCTCGAGCGCATCGCCGCCGGCGGCATGGCCGAGCTCTACAAGGCCAAGCGCACCGGCGTCGAGGGCTTCCAGAAGATCGTCGCGATCAAGAAGATCCTGCCGCACCTGGCCGACGACGAGGAATTCGTGACGATGTTCGCCGACGAGGCCAAGCTCGCGGCGCAGCTGAACCACCCGAACATCATCCACATTTACGACCTCGGAAAGATCCAGGCCGGCGGGTACTTCATCGCGATGGAGTACGTGGACGGGCGCGATCTGCGCGCGATTCAACAGGCGGGGCGCCAGATGGGCATTCCGCTGCCGGTGCCGCTCGCCGTCTACGTCGCCTCGCGCGTGGCGTCCGCTCTCGACTACGCCCACCGGCGCCGCGACGCCGAAGGCAACGAGCTCAACATCGTCCACCGCGACGTGTCGCCGCAGAACATCCTCATCTCGTACGAGGGCGACATCAAGCTCTGCGACTTCGGCATCGCCAAGGCGGCGTCCAAGGCGTCGAAGACGCAGTCGGGCGCCCTGAAGGGCAAGATCCAGTACATGTCGCCCGAGCAGGCGTGGGGGCGGCCGATCGACCGCCGCAGCGACCTGTTCTCGCTCGGCGTCGTCCTCCACGAGCTGCTCACGGGCGAGCGGCTCTTCCGCGGCGACACCGACATCAACATTCTCGAGAAGGTGCGCAGCGCCGACGTGCCGCCGCCGTCGAACGCGAACCCCGAAGTCCCGCGCAACCTCGACGCGGTCGTGCTCAAGGCGCTCGCGAAGGAGCCGGACGACCGCTACGCCAACGCGTCGGACCTGCTGCGCGACCTCGACTCGGTCCTGTATTCGTACACGCCGGCTCCGGGCAGCGCCGACGTCGCGATCTACCTGCACCGTCTCCAGGCGGAGGAAGCCGCCGTCGAGGAAGCGAAGGAGCGCGAGGCGGCGCAAGCCGTCGAAGAAGCGGAGCCGACCGCGCGCAAGCGCAAGTCCAAGGGAGCGCCGGTCTCGCGAAAGGCCTCCGCGCCGTCGCGGCCGGCCGAAGTGCCGCCGCCGCCGGCTCCGCCGCCCGCCGCGCCACCGCCGAGTCCGGCGCCCGCGCCGCCGCCGCCCCCCGAGCCCGCGCGGCCGGAGCCCGAAGTCTTCGGGTCGCTGCACGCGAAGTCCGCCGAGACGGAGAAGGCGAGCCGCATGCCGCTTCTCCTGGCCGTCGGCGCGGCGGCCGCGGTCCTCGTCGGGTTCTTCGTGTGGCGCACGATGAAGCCCCAGGCGGCTCCGGCGCCCGCCCCGGCGCCGACCGCCGCCGCGGCTGCGCCGACGGCCGCGCCGACGAGCCCGGCCGCCGTCGTGCCGACCGCCGCTCCCGCGATGGATGCGAAGGCGGTCGAAGCCGAGGTGCAGCGACAGCTCGCCGCTCGGCGCAAGGACCTGGAGCGCACCGCCGCGGCTTCGAAGGGCGCGGCGGCCGCGGCGGGTGAGGCGCAGGCTTCGGCGCCGACGGCGGCGCCGCCACCGCCCGAGCCGACGCTCGTGCCGACGGTTCCGCCGACCGCCGTGCCCGTGCCGACGGCCGCGCCGACCGAACCGCCCCCGCCCGTCGAGGTGCCGAAGCCGGCGCCCGCGCCGGCGCGCGAACCGGAGACCCAGCGCGGCGACCTCGTCGGTCCCGGGCCCGGCGTCGTCGAGCCCGCCCTCGTGGCGCCGCCGCGAGTCGTCTACCCCGCGATCGCCCGGCAGCAGCGGATCGAGGGCCGCGTCGTCGTCCTCGTCCTCGTCGACGAGAGCGGCAAGGCCACCGAGGCCCGTCTCCAGCAGGGCCTGTCGCAAGCGGCCGTCAACGAGGCCGTGGTCACGGCCGTCAGGACTGCGCACTTTCGTCCCGCCACGAAGAACGGAGTTCCCGTCAAGATGTGGCGGCCCGTCATCGTCGAAGTGAAACCGTAAACTCTCCAGAGGACAGGAGGACAGCCCGCATGGCCCTTTCGAACGACCAGAAGAAGTTCTACGAGAACACGCTCACCGTCACCAAGAAGGAGATCAACGAGCTCGAGGGCGAGATCCAGGAGGAGCTCGCGAAGGTCAAGGACCGGCTGGCCGAGCTGCAGAATGCGCAAAAGGCCGCGCGGCAGATGTACGACGCGGCGTGCCAGCGCCTCGGCGTCCGCAACGAGCTCGAAGAAGCCGAATCGCAGGGTTGAAGAGCTGACAGCTCACGGCTGACGGCTCGCGGCTCCGTGGCTCGCGGTCCCCGGCTCACGGTTGCGCGCCCTCGGGCTGTAAGCTGCAGGCTGTGAGCCGTAAGCTCATCCCCCTTCTCTTCCCCGTCTGGCTTCTCTTCGGCTGCCGGGCGCCGGAACGAAGCCCCGCGGCGGCATCTCCCCGGCGCGTCGTCGCGCTCGCCCCGAACCTGACGGAGATCGTCTTCGCGCTCGGCGCCGGCGACCGCCTCGTCGGCGTGTCGGAGTACTCGGACTATCCCGAAGCCGCGCGGTCGATTCCGCGCGTCGGAGGGCTCGAGGTGGACCCCGAGAAGGTCGTGGCGCTGCGCCCGGACCTCGTCCTCGCGATCGCGGAGGGCAACGCGCAGTCGGCGGTCCGCGCGCTCCAGGCGGCGGGCGTTCCGGTCGCCGTGACGCCCTCGGGCTCGCTCGACGCCGTGATCGCGAGCGTTCGCCTCGTGGCGGACCAGCTGGGCGTTCCCGACGCCGGAACGCGCCTGATCGACGCTCTGTCGAAGAAGCGCGCGGCGGTGCGCGCCGCGGTGGCCGGGCGCCGGCGTCCGAACGCGCTGCTGCTGGTGTGGCCCGACCCGCCTCAGGCGGCCGGCGGGAAGACCTTTCTCGACGACGTGCTGACGGAAGCGGGCGCGACGAACCTCGTCGCCGACCGCCCCGGCTGGCCGATCGTCTCGCGCGAGTACCTCGCGACCGCGCCCATCGAGCTCCTCGTCACGCCGGACTCGGTCGAAGCCCGCGGCGCGTGGGAGGCGGCGTTTGCGCCCGAAGGGATCCTCGCGACCGGGACGGTCTCGCGGGCCCGGCGCGTCCGGGTCGACGAGGCGGCGCTGACGCGGCCCGGGCCGCGCGTCTTCGACGCGCTCGCCGAGCTCGCCGGGGCGACGCGGTGAGGCGGTGGCCCCGCGGTCCCGCCCTCGCCGCGGGAGCGCTGCTCCTTCTGGCGGTCGCGGCGCTCGCGTTTTCGGTCGGCGGCGTCAGGCTCTCGCTCGGGGATCTTCTCGACGGCTCGGGCGAGGCGGGCCGGACCGCGCGGATGCTCGCGGCGTTGCGCCTGCCGCGCGTGCTCCTCGCGGCCCTGGTGGGCGCCTGCCTGGCGCTGGCGGGCGCGGCGCTCCAGGCGCTCCTGAAAAATCCGCTCGCGGACCCGTTTCTCCTCGGGACGTCGGGCGGGGCGGCGGCCGGTGCGGCCTGCGCGGCGCTCGCCGGGGCATCGCCGCTGGTCTCTCCGGCCGCGGCCTTCGTCGGCGCGGCGGCGGCCTCGGTCGGCGTCGCGGCGCTCGCGCGCCGGGGCGGCCGGCTGGACCTCGAGCGGCTGCTGCTGGCGGGGTTGATCGCCAACGCGTTCTTTTCGGCGCTGCTGTTGGCGGCCTTTTCGATCGCTTCGGGCGAGGCCTCGCGGACGATGCTCTTCTGGATGATGGGGAGCCTCGCCGACGCCACACCGGCGAAGGTCGCGGCGCTCGCGCCCTACGTCGCGGCCGGTCTCCTGATCCTCGGCGGCTCGGCGGCCCGTCTCAACCTCTTCGCGGTCGGGGAGGAGAGCGCGGGGGCCCTCGGCGTGGACACGGAGCGCACCAAGCGCGTCGTATTCCTCGCCGCGTCGCTCCTGACCGGCGCCGCGGTGGCGTTTGCCGGCGTCATCGGCTTCGTCGGGCTGCTCGTGCCCCACGGCGTGCGCGCGGTGGCCGGCAACGACCAGCGGACGCTGCTCCCGCTCTCGGCGCTCGCGGGGGCGGCGCTCCTCGTGACCGCCGACGCGGTGTCCCGCGCGGCCCTGGCGCCGGCGGAGCTGCCGATCGGGGCGATCACGGCGGCGCTCGGCGCGCCGCTCTTTGCGTGGCTCCTCCTGAGGACCCCGTGACCGAGACCCTGATCGAGGCGCGCGGCCTCTCGGCGCGCTACGGCGCGAGCCGGGCGCTCGACGGGCTCGACGCGTCGATTCCGGCCGGCGACCTCGTCGCGGTGCTCGGCGAGAACGGCTCCGGCAAGTCGACGTTCCTGCGCGTGCTCGCGCGCGTGCTGCCGTCGTCGGGCGGCGAGCTCCGGTTCGACGGCCGGCCGCTCGCGGAGCAGCCGCGCCGGGCGACGGCCCGGCGGATCGCCTACGTCCCGCAGAGCGTCGATCTCGTCTTTCCGATCCGGAGCCTCGACCTCGTTCTCCAGGGCCGCGCGCCGCACGGCAACGGCTTCGTCGCGGAGACGCCGGAAGACCTCAGGCTCGCGCGGGAGGCGATGCGCGCGTGCGACGTCGCGGATCTCGCCGAGCGCGACGCCAAGGCGCTCTCGGGCGGCGAACGGCGGCGCGTGTTCCTCGCCCGCGCTCTCGCGCAGGAGGCGGAAGTCTGGCTGCTCGACGAGCCGACCGCCGGCCTCGATCCGCGCCACCGCCTCGAGTTTCTCGAGACGCTCTGGCGCGTGCACGGAGAGCGCCGGACGACGGTTCTGATCGTGACCCACGAGATCGGCCTCGCGGTCGACCTGGCGAGCTCCGTCCTGCTGCTCAAGGGCGGCCGAACCATCGCCCGCGGACCGCGGCGGGATGTCCTGACGGCGGACAACCTCGCGAAGGCTTTCGGCGCTCCTTTCGAGCGCCGCGGCTCGGGCTTCGGCCTGCGGAGCGCGATTCTGCCGGGGGGCGCACGGGACCTGTAAGCCTCTGCCCGTCAGCGAGTTGAGAGCGGGATGCTCGTTCCTGCTACCATGCCGGTCCCCCATGTGGTTCCGCAAAGACCGCGCTCCCAAAGAGGTGCGCGAAGGCCGCACCAGCAAGGTCCCCGAAGGCCTGTGGGTCAAGTGCGACAACTGCCGCCAGATCCTCTACAACAAGGAGCTGTCGCGGAACTTCAAGATCTGTCCGAAGTGTCACTTCCACTTCCGGCTCTCCGCGCCCGAGCGGCTGAGGATGCTCTTCGACGACGAGGAGTACGTCGAGCTCGAGGCGAACCTGCGCTCGGCGGACCCGCTCCGGTTTCGCGACGGCAAGAAGTACCGCGACCGCCTGCGCGAGGCGGAGGACGCGGTCGGCCCGTCGGACGCTCTCGTCCTCGGCTCGGGCACCCTCGAGGGCATGCCGGTCCTCATCGGCGCGATGGAGTTCTTCTTCATGGCGGGCTCGATGGGCTCGGTCGTCGGCGAGAAGGTGACCCGCGGCGCCGAGCGCGCGCTCGAGGAGCGGCGCCCGTACATCCTGGTTTCGACGTCGGGCGGGGCCCGCATGCAGGAAGGAATCCTGTCGCTGATGCAGATGGGCAAGATCTCCGCGGCCCTCGGCCGCCTGGCCGAAGCGCGGATCCCGTACGTCTCCGTGATGGCGGACCCGACGACGGGCGGCGTCACCGCTTCCTACGCGATGCTCGGCGACCTGAACATCGCCGAGCCGAACGCCCTGATCGGCTTCGCGGGTCCGCGCGTGATCGAGCAGACCATCCGGCAGACGCTGCCGGAGGGGTTCCAGCGCTCGGAGTTCCTGCTCGAGCACGGGATGCTCGACCTGATCGTGGATCGTTCGGAGATGAAGGCGACCCTCGGGCGCTGCCTGCGCCTTCTGTGGGACGGCCGTCCCGCGGCGTAGCCCGGTGAGCGCGGCGCCCCTCCCGAACCTTCCGCACCTTTCCCGTCTCGAGTCGCTCGGCCAGCGGGGGATGAGGCTCGGCCTCGCCGCGATCGACGCCGTCTGCGAGCGCCTCGGGCGGCCGGAGCGGCGCGTGCCACCCGTGCTCGTCGCGGGCACCAACGGCAAGGGCTCGACGGCGGCGACCCTGTCGGCGATCGCCGGCGCGGCCGGTCTGCGGGCGGGCCTCTACACGTCGCCGCATCTGCTCGCCGTCACCGAACGCGTGCGCGTGGCCGACGCGGACGTCTCGCCCGAAGCGCTCGACGCGGAGCTCGGCGGGGTCTTCGAGGCGGCGGACCGGTCGCCGGCCGTGCCGCTGACCTATTTCGAAGCGATGACCGCGGCGGCGTTCACGCACTTCGCGCGGCAGGGAGTCGACCTGGCCCTCCTCGAGGTGGGGATGGGCGGCCGCTTCGACGCCACCAACGTCGCGCCGGCGATTCTCTCGGCCGTGACCTCGATCTCGCTCGACCACGTCGAGGACCTCGGCGGCACCGTCGCGGCGATCGCCGGCGAGAAGGCCGGCGTCTTCCGAACGGGGCGTCCCGCGCTGGTGGCGAGCCGCCATCCCGACGCGCTCGCCGTCTTCGAAGCCGCGGCCGCCCGGACGGGAGCGCGACTGCACCGTCTGGCCGACGAGACGCGAATCACGGGAGAGGCGGCGGAGGCCGGGGGAACGCGCTTCGCGCTCGAGACCCCCGAGCGACGGTACGCCCTCGCGACGCCTCTTCCGGGCCTCCACCAGGCCGAGAACGCCGCGACGGCGGTCCGCGCCGCGGAGCTCCTGGCGCCGGACTTCCGCTTTCCGCGGGAAGCGGTCGAGCGCGGTGTCGCCGCCGTGCGCTGGCCGGGGCGCCTCGAGCGCTTCCGCGTCCGGGGCGGGCGCTCGATCCTGCTCGACGGCTGCCACAACGCCGGCGGTGCGGAGGCGCTGGCGCGGTTTCTCCGGGGCGCGCGCCTGTCCGCGGACCTCGTCTTCGGCGCCATGGCCGACAAGGACGTCGAAAGCATGGCCCAGGCGCTCGGTCCGGCGGTGCGGCGCGTCGTCACCGTCGCCGCGACGTCGTCGCGCTCGGCGAGCGCCGAGGAACTCGCGCGTCGATTCGCCGCGGTGCGCCCCGACGCGCGCGCGGCCGCGAGCCTTCCCGCGGCGATCGAGGGCCTGCTGTCGGGCGCGTCGAGCGACCCTATAATCGTGGCCGGGTCCCTTTATCTCGTCGGCGAGGCGCGCGCGTTGCTCCTCTCCGGCGCTTTCGCGTAGGGAAGAATGACGACGGCCGCGGCCCCGTTCACGCGCGAGTACTTCGAGCGCCTCGAGGAGGAGCGTCTCGCGCCCTATGCCTCGAAGAGCGCCCGCGCCTCCCGCCCGCGCGGCGCGGCCTCGCCGAGCCCGGGCGATGCCCGCACGGATTACGCGCGCGACCGCGACCGGATCATCCACTCGCGCGCGTTCCGCCGCCTGAAGCACAAGACGCAGGTCTTCATCCCGTACGAAGGCGACCACTTCCGGACGCGCCTGACGCACACGATCGAAGTCGCCCAGATCGCGCGCAGCGTGGCCCGCGCGCTGGGGCTGAACGAGGACCTGACCGAGGCGATCGCCCTCGGCCACGACCTCGGCCACACGCCGTTCGGGCACTCGGGCGAGTCGGTGCTCGACCGCCTGCTGCGCGAGAGCCACCCGCAGGCGGGCGGCTTCAAGCACAACTTCCAGTCGGTGCGCGTCCTCGACCGGCTCGAGAAGCGCTACGAGGAGCCGGGCCTGAACCTGACGCACGACGTTCGCGAGGGCGTGCTCAAGCACACGGCGTGGCCGAAGGACTTCCCGTTCCCGCTCGACTTCGTCGAGGGGCTGCGGTTCGAGTCGGGCGGGACGCTCGAAGCCCAGGTCGTCAACTGGTCCGACGAGATCGCGCAGCAGACGCACGACCTGGAAGACGGGCTGCCGCTGGCGCAGGAGGAGGAGATCGAGGCCCTCCAGATCTCCCGGGCCGTCCGCCGGGCGGGGACCCCCGG
>DATJXB010000114.1:0-12543 GCA_035500755.1 Thermoanaerobaculia bacterium | reverse complement strand
ATGCCGTTGGCCATCTGCCCGCCGACGCGCGACAGGAGCTCGACGTCGCCCGGCCGGCCCTCGCCGTTCTCGATGCGGTGGAGGACCTTGAAGAGCCAGGTCGTCCCCTCGCGGCAGGGCGTGCACTGGCCGCAGGACTCGTGCGAGAAAAACTTCAGGATGTTCGTGATCGCCGAAACGATGCACGTGTCCTCGTCCATGACGATGATCGCGGCGGACCCGAGCATCGAGCCCCTGGCGGCGACGCCGTCGAAGTCGAGCGGCACGCCTTCGATTTCGTCGGCCTTCAGGATCGCGGCCGACGCGCCCCCGGGGATGACGGCTTTGAGCTTCTTGCCGCCGCGGATCCCCTGCGCGTAGTTCTCCCCGTAGAGGAACTCCTTGAAGTCGAGGCCCATCGCGGCCTCGTAGACGCCCGGGCGGTTCACGTGGCCCGAGACGCAGTAGAGCTTGGGGCCGGTGTTCTTCTCGTTGCGGCCGAGCTTGAGGAACCAGTCCGCGCCCTTGTCGATCACGTGCTTGACGCAGCAGAGCGTCTCGACGTTGTTGACGATCGTCGGCGCGGCGAAGGCGCCGGAGACGGCGGGGAAGGGCGGCTTGATGCGCGGCTGTCCGCGCTTGCCTTCGATCGACTCGATCAGGCCCGTCTCCTCGCCGCAGATGTAAGCGCCCGCGCCGCGGTGCACGGTGATGTCCACCGAGAAGCCGGAGCCGAGGATGTTCTCGCCGAGGAATCCTTTCGCGTAGGCCTCTTCGACGGCCGCGTTCAGGATGCGAGCGCCGTCGTAGAACTCGCCGCGGATGTAGACGTAGGCGTTGCGGCAGCGGATCGCGTAGGAGGCGAGGATCATCCCTTCGAGAAGCTGGTGCGGGTCGTTCTCGATCAGCAGGCGGTCCTTGAAGGTTCCCGGCTCGGACTCGTCCGCGTTGCACAGCAGGTAGACGGGCTTGCCCTTCGTGTCCTTGGGCAGGAAGCTCCACTTGACGCCCGCCGAGAAGCCGGCGCCGCCGCGGCCGCGGACGTTCGCCTTCTTGACCTCCTCGAGGACTTGCTCGGGCGTCATGCCGCCCGTCAGGACGCGGCGGACGCTCGCGTAGCCGCCGTCGGCGACGTAGGTCTCGATCGAGCGGGAGTTCGGCTTGCCGACGCGGACCGAGAGGATCTTCTCGTAGGCCACGTCAGGCGTCCCGGCCGAGCCGCTCGAGGAGCGCGTCGAGCTTTCCGGCGTCCATCGGCTCGTAGTACTTGTCGTTGACCATCATCGACGGGGCCTTGTCGCAGCCCGCGATGCACTCGACTTCGACCAGCGTGAACTTGCCGTCCTTCGTCGTCTCCTCGACGTCGACGCCGAGCTTCTGGCGGCAGTGCGCCACGAGGTCCTCGGCGCCGAGGAGGTGGCAGGAGATCGAGGTGCAGAACTGGAGCAGGTTCCTGCCGACCGGCCGCAGGTTGAACATCGTGTAGAAGGTCAGGACCCCGTCGACGTGCGAGGGCGGCAGCTCGAGGACGCGGGCGACCTCCTCGGAAGCTTCCTTCGAGATCCAGCCCCAGGTTTCCTGGGCGAGCCAGAGAACGGGCAGGAGCGCCGCCTGCTTGGTCGGGTAGCGCTTCAGGATCTTCTCGATCCGCGCCAGGGCCTCCGGCGAGAACTTCCGCGGTTCGCCCGCCGCCTCGATCCGGTATCGGGTGTGGCTCACCAGTCGAAGGCTCCCTTCTTCCAGATGTAGGCGTACCCCACGATCAGGACCACGAGGAAGGCGAGCATTTCGAGAAACAGCGGCCAGGCGGCCTGCTTGAAGACGAGGGCCCAGGGGTAGACGAATGCGATTTCGACGTCGAACAGGATGAAGATCATCGCGATCACGAAGAACTTGATCGAGACGCGCTTGCGGGAGGCGTCCACCAGCGGCACGCCGCTCTCGTAGACCTCCGACTTCTGGCGCGTGCGGAGCTTGGGGGAAACGAGGAAGTTCAAAAGGAGGATGACCGCTGCCATGGCCGCAGCGACTCCGAGCAGGACCAGAATCGGGATGAAACTTTCTGGCATGGAGCGCCCCGACTTTTTCACAAGCGGCCGAGGCGAGTCAACGCATCTGGAAGAGCGCAAAGGAGCTAGGCCCACGGGGACGTTGAGGCGAGGTTAGGATCCGGGCGTGCCGAAGCCGTTTCGTCCCGTGGCCCTCGTGCCCGCGTACCAGGCGGCGTCGACCGTCGGTGCCGTGGTGCGCGGACTGAGGCCTCGGGTCGATCGCGTCCTGGTCGTCGACGACGGCTCGACCGACGCGACCGCGCTCGAGGCCGAGCGGGCCGGAGCCGAGGTCCTGCGCCTCCGAGTCAACGGCGGCAAAGGGGCGGCCCTGCGCGCCGGGCTCGAGCGCCTGCTCGCGACCGACACGACCCACGTCGCCTTCGCGGACGCGGACGGACAGCACGATCCGGAGGACCTTGCGGCGCTTCTGGAGGCCGCCCGGGGCGGGGAGGACTTCGTGATCGGTTCGCGCATGTCCGACCCGGACGCCATCCCCGCCTACCGCTACCGGACCAACGAGATCGGGAGCCGGATTCTGACCCGCATGACGGGCCACGAGATCGAGGACGCCCAGTCGGGCTACCGGGTCGTGGCGGCCGGCGTCCTCCGGAAGCTTTCCCTGACCGCGCGCGGCTACAGCATCGAGACCGAGATCCTGCTGAAGGCCTCCCGGCACGTCCGGCGCTTCGCCCACGTCCCGGTTCGCGCCCTCTACGGAGGTCCGTCGCACTACCGGCCTTTCCGCGACACGTGGGTCATCTCCTGGGGGGCCGTTTATTACAAAGTCTTCGAGACGGAGTGAGGAGCCGGACGCGGCGGCTACAATTCGCGCCGTGTCCTCGCCGTCCGTCACGCCCCTCGCGATGCCCGCCCGGGCGCCGCGCGTCCTCACGATCGACGCGGAAGACTGGTTCCACGTCTGCGGGGACGGCTACTACTCGGACCCGGGCCGCTGGGACGGGTTCGCCTCGCGCTTCGAGGAGACCTTCGGCGCCCTGCTCGACCTGCTCGGACGCGGCGGCCACCGCGCGACGATCTTTTTTCTCGGCTGGATCGCGCGGCGCCACCCCGCGCTCGTGAAGGAAGCCGTCCGGCGCGGGCACGAGATCGGGGTCCACGGCGACCTGCACGTGCGTGCCGACGAGATGACGGGCGAGGAGTTCCGCGCCGACCTTCGGCGCGCGCTCGAGTCCGTCGAAGCCGCGGCCGGGGCGGGCGCGAGCGCGTTCCGCGCGGCCGAGTGGTCGATTCGCGAACCCGGCGCCGAGGCCCTCGCCGAACTCGCGGCCGCGGGCTTCCGATGCGACGCCTCGATGATGCCGGTCCCCCCGCTCGGCGGCCCGTCGAGCCCGCAGGGGCCCAGCCGCATCGGGCGCGGGGGCTGGTCTCTCGTCGAGCTGCCGCCGCTGACGGGCCGCGTCCTCGGCCGGCGTCTGCCCCTCGGCGGCGCGTGGCCGTTTCGCCTCCTGCCCGAGTCCGTGCTCGCTGCCGCCGAGGAGCGGTTTCGCGGCCGCGGTTGGCCGGCGGTCTTCACCCTGCACCCCTGGGAGATCGACCGGGCCCATCCGCCGATGGACGGGCTGCCGGCGATGTCCCGCCTCGTGCACTTCGCCGGCCTGCGCCGGTTTCCCGAGCGGCTCGAGCGCTGGCTCGCCCGCGACCGCTGCGTCGCGCTCGCGGACGTCCTGCCGGAGCTGCGGGCGGCGTGAGCGGGTCGGCCGCCTTCCTCTTCCCGGGCCAGCTCGCCGAGTGGTTGGGCATGGGGAAGGACTTCTTCGAGGCGGACGCCGGAGCGCGCGCTCTCTTCGCGGCGACCTCTCGGGCGTGCGGGCGGGACCTCGAGCGGATCCTGTTCGAGGGTCCCGAGGCGTCGCTGCACGAGAACCTCGCCGCGCAGGCCGGCGTCTGTCTGGTCTCGACGCTCGCCGCGCGCGATCTCGTGCGCGCCGGGGTCGCGCCGCGCGCCACCGCGGGATACAGCCTCGGCAACTACGCCGCGATGGTCGCCGCGGGAGCGATCGCCTACGAGGAGGCGCTCGAGGTGCTCGTCGCGGTCTGGCGCGAGACCGAGCGGCTCGGGATTCGCGGGGCCATGGGCGCGGTCATCGGGGCGCGGCGCGAGGTCGTCGAGTCGTCGCTCGAGGCGCTGCGGGCCCGCGGGCGCGGCGTCTGGATCGGCAACGTCAACGCCTCGACGCAGTTCGTCCTGACGGGCGAGAAGACGGCGGTCGCCGAGGCGCTCGACGCGCTCAAGCCGCGGGCGCTCTCGGTCCTGCCCCTGACGATGAGCTGGCCCATCCACAGCGAGCTCATGCGCCCGGTGGCCGACGCGATCGCGCCCCTCGTCGCGGGGTTGAAGACCGTGAAAGACCCGGACGTCCCCTATTACGGTCCGGAGGGGCGCCCGGTCTCGGGCGGCGAGGAGGTGCGGCGACTGCTCGGGACGGCCTTCTGCTCCCCGACGCTCTGGAAGGACACGTTCGAACGGCTGGTCGCCGACGGCGCGCGCGCGTTCCTCGAGGTCGGCCCGGGCGAGATGCTCTCGAAGATGGGGCGCTGGATCGACCGGACGACGCGGTGCCAGCCGGCGGGCAGTCTGGCGGCCGTGCGGGCCGCCGTGGATATAGTCGGGCGGCCATGAAAACGGCCGTCGTCACCGGAGGCTCGCGGGGGATCGGGCGGGCGATCTCGCGCGAGCTCGCGGCTGCGGGCGCCCGGATCGTCCTGACGTGCCGGGAGGACGTCGCCCGGGCGGAGGCCACCGCCGGGGAGATCCGGGCGGCGGGCGGGCAGGCGACGGCGCTCGTCATGGACGTGCGCAAGCCGGAGGAGGTCCGCGGCCTCGCCGAGCGCGTCGGGGCCGACTTCGGGGGCGCCGACATCCTCGTCAACAACGCCGGCGTGATCAAGGACGCGCTCTTCCCGTTCATGAAGGAAGAGGACTGGGATTACGTGCTCGACGTCGACCTGAAGGGCGCCTTCCGGGTGACCAAGGCGCTCATCCGCGGCATGCTGCACAAGAGCTCCGGCCGGATCGTCAACGTCGTCTCGGTCAGCGGGATCTCGGGTCACGCCGGGCAGGCCAATTACTCGGCGGCCAAGGGCGGCCTGATCGCGTTCACCAAGGCGCTCGCGCTCGAGCTCGCGCCCCGCGGCATCACGGTCAACGCCGTGGCGCCGGGGCTCGTGGACACCGAGATCATCGCGCACCTCAAAGACGACGCGCGGAGCGAGTTCCTCGGCCGGATCCCGATGGCCCGCTTCGGGAAGCCCGAGGAGGTCGCTGCCGTCGTCGGTTTCCTGGCCTCGGAGAAGGCCTCCTACGTCACCGGGCAGGTCTGGCGCGCCGACGGCGGCATGGCCTAGCTATAATCCCGAGAGAAGGAGACCCCATGTCCCGGCAAGAACTGGCGTCGCGCGTCAAGGAATTGATCGTGCGCCGCCTGAAACTCGACATCGATCCGAAGACGATCGACGACGCCGCGCCGCTCTTCGGCGAGGGCCTCGGGCTCGACTCGATCGACGCGCTCGAGCTGGTGCTCGGCCTCGAGCAGGAGTTTCACATCAAGGTCGAGGACGAAGAAGTCGGGGTCAAGGCCTTCGCCTCGGTGGACGCGCTCTGCGACTTCATCGAGCAGAAGAAGACGGCCTGATGGCGCTCGACGAGCTGCCGCACGCCTATCCCTTCCGCTTCGTGGATGTGGTCGCGGAGGACCGCGACGCCGCCTTCACGCGGGGGCGCGTCCGGGCCCGCGTGTCCGCCAACGGGCGCGCGTCGGCGGGAGAGGGCGACGGCTGGCCAAGCCCGGTCCTTTACGCCGAAGCGATCGCCCAGGCGGCGCTGCTCCTTCGGGGCGGCGATCCGGAGCGCGCCCGATCGGGGTTCCTCGCCGGGATCGAAGGTTTCACGGCGGAGCGAACGCCGCGGGCGGGCGAGACGCTCGAGATCGCGGTGAAGCTCGCCGCGCGGTTCGGCCGGATCGTCCGGTTCGACGGCGAGGTGACGTCGGGCTCCGAAACGCTCGCCCGCGCGAGCGTGCTCGTGCGCGACGGCGAGGATGAGGTCGCCTCGTGAAGCTCGTCGAAGAAGACCGCGGCGCGCACACGATCCTGATGATCTCGGGAACACTGGCCCTGGGCGACTCGACCCGGGCGATCCAGGACCGCTTCGAGATGCTCTCCAACGACCGGACCGGCGCGGTCATCCTCGACCTGTCGGGCCTCGAGCACCTCGACTCGACGGCCATCGGCGTGTTCGTCGGCGGCCTCAAGCGGTTCGAGGCGCAGGGACGCCGGTTCTACCTCGTCAACCCGCGCGACCGGGTGGCCGCCGTGTTCCGGATCACGCACCTCGACTCGGTGTTCCGCGTCTTTCCGACGATCGACGCCGCGCTCGCCGTGGCGAACCTGGCCTCGCAGGAAGAAGAGACCAGTGAGCAGTGAGGTCGCGACCGCCGTCGAGTGCACGCACGAGCCGCCGCACCGGTTCGTGATCGTGCATCGGGCGCGCGCCGGCGGCGGCGTGCGGGTGGCCCTGAAGCGTGTCGACGAGCCGTACCCGACCCGTGAGGTCTTCGTGACCAACCGCGAGCTCAAGATGGCCTCCGACGACGTCTCCAAGGCGTGCTTCGTCTGTGTCGACAAGGGGTTTCGCGAGACCGCGATCGCCCTGCCGAAGGCCGAGCTCGATCTCGGCCTGCCGCCCGAGTGACGGCGCCGGCGACGGACCCCGCCGCCGAACAGAAACGCCGGGCGGGCGAGCACGCCGCGTCCCTCGTCGCCTCCGGGATGGTCGTCGGCCTCGGCACGGGCTCGACCGCGATCTTCGCGACGCGGCGGATCGGCGAGCTCCTCGCCTCGGGCGCCCTCCGCGGCGTCGTCGGTTTCCCCACGTCGCGCGCGACCGCCGAGGAGGCGCGGCGGCTCGCGATCCCGCTCCTGTCGGAGGAGATGCCGCGCGCGATCGACGTCACGATCGACGGCGCCGACGAGGTCGACCCCGCCTTGAACCTGATCAAGGGCGGCGGGGGAGCCCTCTTCCGGGAAAAGATCGTCGCGCAGGCGAGCCGGCGCGTCGTGATCGTCGTCGACGAGTCGAAGCTGTCCCCGGCGCTCGGGACGCGCCACGCGCTTCCCGTCGAGGTGTCCCGCTTCGGCTGGATGTCGCAGCAGCGATTCCTCGAGGAGATCGGCGCAAGGCCGCAGGTGCGGCGCGTGGCCGGCGGCGCGGCCTACGAGACGGACCAGGGCAACTGGATTCTCGATTGCGCGTTTCCGCCCATCGCCGACCCGGTGGCTCTCGCCGCCAGGCTCGCGGCGCGCGCCGGGCTCGTCGAGCACGGTCTCTTCTGCGGGATCGCGTCCGAGGTCGTCGTCGCCGGGCAGAACGGCGTCCGGGTGCTGCGCCGGCCGTAGGCCCCGAGAGGGTCGGGCCGCCTCAGCGGCGGCGCGCGACGACGAGATCCTGGTACTCGAGGCCGGGCTGGCCTTTCCAGTACCCGGCGTGCGACGCGCGGACCTCGAGGCCGGCGCCGGCAATTTCGCGGAGAAGCCAGTCCGCGTCGTACCCGACCGCGTTCTCCGGGACGTCCGGGTCGGCGACCAGGCCATCCGGCACGGCCGACGTCAGCGGCTGGAGTGCGGTGCCGCCGGCGAGCGCTTTGCGCGCGCGCTCGTCGAGGAGGAAGAAGGAAGCGAAGAGGCGTCCGCCGCGATCGAGCGTGCGGGCGATCTCGCGGAGATAGCGCGGCGCGGCGTCGGGCAGCAGGTGGGTGAAAAGGGACGTCGCGATCGCGAGGTCGAAGGAGCGATCGGGCCACGGAAAACGAAAGTCGGCGGGCTCGATCTTTCCCTGCGGGTTGTAGAGGCGCGTGCGCACGTCGGCGTGGTGGAAGCGGAACCGCGCCGGGTCGAGACCGAGGCTTCCCGAGCACCAGTTCACGTACGGGCGCGCGACGTCGAAGCCGTCGTAGGAACCGGACCCCGCGAGCCTGTCGCCGAGCGGCCAGGCGAGGCGCCCGAGGCCGCAGCCGACGTCGAGAATGCGATCCGTGTCGCGCAGGCCGGCGTGCTCCTCGAGCAGCGCCAGGGCCCGCTCGCCGATCTCGAAGTAGTCGCCGGAACCCACGCCCGCGAGGAGTTCCGGAGGCGGCGTCGGCGGACGCCGCGGCTCGACGCGTTCGTTCGAGTTCGCCACGGCGGCGAGTCTAGCGCCCCGCTTGATTCCGCGGGGTCTTGCGGCTAGGCTTCACGGTCCCTGCGAAAGTGGCGGAACTGGTAGACGCGCAGCGGGGGCGCGGGGTCTCCCCGCGACGAGAGCGCCGGAGCCTGAGCGCCCGCGCGCAGTTGACCGATTCGCCGCGTACCGTTATCGTTCCGGGTCCCTGCGAAAGTGGCGGAACTGGTAGACGCGCAGGTTTCAGGAACCTGTGGGTAACACCGTGAGGGTTCGAGTCCCTCCTTTCGCACCATCTAACCCCTGTATTGACAGGCCTTCCGTGACTCTCTTCCCGCGTTTGTGCTCTCTCTTGTGCCCCCGACGGATGGAGCCCGCGCGGGTCCGATCAGCGTTCTCGCTACACTCGGCAGCCGTGGGGGCGCGATGACTAGCCTGTTCGACTCGGCTGCTCAAGAAAAGATCCTCGAACGCTTGAACTCTCTGCCTGCGACCGCTGTCCGCCAATGGGGAAAGATGAACCCGGCCCAGATGCTCGCCCACTGCACGGCCGCGCTCGAAGTCGGCACGGGCGACCGACCACGCCGGCAGGCATTCATCGGCAAGATCTTCGCCCCCTTCGTCAAGTCGTCCCTGCTCGGGGAGAAGGCTTTCGGCAAGAACTCGCCGACAGACCCCACCTTCATCGTGAGCGACGCTCGGGACTTTGCCCGCGAGAAGCAACGACTGATCGGAATCATCGCGCGCTTCTGCAAGGGTGGGGCCTCCGAAGCCGCGAAGCACACGCATTCATTCCTCGGCAAGATCACAGGAGACGAGTGGGGCGTCATGATGTACAAGCACCTCGACCATCACCTCCGGCAGTTCGGTGGGTAAACCTCCAGAGCGACGCTTGAAATCGAGGACCTTGCCGCTGCGCGCCGTCCCGGCCTTCGGCAGCGTCGCCTGGTAAGCCGCGCGTTTCGCCATTTCCCTGAGGGCCTGCCCGGTCAGTTCACGCACGAGCTTCTCGAACTCCGCGCGCTCGTTCACCGGTGCTCGATCGAATACGGTCCCACCGCCTCGGCGCTCGGAGACGCTCCCCGCATGCCGACGATGACGACGCCGGGCCTGGCGTTGGCCCGGCGAATGCGCTCCCCGGTGTCGTCGACCCTCGAGAACCAGTCGAACCAGGGGTGCACGTAGACGTCGCCCGGCGGGAGGCGCTCGGCGCGCGGGTTGACGTTGCCCCAGAGGGAGGAATAGACGCGCGTGTCCGGGGGCAGCCGGCGGAGTCGATCGATCAGGGCATTGAACGCCGGCTCGTCGTTCCAGAAGAGAACTCGGCCGTCGAAGTCGGCGCCGGCGACGACCATGGCCCCGCGGCTCAACGTCAACGTCGCGACGAAGGCGATGGCGACCCGCGAGAGCCATCTGGGCCGGCGCTCCATGAGCCTCGCGGCGCCGACGGCGAGGCAGGGGACGCACGCGACCGCGTTGAAGAGCGTGAAGTCGGGGTACACGATCGCCGCCAGGCCCGCGGCGACGAGCAGAAGCCACTGCGCCGAGATCGTCCTTTCGCCGGGGCGTTCCAGGATTGCCTCGATCGCGAGGGGGGTGAAAGCCAGGACGAGGTCGAGGACCTTCGAGAAGCCCGGATAGAACATGTTGACGTTGGCCGGCCTGACGGTCAGGGGCACGAGAATCGTCCAGCGCAGGATGTCGAGCCCCGCGCCGAAGGCCGCGAAGATCGCCACCGTCAGGACGTAAGGAAAGCTTCCCGCAAGAAAGAGGCGAATGGCTTCCCGCCAGCGCCGACGCGCGACGAGCGCCAGCGTCGCGAGAAAGAGCACGAACGCGGCTGTCTGCTTGAAGAGGATCGCGATCCCGATGAGGAGACCGGCCCGCGCCATCTGTTTCCTGCTGAGGGCGGCGGCGATGGGAATCGCGAGGGCCGTCATGACGACCGTCGGCCAGATCGCGTTTCCCTCGAAGCCGAACAGGAAAACCAGAAAGAACGCCGATGCCAGCGCCCGTATCCCCGTTCGGGCCCGACGCGTGTCCTTCAGCAGCGAGACGTGAGCGATCAGGGGCCAGACCGTCGCGTACGCGCGCAGGAACCACGTCTTCGGCCCGAAGGCGGCGAAGCCCAGCGCGAGCGTCCCCATGGTCGCGGGCGTGTGCTGGAACTTGATGTTTCGGTAGAGGAGCCATCCGCGCGACCAGAGATAGCCCGGCGTCGTCACCTCCGGCCAGGCAACCGTACGCAGCGAGAGCGCGATCGCCAGCTGCACCGCGAGCGCCGCGACGGCAAAGACATCGAGTCCCGACGTCGCGGCGGTGACGGGGGTCGCCTCCCGGACCGTCGGAGCGGCAGTCGAGATGGGACGCTCCTTGCCCTATTTCGGAGCCGGAGGGCGGGTCGCGCCGTCTTGTTCGACGGCCAGTGCTGGCCAAAACGCGCCGAAGAGGCGCGCGTCCGCGACGGAGTTCTCGGCGACGGCGATGGCGACGGCGATGGGATGGAATCGCCCGGAGATCAGCTTCTCCGGGCGCGTGACGATGGTTCCTGTCATTTCGGTGAACGAGGCACGGCGGTCGGCACCGACTCGCCGCACCCGAAGCAGGGGAGCGGGGCCCCGGTCTTGGCGGGCGGAGTCAGCTTCGGGCGTGCCATCGGGGTGCGACCTCGGGCGCCACTGGTGAAGAGCATACTCCCTCGCTTTGCGCAGCCCGAACGGTTCCGGCGGTAGGCTCTCGCCACCCGACGCGAATGTCCGCGGCGGCGAAACAGAGGGTTCCATGCCACACAATCCCATTCGGACCGCGCTTCTCGGCCTCGGCCTGCTGGCGGCGCTCGCGATTCCGGCCCTCGGGCAGGCGCCGGCCGCCGCGTTCTTCTCTCAGCCGACCTTTGCCGTCGCCGGCGCGCCGGTGACGTTCCTCGACACGTCTTCCTTCAATCCGACGGCCTGGCTCTGGAACTTCGACGACCCGGCGTCCGGAGCCGCGAACACGTCGACGCTCCAGAATCCGACGCACGTGTTCGCGACGGCCGGCATCTACAACGTCGAGCTGACCGCGACGAACGCCTTCGGCAGCAACTCGTTCCAGGCCGAGATCAGCGTCGGTCCCGGCGTGCCGTCCTGCGTGCCGAACGCCACGACGCTGTGCCTGGTCGGGAACCGGTTCGCGGTCACCACCGGGTACGTCACTCCGAACCTCCAGGCCGGCGTCGGGCACGCCGTGCCGCTGACCGACAGCTCCGGCTACTTCTGGTTCTTCGACGCCTCGAACGTCGAGATCGTCGCCAAGGTTCTCGACGGCTGCAGCCTGAACGGCGCGTACTGGGTGTTCTCGGCGGGGCTGACGAACGCCGGCGTGATCCTCACGGTCGTCGACACCACGAACCTGATTCAATACCAGGCCGTGAACACGATCGGCGTCCCATACGTCCCGGTGCAGGACACGCAGGCTCTCGACACGTCCTGCCCTTGATCTCGCCGCGGGCCGGGGGTCGGCGGCTCGTCGCGCCGGTGGCGGCCCTTGGCCTCGCCGCGGTGCTCGGTTTTCCGGGCGCCGCGACCGCGAGCGCGGCGGACGACGCTGCCGGGATCCCGACCGGCCTCTGCGGCCGGGACGGCATCAACGGGGAGCCCTTCTGGGTGGCATCGTCGGTCTTGCTGACCCCAGAGGGAAAGCCGGACCGCCGGTTCGTGGGTCCGGGGTCGATCGGATCCGTCGAGTGGGTCCTGCAGGAGCCCGAGAAGAACGGCTGCGTGCGCTTCGGCGCGGTCATCATCGACTACGTCGCGCACGACCATGAGCGGGGTTCCGTGGAGGACGCCGTCGAAACGGCCTCGACGATCCTCGAGGGTGTCGTCGAGGCCGCCTCGCCGGGGTTCTTCGAGGGTGGAACGCCGGGGCAGCTCTACCGCGTGCTTCCGCTTCGCCTGATGAAGGGCGAGGCGGCTCCCGACCGCTACTACTTCTTCCTCAGGGCCGGCCGTGTGCCGGTGGGAACGAAGTCCGTGTGCGCCCAGGATGCCGCGCTTCCGGATCCCGCGATCGGGAGCCGTGTGCTGCTGTTGGCCGACAGCCGCAACGGACCGAATCTCGAATACATCGACGTCGAGGAACCCGAGGACATCGTCGTCGAGAACCCCGGCGGCACCGTGTGGATCGCGAAACGCCTGCTGACGGGCCGGCCGGAGCTGGCGTCTCTTTCATTCGACGACGTCGTCGCGGAGTTCGACGAGGTCCTCGCCGCGCAGGCCGCCCAACGTTGAGCCGCCCGTCAGCGGCGGCGGCTCGCGCGACAGGTGATCAGAGCCCCCTTTGCTCGAGCCAGAACACGAC
>DATJXB010000113.1:0-10986 GCA_035500755.1 Thermoanaerobaculia bacterium | reverse complement strand
GATCGCGAGCTCGCCCGAGCGAGACACGTCCAGCAGGTCCGCCTGGGGGAGGCCGAGGTCGCGAGACTCCGTGCTTCCGATCCGCGTGGAGAAAATCCGGGTCGGCTGACCGTTCCATGACGCCGCGTACACGATCGTCTCGCCGTCCGGCGCGAAGCGGGCGCCGTAGATCACGCCGCGCCGATAGGTGACCTGATCGTAGGTCGGGGACGCCGGCCGATCGAAGCGGCCGTGGAGGAACCATCCGACGAGTCCCGCGAGCAGGGCGAGCCCGGCAGCGACGAGAACGCCGAGCCGCCGCGACCGCGGAGCGGCGGCCTCGAGGGCCGCGCCCGGTCCGGAGACTCCGGTGAGGCTCTCCAGGTCGTAGGCGAGATCCCGCGCGGACTGAAAGCGCTGGGCCGGCGCCTTCTCCAGGCAGTGGCGCACGAGCCGCTCGAGGCCCGGCGGAACGGTCTTGTTCGTCTCGGAGAGGTCCGGCGGCTCTTCCTTCAGGATCGCCGACATCGTTTCGACGGCCGAGTCGCCCCGGAACGCGCGGCGGCCCGAGAGCATCTCGTACAAGACGGCGCCGAAGGAGAAGATGTCGCTCCGGTGATCGGCCGCCTGTCCCTTGACCTGCTCGGGCGATATGTACCCGGCCGTTCCCATGACGACGCCGGGCTCGGTGCCGGGCGAGGCCGTCGGAGCGGACGTCTGTGGGGAAACCGCGTCGGGCTGGATCAGCTTCGCCAGGCCGAAGTCGAGGATCTTGATCCGTCCGTCGTCGGTCACGAACAGGTTTTCGGGCTTCAGGTCGCGGTGGACGATGCCCTTGTCGTGTGCGGCAGCGAGGCCCTGCGCGATCTGGATCGCGTAGTCCGTCGCTTTCCGCGGCGAGAGCGCGCCGGCGGCGAGTCGCGAACGCAGCGTTTCGCCTTCGAGGAGTTCCGAGACGACGTAGGGCGCGCCTTCGTGTTCTCCGACGTCGAAGACGGCCGTGATGTTCGGATGATTCAGGAGGCTCGCGGCCTTCGCCTCGCCCTCGAAGCGACGCAGACGCTCGGCGTCCCGAGAGAAGGAGGACGGAAGGACTTTGATCGCGACGTCGCGACCGAGCCGCGTGTCCTTCGCCCGGTAGACCTCGCCCATCCCGCCGGCCCCCAGCGGCGAGAGGATCTCGTACGGGCCGAGCCGCGCCCCGGCGGTGAGCGTCATGCCTGACCTAATTATTCACGGCGGCGAGAATGCGCGAGAGGGCGTACCGCGGGTCGAGCGACGGCGTGTCGTAGATGTTCCAGCCGGTGAAGACGGCGATGAGATCGAGGTCGGGCACGACGAGCAGGAGCTGGCCGCCGTAGCCCCAGGCGTTGTAGCCGGCATGCGAGAGGCCATCGCCCTCGGGCATCACCCACCACTGGTAGCCGTACTCGTAGCCCTTCTCGTTCGTCGGTGTGAGCGGCTTCGTCGCCGCCGCGACCCATCCGGCGGGGAGGAGGCGCTTTCCCTCCCAGAAGCCGTCGTGGAGGTAGAGGTAACCGATCTTCGCGAGGTCGCGCGGCGTCAGGTACAGGCCGCCTTCCGTGTCGGCGCGTCCCTTCGGCGTGCGCTTCCAGAAATAGTCGTGAATGCCGAGCGGCCCGAAGAGACGCGCCTTCGCGTAGTCGTCGGCCTGTCGCCCGGTCGTCTTCTGGAGGAGGTAGGACAGGAGCATCGTTGCGCCGCTGTCGTACACGAAGGTCGTGCCCGGATCTGCCGCCATCGGCTGCTCGAGGACGTAGCGGACCCAGTCCTGCGAGCCTTCCATGACGGCGCAGTTGTTGCGCGGGTCGGTGTACTCGGTCGACTCCTCGTCCCAGCGGATGCCCGTGCGCATCGTCAGGATGTCGGCGATCGTCATGCGGTCGCGGCGGGGATCGGGCGCGACCTTGAAGTCCGAAAAGTACGGCATCGCCTTCGCGTCGACGCCCGGGAGTTTGCCCTCGCCGATCGCGATGCCGATCAGCGCCGAGGTCACGCTCTTCGAGACCGATTGCATCGTGTGAAGCTTCGTGCCCTTGTAGTAGGGATGCCAGCCCGGGTCGTAATAGTTGTAGATCCCGGGAGCGCCCTTGCCGGCGAAGAGCCGCGCGTAGTCCGCCGCGTGATCGTAGGACTTCTCGTAGACGACCTTGCCGTGGCGGATCACGAGCATCGAGTCGACGTTGCCGCTCCTGCCGGCGGCGAGCTCACGGTCGAACGCCTCGAGCGGTGCCGGGTCGAGGCCCTCCGCCGTCGGCGTGGACTCGGGCCAGGCCTTCGTCGGCCAGGGAGGCGCCGCCGGCGTCGCCGTCGCGACGAGACCCAGCCCGAGGAGAAACAGCAGCGCGCTCACGGCGGCGTCGCCATCCAGATGTCGGCGTTCTCGTGCAGTCGGCCGAGGTAGAGCGTCTTGCCGTCCGTCGTCAGCGAGGTGGAGATGTAAATACCGGCCGCCGGGCTCGGGAGGAGGAGCCGGGGCTCGCCGCCGTCGGGGTCGAGAAGCCAGATGCCCGCGCCGCCGACCGCTACCGCCGACCGCGGTCCGAGGCGGTACGGGCCGAAGTACGCTCCCGCCGGTCCCTTCATGGGCGTGTACGAGCCTGTCTTCGGATCGAACGTCGCGATCTCGGGCACCCCGTTGTACTCGCGCCGGTTGAGAGATATGAGCAGTCGGCCGTCGCCGAGCCAGCCCGCGATCATCGGCACGAGTTTCCCGGCAGGTGCCGGAAGACGAGTCGTCTTGACGGCGTTGCCGCTTTCGTCGAGCTCGAGAATGGCCGCCAGGCCGTCGGTGTCCGTGGCCGCGATCCGGCGGCCGTCCGGCGACCAGAGCGGGAGGGTCATGCCCTGGCGGTCGTGGGTCACCTGAGTCATGCCGCTGCCGTCGGGCAGGATCGTCCAGATCTGCCAGGAGCCGCTCCGGTCGGATTGGAAAACGATTCGCTTTCCGTCGGGAGAAAACGACGCGACCCGATCGCGGGGTGCGTCGTCCACGAGCTTGCGCATCCCGTTTCCGTCGACCCGCATCAGCGAGATGTCTTCCTGGCCCGAGCCCTGAGAATCGAAGGCGAGGAGCGTTCCGTCCGGGGAGACGTCGGCGTTGCCGATCGGATCCGAGGCCTGGACGATCTCGACGGGCGATCCGACCACCTTGCCACCGGCGGCATCGAAGGCCACGCGCTCGATCGAGTAGGAGAATTCCGAGGCCCCGAAGGCGGCACGCTTGCCGTCGCGGCTGATCGAGAAGCCGTAGGCGAGTCGAGTGGGAAGCGTTCGCGGCTCCGGCGGTCCGAGCGTCTTTCCGGTGCCTTCGTCGATCGAGACCCGCCAGAGGTTCATCGAGCCGTCCCGGTTCGACAGGAAGTAGAGGAAGCGGCCGTCGGCGGACCAGACCGGGTTCCAGTCGAGTGCCGGATCCTGCGTGACGGGCACCGGCTTCTCGTTTTGGCCGAGACCCTTGTAGGGGATCGTCCAGATATCCCGCTGGCTCCCGTTGTCGGGGAGGCCCCAGTAGGCCACGCGGAGGCCGTGGGGAGACACGCTCGGCTGGATCGCGTCCCCCTCGAAGAGCCGGCGCGTCTTCCCCGTGGCCACCTCGACGATCCAGAGCTCGCTCTTCGTCGAGCGGCCCCACGGAGCCCAGCTCGTCTCCGTGTTGTAGACGATCTCCGTGCCGTCCGGAGACCATGCCGGGTCGCCGCCGATCGGGGCGAGCCGGCGATTGTTTTCGCCGGTCGCGCCCATGACGAAAAGGCCGCCGCCGCCGCACTGGGAGCCGTAGGCGATCAAAGCGCCATCGGGCGAGAACGCGGGGGAGCTGCTGTCCTGGTCACAGCTCGCGGTGAGGTCCGTGGCATTGTGTCCCCCGGCGCGCTGCACCCAGATGTGGTACCCGCCCTGCACCTTCCGCGTGAAGGCGAGGAGCTGTCCGTCCGGCGACAGGCCCGGCGAGCCCTCGGCACCCGCGTAGTTCGTGAGCTGCTGGTACGTCCGGGGCATTGTCCCCGTTGCCGCGCGCGCGGGCGAGCCTCGCCGGCCGACGAGAAACGCGGCGATGACGGCGGCAGCGAGGGCGGCGGCACCCAGAAGTCGGCGCATCGCTTTCGACGAACCTCGCGACGTCGCGGCCGCCGCGACGGTTCCCGAGGTCTGCGACAGCGCCTCGAGCTCGAAGGCGAGGTCGTGCGCGGAGTGGAGGCGCCGCTCGGGGGCCTTCTCGAGGCAGTGCCGGACGATCCGGTCGAGAGCGGGGGAGACGTTCTGGTTGGTGACGGAGAGCTCGGGCGGGTCCTCCTTCAGGATCGCCGACATCGTGTCCGCGGCCGAATCGCCCTGGAAGGCGCGCCGGCCGGAGAGCATCTCGTAGAAGATGGCGCCGAAGGAAAAGATGTCGGAGCGGTGATCGGCCGGCTTGCCGCGGACCTGCTCGGGAGACATGTAGCCGAGCGTTCCCATGACGACGCCGGGCTCGGTGCCGCGCGTCGCCGTGGGCAGGTTCGTCTGGTTGTCGAGACCCTCCGCTTCGGTCAGCTTCGCGAGGCCGAAGTCGAGGATCTTGACCTGGCCGTCGTTCGTCACGAAGACGTTCTCGGGCTTCAGGTCGCGATGGACGATGCCCTTCTCGTGCGCGGCCGCGAGCCCGCGCGCGATGCCGATCGCATAGTCCACCACGCGCCGCGCCGAGAGCCTGCCCGTGGCGAGCGTGGCGCGCAGCGTCTCACCCTCGAGGAGCTCCTGGACGATGTACGGGCCGCCATCGTGCTGGCCGATGTCGAAGACGGCCGTGATGTTGGGATGGTGAAGCGCGCCGGCGGCTTTCGCTTCCTGCTCGAAGCGCCGCAGTCGGTCGGCGTCCTCGGAGTAAGACGCCGGCAGCACCTTGACCGCGACGTCTCGCGCGAGCCGGGGATCGCGTGCCCGGTACACCTCTCCCATTCCGCCTGCGCCGATCGGCGACAGGATCTCGTAGGGACCGAGCTTCGTCCCGGCGGCGAGTGACATTCGGCGCCGCCGATTCTATCGCCCGGTCAGGCGGCGGCGCGTTCGGCCCGGCGCTTGCGGCGCTCGGCGAGCGCGTAGAGCACGAAGCCGGCGGCGAGAAAGCCGAAGGAGCCGACGAAGACCTCGACGAAGAACTCGGTCTTGTTGGCCGTGTCCGCCGGCGGGATCAGCGCGAGGACGATCGAGACGAGCGTGGTCAGGAATCCGAGGCTGTTCCAGAAAAGGCTGCCGCCCCGGCCGCCCGGGACCGGAATCGCTCCCGGCTGGCGCGCGATCTCCTCGCGCAGACGGATCGCGGACGCGAACATGTAGAGATAGGGCAGGAAGTAGACGATGAGCGTCGCGTTCACCAGTTTCAGGTAGGCCTCCTTGACGGTGGCGCCCTGGGTCGCCGCGACGATGAAGATCGCCGAGAAGGCGGCCTGGAAGACCATCGCGAACCACGGCGTCTTCCACTTCGGATGCGTCTTCGCGAAGATCGGCGGCAGGTATCGGTCGAGGCCGCCGACGAAGAGCAGGCGCGCCGTCGCGATCAGCCATGCGCCGATGCCGCCGAGGCCGGCGAGCGTCATCAGGAGCGCGATGGGAGGCCCGATCCACGCGAAGCCGTGCGCGGCGCCGGCCTTCGCGATCGCCTGGTTGACGCCGGAGAGAATCGAGACCTGGTTCGGCGGCAGGGCCCACAGGATCGAGATCGTGCCGAGCAGGTAGCACGCCGCGATGGAGATCCCCGAGATGGCAATCGCGCGCGGGAAGGTCTTGCGCGGCTCGACGACCTCGCCGGCCATCGTCGGCGCGAGCTCGAGTCCCGCGTAGCCGAAGCAGAGGTTCGCGAAGAAGAGCACGGTCGGAAGGGCGGCGAAGTTCGGCATCAACGACGCGGCCGGCATCGGCGTGGCCGACCCGGACTGCGTGAGCGCGACGAGCCCGACGCCGAGGAGCACGAGCGAGGGCAGCCACTGGGCCAGGCCGCCGATGTTCTGGACCCACTTGCCCGTTTTCATGCCGACGATGTTGAAGACGAGCGCGATCGCGAGCAGCGCGAGCGAGGCGCCGCCGGCATAGAGCGGGCTCTGCTCGAGCGCGGCGAACTTCGTCCCGAAGACGTAGAGCGCGAAGACGACGGTCGAGAGCGTCAGCGTCGGGAAGTACGTGATGTTGGAGGCCCAGTAGAGCCAGCCCGCGAGGAATCCCTGCCGGTCCCCGAAAGCCTTCGACGTCCAGATGTAGAGGCCGCCCTCTTCCGGAATCGCGGAGGAGAGCGCCGTCACCGCGAAGCCCTGCGGGATGAAGAAGACGACGGCGGCGAGAACCCACAGGAACATCGACGACGGCCCGTTCGCCGCGGCCAGAGCGATCCAGCGCATGCCGACGATGGCCGCGACGTTGAAGAGGACGATGTCCCGGGTCTTGAGCGCGCGTTCGAGGGCCATCTACTTCAGTCCCTCGATCAGGTACAGGTCCGAGGTCGCCGCCTTCCCATAGCCATACACGTAGCCCTTCCCGTCCGGCGTCAGGAATACGGGTCCGATGCCGATGATTCCGGAGCGGTCGGGCGGGGAGAGCTCCTTCCAATTCTCGCGTTTGCCCGTCGCGACTTCGACGCGGACCGTCTGCGCGGGAAGGCTGCCGGCGACGATGCCGTAGATGAACTTTCCGTCGCCGCTCCAGCGGATGAAGTCGAGGTCCTTCGTGTGGGCCACGGTGCGGGGCTCGCCGCCGTCGGTCGGAATGAGGAAGAGGTCCTCCGTCCATTCTCCCCAGGCGGCGGCCCAGCGACCGTCGGGTGAAATGCCGTGTCGGGGAAGCTGGTATTCCCGTTCGGTGATCGGCCGGGGTTTGCCGGACGGCAGGTCGCGGACGTACACGTGTCGCTTGCCGCCCGGCTGGATACCGGAGACCAGGAGCCGCTTCGCGTCCGGAGAGAGTACGAAGCCCCCCTCCTTCTCCAGGCCGGCCGGCGCGATCGGGATCGACGCTCCGGTCCCGGTGGGCACGAGGACCAGCGCCCCGTCGCGGGCGGGCGGCCTTGCGAGCACCCATCGCCCGTCCGCGGAAAGGTCGATTCCCTGGCCTTCCCCGAGCTTGACCGCCGGCGAGCCATCCGTCCTTCGAACGTAGAACGCCCCCGACGGTCCGGTCGCATCTCCCGCCTCGTTGATGAGGATCGTAGTCCCGTCGTCGGAGAGGCCGGTGAGAACCGAGCGATCGAACCAGGACAGATCCCGCTCCGCCTTCTGTCCGTCCGGGAGCGCCAGGATCCCCGGCTGGCTTCCATAACGCTCGACCAGGACTCGCCCGTCGCGGGAGATGTCGTGCAAGAGCACACCGATGGGGAACGCGCCGACCACGCGCACTCGGCCCGCGAGATCGACGGCTCTCAGCAGGAAGGTGCCGTGTTCCCCGGTGTCGTCGAACCAGATTTCTCCGCCGGACGGCGACCACGCGAGCCCCTGACCGCGGATCGGGCCGGGGACGAGTTGCGTGCTCTTGCCCGCCGCGTCGATGACGAACAGGGCTCGTCCGGCTTCGGTGGACTCGATGAAGGCGATCCGGCCGTCCCGCGGCGCCACTCGCACGGTGCCCAGGAAGCGCTCCGACGCGAAGATGACCTTGCCGAGCGGGAGCTCGATGCGGTACTTCCCGTCCAGGAATCGCGTCAGAGCGAGCTGCTTGCCGTCCGGCGTCCAATCGGCGGTCTCGATGAACTCGGCGATCGGACGCGGCGCCCCGCCGCCCAGCGGTACCGTGGCGAGCGTGCCGTAGCCGGAGGCCCCGCCCAGGAACCGATCGCGGATGGAGATGGCGAGCTCGCCGGAGGGGGCGATCGAGAAGAGGTTCGCATTCTTCACGCCGAGGGGCGTCGACTCCGGCCCCTCCGAGCGCGTGGTGTAGAGCTCGAGCGGCTGCCCCTCCCAGGCGGCCGCGTACACGACCGAGCGGCCATCGGGGGCAAACCGCGCGGCGCCGAGATTTCCCCTCCGGAACGTGAGGCGCCGGTACGTCGGCGTCGAGGGCTTCGCGGGCTTCCAGAGAAAGTGGCCCAGCACGAAGCCGAGGGCCACGGCGGCCGCCGCCGCGAGCATCGGGACCCGGGCGCGCGGTCCTCGCGCCGCCTTCATGCCGCCGACGATGGACGGCGCGCCGGACGTCGTCGACAGCGCCTCGAGGTCGAAGGCGAGATCGTGCGCCGAGTGGAAGCGCTGCTCGGGGTTCTTCTCGAGACAGTGGCGGACGATGCGCTCGAGCCCCGGCGAGATGGACTGGTTGGTGATGGAGAGATCCGGCGGGTCTTCCTTCAGGATCGCCGACATCGTGTCCGCCGCCGAGTCGCCGTGGAACGCCCTCTTGCCCGAGAGCATCTCGTACAGGATCGCGCCGAAAGAGAAGATGTCCGAGCGGGCGTCGGCGGGCTTGCCGCGCACCTGCTCGGGCGCCATGTAGCCGAGGGTCCCGAGCACGACGCCGGGCTCGGTGCCCGCAGTCGCGGTCGGCAGGTTCGTGGCCTGCGAGCCCTCCTCCTGGTGCGTCAGCTTGGCCAGGCCGAAGTCGAGGATCTTGACGCGGCCGTCGGAGGTGACGAAGAGGTTCTCCGGCTTCAGGTCGCGATGGACGATGCCCTTGTCGTGCGCCGCCGCGAGACCCCTGGCGATCTGGAGCGCGTCGTCGATCGTCTTGCGCTGTGGGAGACGGCCGCCCGCGAGCAGCGAGCGCAGCGTCTCGCCCTCGAGGAGCTCCTGGACGACGTACGGGGCGTCTTCGTGCGAGCCGATGTCGTAGACCGCGGTGATGTTGGGGTGGTTGAGGATGCCGGCGGCTTTGGCCTCCTGTTCGAAGCGGCGCAGGCGGTCAGGGTCCGACGAGAACGACGCCGGCAGGACCTTGATCGCGACCTCACGGCCGAGGCGCGGATCTCGCGCCTTGTAGACCTCGCCCATCCCGCCGGCCCCGATCTGGCCGAGGATCTCGTAGGGGCCGAGCCTGGAGCCGGCCGTCAAAGTCATCGCGCGGCGCCCCTCTCACCCCAACCCTCCCCCCCCTCCGGGGGGCGAGGGAGGTCCCGGGGGCCGGGCGCGGCGCGCCGGGTCATCGCGCTTTGCTCTCCGCCTCGGTCCGCATCCAGATGTCGGCGCTGTTGCTGTTGCGGACGCCGTAGCAGACCGACGCGCGGCAAGCCACGGTGATGTAGCTGCCGGACGGCGGGTTCGGCAGGACGAGGCGGTCGGTCCTCGTGTCGGGATCGGCGACGTGGAGCCCGTCGCTGTCTCGATAGACGACCCGGTTGCCGAGGACGGAGCCGCGCTGCACGCGGCCGAGCGTCTTCAGTCCGGGCACGACTTCCGCCGTCTTCCTGGTTTCGACGTCGTAGGCGAGAAGGGCGGTCGTCGAGCGGTCCTTGACGGTCATGCTCGTGCCGATGAGAGAGCGGCCGTCCACCGACCACGTGATCGGAAAGAACATGACTCCCTCGGCCGGGCCGGGAATTTCTTGGACCGCTCCGGCGGCACCCTTCTCGTCGAGCGGCACGATCATCCCGCGAGTGCTGTCGTGCACCGCGATGCGCCGGCCGTTTGGCGAGATCATCGGCTCGATGAGCGTGTCGACGGTCGTCTTCGTGATCTGGGTCAACCCGCTGCCATCGGTGGCGATCGACCAGACTTCGTAGCGGCCGGTTCGGTCCGAGATGAAGACGAGCCGTTTGCCGTCCGCCGTGAATTTCGGGTGACGGTCCTTCGGCGTGTCGTCGAGGAGCTGGCGGAAGCCGGAGCCGTCGGAAGAAATCAGGTAGAGGTCGTCCTGCGCGCCGCCCCGCGAGTCGAAGGCGAGGGTTTTTCCGTCGGGCGAGACGTCGAAATCGGCGATCTCCTGAGAGCCTTCGTAGAGGGGCTCCGGCTTGCCCGCGACGCGTCCGTCGCCGTCGAACGCGATGCGATCGATGGCGTGGGTCGTCCGGCGGTCCACGAACGCGATGTGGATCCCGTCCTTCGCGACGGCGAGTCCGCCCACCTCGTGGGCCGGGAGGGAGAGCGGCTCAGCCGGCCCGAGCGTCCTGCCGGTCGCCTCGTCGATCGGGACCCGCCACAGGTTCATGACACCGTTGCGGTTGGAGAGGAAGTAGAGCGACTTTCCGTCCGGGGCCCAGACCGGGTTCCAGTCGACGGCCGGATCGTTCGTGACGGCGACGGGCTGTTCGCCCTTCTTCAGTCCCGCATACGGAATCGACCAGATGTCGCGCTGGCTGCCGCCCGTCGGCAAGGCCCAGTACGCGATCCGCAAGGCGTGCGGCGAGACGTTGGCCTGGATCCCGTCGAAGCCGCCGAGGAGCTGCCGCGTCTTTCCGGAGGCGATCTCGACCGCCCAGAGCTCGCTCGTTCCCTGCCTTCCGTAGGGGCGCTGCACGGGCTCGGTCGAGTAGACGATCTCTTTTCCGTCGGGCGACCAGGCGGGATCGCTGCCGAAGTTGGTCAGGCGCTTGACGTTCTCGCCGGTCGCGCTCATGACGAAGAGTCCGCCCTCGCCGCACTGCGACGCGTAGGCGATCTGGCTGCCGTCGGGCGAAAAGGCTGGCGAGTCGCTCTCGCGGTCGCAGTCGGCGGTGAGGTCCGACGGTTTTCGGCTGCCGGCCCTCTGCGTGTAGATGTGCGCTCTCCCGCTCGAGCGGTGGACGAACGCAAGGAGCTGGCCGTCCGGCGAGAGCGTCGGGAATTCCTCGGAACCCGAGAGGTTCGTCAGGCGCTTGTAGGTCGGCATCCCCGCGCCGGCGGCCGCCGATCGGCCGACGCCGCCCCGCAGGAGGAAGAAGGCGAGCAGGAATCCGGCGGCGAGCCCCACGGCCGCGAGCGCGCCTGGTGGGATCCGCGGCGAGCGCGCCTTCGCCGTCGACGCCGGGGCTTGCCCCGACGTGGTCGAAAGCGCCTCGAGGTCGAAGGCGAGATCGTGGGCGGAGTGGAAGCGCTGCTCCGGGTTCTTCTCGAGGCAGTGGCG
>DATJXB010000112.1:0-5288 GCA_035500755.1 Thermoanaerobaculia bacterium | reverse complement strand
CCCGGAGCTCCCGTTCGTAGGCGGCCAGGATGTTAGCCGTGGTCGCGGGCTCCGGAATCGCGAACTTCCGCACGTTCGCTCCACGCGACAGGCGCAGGGACTCCATCGCCTGCTGCATCTCGTCGTAGTCGAGATCCGCATAGAGGACGGCGTCGCCGGGCTTCAGGCATCCATACTGCAGGATCAGATTCTGGAGCGCCTCGGTCCCGTTGCGGGCCAGCGCGAACTCTTCCGCGGGAGCCTGCAGCAGCCGCGCCAGATCCGCCCGCACCCGCTCCATCGCCACGGTCAGTTCGCGGCCGGGGATCCCGTCGCGCACGAAGACGGTGTTCCGCCGATTCAGAAAGCGGGTCTGCGCGATGTAATCGTCGTAGACCACTCGGGGCATCACGCCCCAGTACGCGTTCTCGAGGTTGCTGATGCTGCGGTCGACGTCCCATTGCTGAGGCAGGGAATCGAGATCGAGAGGACCCGCCGGGACATCGGAGCGCGCGGCAACGAGAGCGCCGATCGAGCTCATCAGGAGCGCCCGCCGATCCACGCCGGGTCCGGTCTGCCGCTTCATTCCGCGATCCGGAATTGTACCGAGGGTCGCTTTCCGGGCTCGCCACTTCGGATCCAGGATGTCGATCCTCCCTTCATCGCTTCTCCGGCCGAGCCCTATTCCCCTCGGAGAGCGGACGCCGGCGCAATCCGGAGCGCGCGCGCCGCCGGCGCGGCCGACGAGAGAAGCGCCAGCCCCACGGCCGACGCAAGCAGACCGAGATCCGCGCCCACGGTCCGGTCGGACAACTGCGGTAGCGCGGCCGCGAGGACGGAGTGGATGCCGAGTCCAATCCCAAACCCGATGGCGCCACCGGCGGCGGCCAGGGCGAGCGCCTCGCCCAGAATCCCCGCCAGCACCCTCCCCGGCGAGGCGCCAATCGCCATCCGCACCGCGATCTCCCTTTGTCGGCTGGCGACCGACTGCGAGAGCAGCCCGTAGACGCCGACCGCCGCCAGCGCGAACGCGAGGAGCGCAAAGAGTCGGAAGGCTCCGCGCGCGAGCTCGAGCTGCCAGATCGTGTTCCGGATCCGCCGAGGCATGGACGCGGCGTCGAAGATGGACTGATCCGGATCCACTTCCCTGACGGCGAGGCCGACGGCCCGGGCCAGGGCCTCGGGATCGAGTCGTGTGCGGGCGATCAGAAACGTCTCGGGAACGATTGCCTGCTGATCCGAGAGATACACGTCGAGGTTGGCTTCCGGCGATGCCAGGGACGAGGCCGTGTCGCCGGCCACACCGACCACCTCGAGCCACGGGCCCGCCTCGGCCCGGGGACCCTGAGCCCCTCCCGAGCCCGGCCGGTAGTTGGCGCCCCGCGGCCCCAGCCGAATCCGTCTGCCGATCGGGTCCTGACCCGGCCAGAACCGGCGCGCGAAAGCCTCGCTCACGATCGCAGTCCGCGGGGCGGACTCGTGGTCGCGGGCGTCGAAGGCTCGCCCGCTCCGAACGGGAACGCGGACCGTCGTGAAGTAGCTCGCGCTGACCATCTGCACGTTGACGAAGGGATTCTCCGAGGCGCGTGAGTCATCCTCGCCTTCGATGTCGACGGCGACGAGGTTCGTGCCCTGCTCCGCGCCGGCCCACGCCAGCGGGGGCGCGTCGTTCGCCGCGGCGGACTCGACCCCGGGGATCCTCTCGAGCCGCTCGATGACTCGCCGGTAGAAGGCAGCCGAGAGTTCCACGCTGGAGTACTTCGCTCCCGGCGGATCGACGCGCACCGTCAGCAGGCCGCTCGGGTCGAAGCCGAGCGGCGCCGAGAGGCGCTGTTCGAATGTGGCCGCGACGCGGCCCGAAGTCGCGAGCAGCGATACGGCCAGGGCGATCTCGGCGACGACGAGCGCCCGGCGAAGCCGGGAGCCGGCACGGCCGCTCCCCGCCGACCGCCTGCCCTCGGCCAGCGCCGCGCGCCCGTCCGGCCGCGAGGCCGCCAGGGCCGGCGCCACGGCGGCGAGCGCGACGACCGCCGCGGAGACGAAAACGGAGAAAGCGAAGAGCGAGAGATCGGGCTCGAGACGCATCCAGCCCGGAAGCTCGAGCCGAAGCAGGCGCCGGGCGAGCGGGATCAGGCCCGCGGCGAGGGCGGCGCCGAGAGCGGCCCCCGCGAGGCTCACCAGACCGGCCTCCACCAGAAGGTCGCGCACGATCCGGCCGCGAGTCGCGCCGAGAGCGCTCCTCACGGCGACCTCGCGCTGCCGCGCGATTCCCCGAACGAGAAGGAGGTTGAAGAGGTTGACGCACGCGATCAGGAGGACGAGCGCGACCGCGCCGCTGACGAGGAGGAGGTACGGCCGGACGTCGCCCGTCCAGAGCCGCCGCAGAGGAACGGCCCGAAATCCGAGGCCCCGATTCGTGTCGGGATTGGCGGCGGCGAGCGCCCCCGCGACGGCGTCGAGCTCCGCCTGCGCGGCCTCCAGGCTCGCCCCGGGGCGCAGGCGCGCGACGAGGGAGGAATTCCGGATCCGGCGAGACTCGTAGTCGCCGGGCGGCGTGCGCCGCCACATGTCCGCGCGCGACGGGAACCGGAACCCGGGAGGCATGACACCGAGGATCGTGAAGGGCGTCGTATCGAAAACTACCGTCTTTCCGACGATTGCGGGATCCTCGCCCAGCCGCCTCCGCCACAGGTCGTCGGACACGACGACCTCGAAGACCTGGGCGCGGTCGTGCACGGCCGGCCAGGTCGCGCCGAGCTTCGGCTCGACGCCGAGGAGGTGGAAGAGATTCCAGGTGTTGACGCACCCGACGATCGCCTCGGGGGGCGCGTCGGTTGTCGTCAGGTTGTATTGCGTCGGCCGGATGGAAGCGATGTCCTCGAGAAGCCGCGCCCGCTCGCGGAGGTCCTCGAGCTCGAGAAGCGACACGAGTCCCGGCCGTCCACCCCGGACGCTCGTGATCGAGACCAGCCGGTCGGCGTCGCGAAACGGGAGCGGGGTGAGGAGAATCCCGCGGACGAAGCTCGCGACGGCGGTCGACACGCCCACGCCGAGGGCCAGCGTGACGATCAGAACGATGGAGGCCGCGGGGCGGCGCGTGAGAGAACGGGCGGCCAGCCGGAGCGCGCGGAACGGCGTCATCGTGCCTCCCGGACGGCATCCAGCGGCGCCAGCCGGGCCGCTCTCCACGCCGGAAGCGCGGCCGCACCCACGGCCACCGCGCCCAGGATCGCGAGGACCGCGGCATAGACCAGCGGATCGGCGAGGCTCACCCCGTAGAGCACGTGGCCGAGGGTCCGAACGAGCGCGGCGGCGCCGGCGGTCCCGAGCACCGCCCCGATCCCCGCCAGGGTCAAGGCCTCCCCGAGCACCATTCCGAGAATTCGCCCGGGGGACGCTCCGAGCGTCATCCGCACGCCGATCTCCCGGACGCGCTGGCTCACCGCCTGCGAGATGACGCCGTAGATCCCGACAGCCGAAAAAAGCAGGGCCAGCGCCGCGAACGCGAGCAGGAGGGAGGCGGAGACTCTTTGCCGCCACAGATGCCTCTCGACGCGGTCCTCCATCGACACGCTGTCGAAGATCGACTGATGCGGATCGACCGACCACAGCGCCCGAGTGGCGGCAGCGGCGACGGCCTCAGGCGCCACACGAGTTCGGAGGACATAAAACACGTTCGGCGGCGCCCCCTGGAGGTACGACGTGTAGAGATCCAGGTCCGCTTCGCCCGTCAGGTGCTCGCGCGGCAAATCCGCGACGACACCGACGACCGTCATCCACGGGGATGCGTCGTCCGGTCCTGCCGGTTCCGGAGCCGAAGGACCCCCTTCGCGAATCCGCCGGCCGATCGCCTCCTCGCCCGGCCACAGGCGCCGGGCGAGCGAGTCGCTGACGACTGCGACGCGCGGTCGGTCCGCCCTGTCGTCGGGACCGAGCGCCCGACCTCGGAGCACGGAAAGACCCATCACGGGGAAGAACTCGGAGTCGACGTCCTGGATCCGAACATAAGGATTGCGGGTCTGGAGCTTGTCGTCACGGCCTTCCACGTAAACGGTCGAGAGCGCCGAATCCTCGGCGCCGCCGAGGTGCAGGTCGCTGTCGAGCGCCGCTCCCGACACTCCCGGCACTTCGCGGAGTCTCTCGAGAGCGCGTCGATGGAATCCCGAGATTTGCTCCGGCCTTTCGTACGTCTTCCAGGCGAGGGCCACGCGGAACGTGAGGAGCCGGCGCGGATCGAAGCCCAGGCTGGCGTCGCTGAGCCGGACGAAGCTCTTCGCCATCAGGCCGGCGCCGACCAGCAAGATCATGGCGAGCGCCACCTCCCCGACCACGAATGCTCCGCGGCGAAGGCGGCTCGCCGGTCCGGCAGTGCTGCCGCGCTCGGACTCGCGGAGAGCGGCGGAGAGGTCGGTCCGGCGGGCCTTCCAGGCCGGAGCCAGGCCCGCGAGAACTCCGGAGACGATGGCGACCAGGGCCGCAAAGACGAGAACCCTGCCCTCGATCGCGATCCTGACCCAGGCCGGCAGGTCGACCCGGATCATCTTCCGCAGAAGCGAGACCCACCAGAACGCCAGAGCCGTGCCGACGACACCGCCGGCGGCGGCGATGGTCAGACTCTGGGCAAGGCGCTGCCGCGCCAGCCGGAAAGGACTTGCGCCGAGCGCGGCCCGGATCGCCGTCGACTTCCATTCCGCGAAGGCGCGGGCCAGCAGGAGACTCGTCACGTTCGTGCACGCGATCAAGAGCACGAATCCCACCGCCCCGAAGAGCAGCACGATGTATGGCCGGGCCGGACCGTCCGTGAGCTCGGTCACAGGGGTCATCCCGAGGCCGACGCCGGCGTTGGTCGACGGGAAGTCCCGGGCCAGCCGCTCGCCGATGCCGCGCAGGGCGGCCTCGGCCTCCGCGAACGACACGCCCTTCGCGAGCCTCGCCACCGCGAGCACGTCGCGCGCGTCCCGGTCCTTCAGGTTGGGGGTGAAGCGCGTACCGATCGAGCGAAAGAGCTGCGCCCGCGCCGGGAAGTGGAGCCCCGCGGGCAGGACCCCATAAATCGTGTAGCCCGGGTATCCGTCGAGCGTGATCGTCTTTCCGAGAACCGAAGAGTCGCCGCCGAAACGGTTCCGCCAGAGGTCGTGGGAAAGGACCACCCCGAAGCTCCGACTCCGGTCGAATGCGGCCGGCCAGCTCCCGCCCAGCAGGAAGCGAACGCCGAGGACTTCGAAAAGGTTGTGATCGGACATGGTCGCGGGGATCTCTTCCGGAACACCCCCCTCGCTCACGTTGTACTGGGCGCCCGGCATGTAGCT
>DATJXB010000111.1:0-12488 GCA_035500755.1 Thermoanaerobaculia bacterium | reverse complement strand
GATCCAGCCGTATCCGGTCGATCGCCTCGACCGCGGCGACGAAGGCCGCCAGGAGGCCCAGGAAAAGAGCGGCTCGCTCGCCGCGCGAGGCTTCCACGACGGCTCGACCGATCGTCGTCGGCGCGCCGCGAGTCAACACTCCAGCCTCGCGGCGCGCCGATCCGCGCCGCGCGGCGGACGACTCGAGGGCGAGCGCGGTTCGGCCCACCGCCGTCACCCGGCGGCCGGGGCCGGAGACGAAGCGGGGGCCGGCTTCCGAACGTGCCTCGGGCTCGCTCGATGCGCCGTCGCCGGCGGCCGGCCCGGGACCGACGCGAGCACGACTCCCCATTCCCTTCCCCAGCCGTCGGTGATCCGCTCGACGACGCGTTGCGACGGGGTCGGACGGGCGCCGGTCGGCGCGATGCGCAGCGACCGTGCCGGCGCGCCGGCGGGCTCGTTCGCGCGTTCGGCCGAAGCGTCGAGGCGAAACGCCCGGACGTTGTCGATGACGATCCGGTCGCCGGCGACCGACGGGTCGATCGTCACGCGCCCGTACCGGTCCCAGCGCGCCGCGGCCTGGCCGACGAGGGTGTCCTGGCCGCCGAATCCGGCGAAGGTCGCCGCGTGGTTCGGCCAGACGACGAGCGCGTCTCTCGAGCCGAGCGCTCCCGAAATCGCGAACCCGCCGAGCACGGCGTAAGCCGCCACGCGGCGTCGCGGCCACGGAATCGCCGAGAGGAGCCACAGCGCGCCGCCGGCGGCGGCGATCGCCGTCGTCGTCGACAGGTACCCGTAGCGATAACTGTTCGGCGTTCCGCCGCGCCCCCACGCCAGCGTCGACACGAAGGCGGCGGCGGCGCTCGCGAGGAGATACGCCGAGAGCTCGTCGCGCGGCGTCAGGACGGCCTTCAAGAGAGCCGCGGCGAGCGCGAGGCCGACGATCCCGCCGAGACGAAACCGCCCGGGCAGGTCGTGGCGCGCCGCGCGATCGGGCGTCCACCACGGACCGGTCAGCGCGGCGTGCGCCGTCTCGACGTTCCACCAGAGGCGCGTCTCGACCGAGACGTTCGCCGGCGGCCGGCTCCTCCCGGCGATCCGCGAGAAGTAATGGCCGAGAGGATCGTCGCGGAGGATCGGCAGCGTCGCCAGCACGAGGCCGCCGGTGAAGACGGCGCCGAGCAGCGCGCGGCGCGGCATCGTCACGCGCCGCTCCGAGGGCCAGATCGCCCAGAGACCCAGGCTCGCCGCGCCGATCCACCCGACGATGTGCACGTGCGCTCCGAGCCCCGCGATCACGCCGGACACCCCCGCGAGGATCCAGCGATTCCGGCGCCGCGCCTCGAGCATCGACAACGCGG
This sequence comes from Thermoanaerobaculia bacterium, assembly GCA_035500755.1. Taxonomy (GTDB): domain Bacteria; phylum Acidobacteriota; class Thermoanaerobaculia; order UBA5066; family Gp7-AA6; genus DAHUXD01. The sequence goes on along the minus strand of DATJXB010000111.1, from coordinate 11,148 downwards.
CGAGATCCAGAATCGGCGCGACGACGATCGCGTTCCAGCCCCACTGCGAAACGATCAGGCTCCAGCGCAGTCCGGCGAGGATCACGGCAGTCAGCGCGCCGCCGCCGCGCGGCAGGAACGCCCGGCCGAGGAGGACCGCCGTGAACAGGGAGAGGATGCCGCCGAGCACCGACGGCGCGCGGATTCCCGTCATCGTCGTTCCGAACGTCCGGAGTGTGAGGTGGAAGAGCTCGAGATAGAGCGTCCCGACGCTGCCGCCCCAGCGACCCTCGCGGAAGGGAACCGGATACGACCACGACGAAAGGTCGGAGGCCTCGCCCCGCAGCGCGACCGCGGGCCGGACCTCCGACAGGTCGTCGACCCACAGCGGGCCGAGCGTGCTCGCGCCGAACAGGCGGAGCAGCACGCCGATCGCCAGGACGCCGGCGCCGAGGACGAGCAGCCCGGAGCGCCGCAGCGGCAGCGGATAAGCGCTGCGCTCGCCGAGGCGCGTGCGCGCGACGAACCCGCAGAAGGCGGCCGACGCGACACCAACCGCCGCCGTCGCCGCGGCGACGAACAAAGTCAGCAGGAGGCGGGCCGCCGCCCAGGACGGCTCCGGGTCGAGCAGCAGGTCCAGCCGAATCCAGCGAACGACCTCGACCGCCGCCACGAAGGCCGCGACGAGGCCGACGAAGATCGCCGACCGTTCGGCGCCCGTCGACTGGAGGAGCCCGCGGAGGCCCGCCGCCGCGGGCACAGACGAGCGCGCGCCGAGGCCGCGCGGTCCGAGTCGTCGCGATCCCGGCAGGTCCGGCGCCAGCGCGAGACGGCCCATCGGAACTGCTCAGTTCCTCGCGAAAAGAGCGATCGCGGAAGAATCCTCGGAGTACACCTCGGTCATGACGACCTCTCATTCGCCGATGCCGACTCGAAACTGTTCGGGGTACTGGCGAACGCTATGGCCGCGACCGGTACCTGTCAAGAGGGACAGGTACCCGGCCAGCTGGCCGGGAAGGCGAACCGGGCTAACCTGCTGAGGGAACTGGGGCTATGCTCTCCGCGGTGCGTCGCCGTTATCCTCGACTCGTGACTGCCGCGCCGCTGAGCCGTGCTCTCGCCGTCGCCTCGTGGCTCGTCGTCGGCGCGGCGATGGCCGGGCCCGGTCCCGGAGTCGTCGCGGCCGGCACCTCGGCCGTCCTCGGAACCGTCGACGGCGTCGAGGTCGCGGCGGCGGTGGAGGGACCGGCGACCGAGAAGACGCCGCTGCAGATCGCCTGCCTTTTCGAATACACCGAGGGAGACATTTTCCGGTCGCCGCCCGCCCTTGCGCCCGCGCTCAACGGGATGGTTCACCTCGACCAGGCGCTCCACGGACAGATCACCGAGCTGCGCCAGAGCGGCGCTTTCGTCGGACGCCGCTACGAGACCATGCTCCTCGTTCCCCCCGCCGGTGCCATCGGCGCGACGAAGCTTCTGCTGGTGGGTCTCGGGAAGCGCTCCGATTTCACGCCGGACGTGATGATCGGCGTCGGCAGCGTCGCGATGCGCGAGGCCCTGCGCTTGGGCGTCGACCGCTATGCCGTCGCCAGCGACCTGAAGGACGCCGGCGTCGACTCCCCCACCGCTCTCGTCGCCGGCAACATCGTCCGGGGCTCGTTCGCCGCCTATCGCGCCGAGACTCGGCTCCAGCAGCTCGGCCTCGCGAGCCATCGACGCATCACCGGAGTCACCTTGCTCGCCGGACCGGCCTTCTACGAGACGGCCGGCGCGGGAATCCGAGAGGCCCTGGCCGCGCTGCGGTGAGCGAGCGCGCTCAGCCGCGGACCGAGAGGGTCTCGTCCAGCCAGTCGAAAACGCGCAGGTCGCGCAGACCCGTGCCCTTCGGCTCGCAGTGGAGGTCGGCGCCGTCCGCTTCCGTGAACTCCACCAGCTTCTTCGGGCTGCGCACCATGTCGAAGAGTTGCTTCGACTGGCCCGGCCAGTAGGCCTCGTTGACCGGCGAGGTGATCAGGACGGGGCACGTGATCTTTTCGGCGACGCCGCGCAGGTTGTACTCCATCGCCGCCCGATACGTGTCGAAGGCGGAGTCGAAGCCGAACGGGCGCATGCGGAACTGCAGCGTGGCCCGGCTCGACGGCGTCATCCCCTTCGCCAGGGAGGCGTCGAACTCCGCCTTGCGGCCGGACTTCAGCAGCTCCAGGAGGGGCGCCGGCAGCGAGGCGAGCCAGGACGTGGACACGTCGACGACGCCCGGATCCGCGATCGCCGCCGCGAGCCGCTTCTCGAACGCGGCCGCGCGCGGGACCCAGTAGCCGCCCTGGCTGATTCCCTGGATGGCGACGCGCTTCGGGTCGACGTCGGGTCGGGCGAGCGCGAAGTCCACGACCGGCGTGACGACCTTCTCCCAGTCGGGGCGGAAGTGGAGCTTCTGTCTCCAGAGCGCGTACCCCTGGCCGGGGCCGTCGAAAGTCAGGCAGTCGTAGCCGCGCGCCGTCCCTCCCGCGCCTCCCCAGAGCCACATGTCGAGCAGGGATCCGTCGCTCCCGTTGACCAGGATCAGGAGCGGCCGCCGCGCCGCCTTGCTCCGCCCACGAAAGTAGAAGCCGTGCAGCGCCGTGCCCTCGTAAGGAATCAGAACCGGCTCGATCGGCGGGTCGAACAGCGCCAGAGACTTCAGCCACGCGTCGTGCAGCGCCTCCCACGTCGGCAGGAAGCGCGACGGATCGGCCGATCCGTCGGCGAAGTACGTGGCGCTGTCGTAGAAATTCTGCGCCCACAGATACGCTTGCCGCGCGCTCTCGCGATGCCCGCCAGCCGCCGACTCGTCGGCGAGCGCGCGCGCCTCGTCACCGGCCTGCCGGAAGGCGACGAAGGCGCTTTCGAAGTCGCCATCCTTTACCTGGCGGGTGAGGTACAGGACCTTGCCGGGATTGCCGCCGGAGTAGTACGCCCGGCCGAGGCTCGTGAGGAAGATCATCTCGAAGGTCGGATCCTCGAAGAGGTAGTGCGGGCGCTTCTTCGGCGCCGCGGAGGCGTCCTGCTCGAGAGCCGGAAGCGACGCGCTCAGGCCGCCGAGCGCGGCGGCGCCCACGAGGCCGTGGAAGGTTCTTCGCGAGATCGTCATCGTTCCTCCAGATCCGGCGGCCGCATTCTAAGCGCCGCCCGTTCGTCGGGAAGGAAGGACGGACTCGCGCGCGCCGCCGAACGTCGGCGCTTTGCGGCGACTAGGAAGGCTTGAGCGAGATCTCGAGGGTCGCGCTCCGGCCAGGGCCGACGACGACCGTGCGCTCCTCGGTCGCCATTCCGGTGCGCGAAACCGTGATGGTGTGTTGTCCCGGGGGAACCTGCAGCCCCCTCGTGAGGGTCGCCAGCTCTCGCCCGGTGCCGACGAACTGGTCGTTCAGGAAGACGGAAGCATCGGCGGGCTCCGTCTGGAGAAAGAGGTGCGCCGGGTCAGAGGCCTCTCCGGCAGCCGGCGCCATGCCCGCGTCACCTCGGGATGGTGTGGCGGAGTCGCCGGATTCTGCCGACGCTGACGAATCCATCGCGCGCCAGGACTGATCCTGCGGCTGTTCGTCTACATAAGTCGTGATTCCGGTATAGGCGTCCGCCGTGCCGTAGTCGCCGTCCCAATAGCTGGGCCAGGCCCATGTCGTGCCGTAACCGGGCCATCCCCAACCCCAACCCCATCCCCAGTTCCAGCCCCAACCCCACCAGCCCGTTCCCCAGTACAGACCCCAGGGCCGGTAGTAGCCGCCGTAGTAATAGCCGCGGCCGCCGTAGTACCCGTGGCCGCCGTAGTACCCGCGGCCGCCGTAATACCCGCCGCCGTGGTGCCCGCCTCCGTAGTAGCCGTGGCCACCGTAGTTGCCGCCGCCCTGATGTCCGCCGCCTCCCGAGTACCCATGGTTCCCGTAGGTGCCGCCACCATTGCGGCCGCTGCCGCCGTAGTACCCGCGGCCGTTGCTGCTCCCGCCGGAGCGGCCGCCGCCGTAGTACCCGCGACTGCCACCGCCGTAGTACCCGTGGCCACCGCCGTGGAAGCTACCGCCACCACCGTGCGATCCGCCACCGCGGTACCCACCGCCGCCGCCGTGCGATCCGCCACCGCCGTGCGACCCGCCGCCGCCATGCGATCCACCGCCGCCGTGCGACCCGCCGCCGCCGCCATGGTGTTGAGCCAGGGCAGCCGGCGCCGTCGAAAGCGCCAGCGCGCTCGCGAGGACGAGCAACCGGGCAAACCAGCGGGACCTGAGCGAGGTCGTCATGAGCAGGCTCCAGTCTACCCACCAGCAAGAAGGACGCCACGGCTCGGGCCGCAAGGCTGCGCCGATGTCACTGTGTTCATTGCGTTCCCGGGCATGTCTCTCGCCGGCGTCACCCCTCGGTTGACCTCCGCAAGAGTCAGACTGTCATCAGATTCATCGTCCCCTGTCACAAGACAAAATCGCCGGGCAAACGCCCCACCTCGCAGCGGTGCCCGAACGAGAACGGCGCCGGATCCCTCGCGGCGCTCGGCATCATGCGGACGCCGGGAAGACGCCGCAGGGACTCAGGATCGCAGGTCTATCGGCGAGGTCGCGGTTCCCAGGCGGCGCTTCGATCGCTCGCCGGTCCCGCCGGCCGGAGCCGTGTCGGGAAGGTCGCCGGAAGGACGACGCCGTCGCGAATCCGGCTCGGCTGCACCGGCGACGTCGCGGAACAGTGCGTGCACGTCCCGGTGCCGTCGATCGGGATCTCCGTCGTGTTGGAACAGCCGCAATGGCGGCACTTCCAGGTTCGCATGGCATTTGACACGTTTTGCCTCCATTCGTCGAAGACCGGCGACGCGTGATCGGAAGTTGCGGAATTGCAGCCCTGATCGGGTCGGGGAAGATCGAGGGCCTCGAGAATAGCACGTCGGAGATTCCGTTCCGGAGACCCCGGCGAGTGTGGTAAAGTGTGAGTGTTCTCGGTTCGCTCGCCTGCCAGACACGTTCTGACTTACTCCGATCGACAATCCACGAGAACGCGAGGCCCGTGCCGGCGGCGTCTTCGCTCATTTTTCCCGGCATTTGAGGAATCCATGAAGCTCTACGTCGGCAACCTTCCGTACAACATCTCTGACGATCAGCTCCAGGCCATGTTCGCCAAGTTCGGCACCCCGGACTCGGCGCGCGTGATCACCGATCGCGACACCGGCCAGTCCAAAGGCTTCGGTTTCGTCGAGTTCAGCAACGACCAGCAGGCCCGCGAGGCGCTGACGTTGAACGGCACGGACTTCGGCGGCCGCGCGCTCAAGGTCAACGAGGCGCGCCCGAAGAACGAGTCCTTCGGCGGAGGCGGCGGCCGTTCCCGGTACTGAGTCAGGACGGAATCGCATCTTTTCGGGTGGGGCCTGACGGCCCCGCCCTCTTGTCCCGGCGCCGTGAGCCGCGGTCCCGGGATCGCGATGAGCGTATGGAGGACTCGTGCAAAAGCTGTTCGTCGGCCACGTTCGTTTTGCCGCTGACGGCCTTCCCGAATTCGCGACGGGCTGGAACGAGACCGAGGCTCCCAAGAAACGCATCACCGCCGAAGACCGCCCCGCTCTGCTGACCTCGCGCGGCTGGTTCGACGCCTACTCGACCTCGAGCCGCACCGAGCCCTTCGCGATCGAGACCTGCCGCTGCGGCGCGAGGAAGCAGACATCGCCGTTTCGGCCCGCGCCCAAGCCGCCCTCGAAAAGAGCGTCCAGCCTGTTGCCGGGTCCGCTCCCGCCGCAGACCACGGAGGGTGAGGCGAACGGCACGCCGCTGGCCGAGCGGCGCGTCAAGCTCTAGCGGCGAGCGCCCCCGTTCGGCGAGCGCCTTCACCTTCATCGTTTCCGACACGTCGGAGTCCCGGGATCGCGCCTTCCGGGTGATAGCCTTCTCGGGTGCCCCAGGTTTCCTCGTCGCGGCGTTTCAAAACCCTGTCGGAAGCCGTGCGCGCTGGCTGCGCACTCTACCCGCTGCCGCGGCGCGATTCACACGATCCGGCCGGCGGCCGCTTCGGCCGCAGCTCTCTGCATGCGGCGTGGATCGCGGAGTTCGAAAAAGACCACCCGGACGGCTACGTGACGGCCCGGCTCGAAGAGCGATACCCGGAGCTGCTCGCCGACCCGGGCGTTTCGTGCCCTTTCGGAACGGAATCATCGTGTTCCGAGTGGCCTCCGCGAAGATCGAGGACGCTCGAGGTCGCGATCGTCCACCTCGAGGACACGCACCGGCGCCGTCGGGAGCAGGTTGCGCAATGGCTCGAGGCGCACGGATGGTGAGACGCTGGCGCGAGCCTCGGGGGAACCGGCCGGGGATGCCGACCTCAGGCCGACCGAACGGTCGAGGGGTTCCGGACTAGGTTTTCAGTCCTCTTTTCGGGTCGCCCGGCTTCTTCCGGGTGCGTTCTCCATTCGTCCGCTCGGCGGCGTTGCGGAAGGCACTCTCCCAGGAGTTCCCGGTTCCCCGAATGGTGACGGCTCCGAATCGCCGGGTGCCGACCTCGAACGGATTTCGGGCCCCATTGGAATGGTGGGCCCAACCCCGGACGATGAGTCCTCCCCACCTCCATTGAGCCTCCGACTCTGCCTGCATCACCGTCAGGGCCATGTCAGCTCCACTCGCCAATCAAGCGGCATTCGAGTTCACCGGACCAGCGCGTCCCGCTCTCCCGGCTTCTTGGCCGCGACAGTCGCCGCCGGCGGGTCCGGCGGCCGCGAAGTCGCCGTCACTCGCTCGATCTTGCCGCACCGGCACGCGCGGGAATATGTCTCGCCAACGCTCGCGCCGACGTCGTCGCGATGCAGAACCGAGCATCGCTCGCACGTCCACTCGACCGGCCGAATCTGCGAGCCCGTGAATCCCTGCCAGAACTTCAGGCAGCTGCTCAGGCCGGACCAGCCCTCGAGAACGGTGACCTTGCCGCCGGCGGTCTGAAGAGCCTGCCGGATCGCGGCGAGCTCGTTGGCCGAGTGCAGGTCGTAGTGCCCGAGCCTTCCGCGCAGGGCGACGTCGGTGAGGAGCCCGACCCGACGCAAGGGTCCGACTCCGTTGGAAATGTCGATGGTCAGAAGAACGAGTCCGGGCGCGTCGTCCAGCCTGGGGAGCCGCCGGAACTGGAGGGCGAAGATCTGCTGCGTCTTCATGGCCCTGAGACCGCGCCGCCGCCGGGAATCAGGAACGCCTCGGCAAAGGTGCGCGCCGCCGTTCGGAGACCTTCCGCCGCCGCCTTGCGCGAGTTCCCGTTCGAGCCGATGTCGCCATCGGAACTCGCGGGGTCCGGGAAGGTCCGGTTGTCGAGCTCCAGGACGAGATCCTCCAACCACAGCACGACGAGCTGGGAGACCTCGGCGCCCAACGCCGCTCCGTCTTCGTCGGGGTTGCGCTGGCTGCCGAGAATCCACTCGAGGTGCGCAAAGGAAGGGGAATCCGCCGCCGGTTCCGACGCAAGGAACCCGCACGCGTGGCGATACTGCTCGCGGAGACGGGCGACGACGTCGCGTTTGCGGGTGTCGTCGTCGACCGGTCGGACCGAGCGAGGGTCGGGTCCCGTGCCGGACACCTCGGCGCAGGACTCGCAACGCTGCAGGTCCGCGCCGACGGCGGGCGCGCCGCGCTGTCCGCAATGGGGACACGTCCGCTTGCGCTGGCCGGTCTTCATCGGGCACCTGCTTTCTCGCCGAAATGGCCGGCGACGAGCAGCCGCGAGATTGCAGACCTGCCGTCGGAGGAGGAAATCGGAGAACGAGATGGTATCACGGTCCGGCACCACGCTCGTCTCGAGAGCCCGGACTCCTCCGCGAGCAGCGGGCGCGGCGCTTCGATCTCGCGCCCGCCGCTCGGGAGCAACGGTCGTTACTGCGCCTGCTGGTTCGCCATCCTCTTCTCGAGCTCTTCCTTCAGAGCCTGCAGGTTGAAGCTCGCGCCCTTCTGCATCGGGGGAAACTCGAGGAACGTCTGCGCGGCCTTCGCGACTTCCTGCTGGACGTAAACGAAGCGCCAGAACTCGAAGGCGAACCAGTTGTAATAGGCGATCGAACCGTTGTCCTTGCCGTTGTACATGCCCGTCCGCTCGTAGGGATCGAGGCGGAGGTTGACGAGGATCGGCCAGTCGACCTTCACCGTCGCGCCGAGCCAGCCGTTCGGCTGATCCGTGAAGCGGTACTTGTAATCGTCGATGCGGACCGCCGAGAGCGTTCCCTCGGTGAAGTAGAAGACCTCGTGGCGTTTCGAGGGACCCTTCCCCATCAGCATGTCGGTCTGGTCGTAGCCGTCGAGATGGACCTTGTAGTTCTGCCCGCCGATCGCCTTGCCCTTGGCGACTTCCGCAACGATGTTCGGGTTCCCCGCCAGCGAGACGAACGTCGGGAACCAGTCGAGACCGGACACGATGCCGTTCTCGATCTTTCCGCCCGGAATCTTTCCCGGCCAGCGGATCATCGCCGGCACTCGGAAGCCGCCTTCGAGCGCGGTTCCTTTTCCTCCCGCGAACGGCGTCTGTCCGCCGTCGGGCCAGGTGAAGTTCTCGGCGCCGTTGTCCGTCGAAAAGGCGATGATCGTGTTGTTGTCGAGGCCGTTGTCCTTGACGTACTTCATGACGGAACCGACGATGTCGTCGAGCTGCGCCATGCCGGCTTCCTGGATCGACCAGCCGTTCTCGGGCGTCCGCATCTTCTGGTACTTCGGGGACAGGTGCGTCACGACGTGCATGCGCGTGGGGTTCAACCACAGGAAGAACGGCTTGTTCGCCGCCCTCGACTTGTCCAGGAACTTGAGAGCGTTGGCCAGGATCTCGTCGTCCACCGTTTCCATGCGCTCCGGGCAGAGGGTGCCGGCGTCCTCGATCTTCTGTTTCCCGACCTTGCCCCACCGCGGCTGCACCGTCGGATCGTCCACGTCGGTGGCCCAGCTGTGGAGCATGTGGCGCGGGCCGACCGTGTCCTTGGCCGCCGGCGGGTAGTTGGCGTGGCAGGGATCCTCCATCGCGTCGAGGTGATAGAGGTAGCCGAAGAACTCGTCGAAGCCGTGGACCGTGGGCAGGAACTCGTTCAAGTCGCCGAGGTGGTTCTTGCCGAACTGTCCGGTGGCATAGCCCATGGACTTGAGCACCGTGGCGATGGTCGGTGCCTCCGCCGGCAAGCCGATCTTCGCGCCCGCCTGACCGACGGTCGTCATCCCCGTCCGGATGGGAATCTCGCCCGTGATGAAGTTCGCGCGGCCCGCCGTGCAGCTGGCCTCCGCGTAGTAGTCCGTGAACCGGATGCCTTCGGTGGCGAGCCGGTCGAGGTTCGGCGTGCGGCCGGACATGATGCCCTGGTTGTACACGCCGATGTTCGACCAGCCGATGTCGTCGCCCATGATGAAGATGATGTTTGGCTTCTGCTGCGCCTCCGCGGGAGCCGCCGTCGCGAGCACCGCGCTCGCCGCCACCAGGAAAGCACCGAGGGTACGCAAAGTCGTTGGCCTCATCACTCGCTCCTGACGCAAAACCAGCTGGCCGGTAATGGCCGCCGGACGCAGGCACTCTATCGCGGAGCCGGTGTAAGGGCGCGTTTCAGAAGCCTCGTGCCGCCGCGGATCGACGATTCGGGGTGCGAAAGGTTCGCCCCCGGCCGGAGACTCAGGACCAACGTCCTCGCGACCTGGTCCGAACTTCGGGCCGAAGCGTCGAAAATGCCGAGAGGTAATCCTGGTCGGGCTGAATGCTCATCAACTCCGCGCAATGCGGGCACCTTGCCCTGCCGTCCAGAGCCGCAATCGTCGTGTTGGAGCGACTGCACGAACGGCACGTCCAGTCTCGTAAGGTGTGTTCCATAAGGCAACCCGCTTTCCCTTGCCGAGACCGGCAGCGGGCACTCAGTGGGCTGGTCGAGTAGCTCCGTCGGAGGAATCGGGAAGGTCACGGTACCACGTTCAGAAGCCACCTGCCATTTTTTCGCGCACGTCGAAGTCGCAGCCGCGATCACACGTTTTTCCGTCGGAAGCGATAACGTAACTCGAGGCCCGACTCTGCCGGTGGTCCGAAGGCTCCGGTCCACTCTTGAAGGTCGAGCGCGAATAGGAGGAGCAAACATGCGCGAACGGAGTCTCAATCGACGTTCCCTGCTGAACCTCGGCATCGCCTCCCTCGGGCTCACGTCGCTTTCGGGCCGCGTCGTCGGTGCCCAACCCGCGCCGGACTCCTGCTCGCCGACGGCCCCGATGAACCATTCCCCGTCCAACGGCGGCACGTGCCCCTACCCGATCCCCTGGCTCGACAAGAACGGCAACCACAACCAGAGTCCAGGGCCCAACGTCGAGCTTTCCAGCATCTATCACTTCAAAGGAAAGCTGGCGCGGTGCAATGGCTTCCACGGGATGGGAACGGACAACCACGGCAACCGTCTGGCATGGGGCACTCCGACGACGGACTTCAGCTACATGGCCGGCGAATACTGGGCGGCGCGGCAACCCCACCAGGCCGTTTTCGCCCACACGTGATTCACGGTGTTCCAGGGACCGGCGGTCCCTGCCAACCAGATCCACGATTTCCACTCCCCCATCTCGTCCGAGGGCCTCTATTGGGTCACTCCGGTCCCGACCGATGGCCTCACGTTCAGCGCCGACGGGAAGATCGCGACGCTTCAGATGTCCGACGTCCCGGTCATCGACCAGCCCCGCTGGCCGGCGATGGACGCCGAAACGACGCCCGCCTTCATGTCCTTCAAGCTGATTTTCAGGCGCACCGATGAAATGGTGAGGTACGAAGACCCGACGCGACAGTATCGATTCGACGGCTTCAAAGCGGCGGCCCAACTCGAGGCCACGTATCGGGTCCCGTCGATCGGATTCACCTTCAAGACCGATCCGCTCGAGACCTCGACGTCCGATTTCGCCGTGATGGGCGACGACGCCAACGGCAAGTACTACGAGGCTGCGAAGATCTAGGCCGTTTTCCCGCGACGCAACGATTCGGAGCAAACAAACAGAATCGCCGGGCCCGAGCCCGGCGTGGAACTCCGTCCCGTTGTCCACCGTGATCGTTTTCGGATGGCCGCGGGTGGCGGCGATCGCGTCGGATGCCCGGGAGACCTTCCTTCCGTTCAAGCCAGAGTCCGCTTCGATCGCCAGGCACTCGCGGGGCCGCAGCGCCGCCCGTCAGGTCGAGGTCCCGCAGGCGGGAATCGACCGG
>DATJXB010000110.1:0-19409 GCA_035500755.1 Thermoanaerobaculia bacterium | reverse complement strand
CGATCGACCTGATCAAGAGTTTCCTGACGCACGACAAGAGCTAGCGGCTTCGGCTGCTACACTGAGCGGCCGTGGGCGAATCGCGCACGCACTACCAGATCTCGCTGACGGCCCGTCAGGCGGTCGGCCTGTTCGTCGGGTTGCTCGGGGCGCTCGGCGTCGCGTACTTCCTCGGCGTGAAGACGGGTCTGGCCGGGCGCGATCGCGAGCCCCGCCCGGACGAGAAGCTGGCCTCAGCGGCGCCGGCCCCGGGTCCGGCGGCCGCGGCCGCGGGCGCCTCCGAGCCGGCCGTGCCGCCCGTCGAGACGGGGATCCCGATCGCGGCGCGCGGAGCCGACCCCGCCGCCACGCCGCCTCCCCCCGAGCCGACCCCGCCCGCCACGATCCACCCGTTCGAGGACGCCTCCGAGGAGGAGTCGCCGTCCCCGGCGGATGCGGGGAGCCGGACGTCGGTCGTCGGCGCGCCGGCGGCCCCGGCGTCGAAGGCGCCTCCGGCGTCCGGCAAGGGTGCGGCGCCGGCGTCGAAGGCGGCGGCCGCGCCGCCTCCGAGCGGGAAGGTCTGGGTCCAGGCGGCGTCGCTCTCGTCGCGCGACGAGGCGGGGGCGCTGTCGGCGCGGCTGGCGAAGCGCGGCTTCCACGCGGTCGTGTCGACGGGGTCGGGCGCGAAGGGGACGGTCTACCGCGTCCGCGTGGGGCCGTACCGCAACGAGGAAGAGGCGTCGCACGCCGTGACGAAGCTCTCGAAGCAGGAAAAGATCCGGGAGCCGTGGATCGTGCCGGAGGGCAAGTGAGCGCGCCCGCACCGGTCCGGGCCCCCGAGTGGATTCGCGAGCGCAAGCTCCGGCTGCGCGACCTCCACGCCGTCAAAGGCGTGATGCGCGAGAACCGGCTGCACACGGTCTGCGAAGAGGCGCGATGTCCGAACCGCGGCGAGTGCTTCGCCCGGGGCACGGCCACGTTCCTGCTCCTCGGCGACGTCTGCACGCGCGCCTGCGGGTTCTGCCACATCGCCAACGGGCGGCCGCTGCCCGTCGACCCGGGCGAGCCGCTGCGCGTCCGCGCCGCCGTCGAGCGGATGGGGCTCGATTTCGTCGTGCTGACGTCGGTCGACCGCGACGACCTGCCCGACGGCGGCGCGGCGCAGTTCGCCCGGACGATCGCGGCTCTCAAGGCGCTCGACCCGGCGCCGGGCGTGGAGGTCCTGACGCCCGATTTCCTCGGCCGCTTCGACTCGCTCCGCGTCGTGCTCGACGCGAAGCCCGACGTTTTCAATCACAACGTCGAGACGGTGCCGCGGCTCTACCCGACGGTGCGCCGCGGCGCCCGACTCGATCGGTCGCTCGGCCTGCTCTCGGCGGCGAAGATCCTCCATCCCGACATCACGACGAAGTCGGGTTTGATGCTCGGTCTCGGCGAGCGCGAGGACGAGGTGCGGAGGCTGCTCGAAGAGCTTCGCGGCGCGCACGTCGACATCGTGACGATCGGCCAGTACCTGAGGCCCTCGCGGGAGAACCTCCCGGTCGTCGAGTTCGTCGCGCCGGAGGTGTTCGGGCGGCTCCGCGAGTTCGGCGAGGCGCTCGGGTTCCGGCACGTCTTCTCCGGTCCGTTCGTCCGTTCGTCGTACCGCGCCGAGGAGGCGCTCCAGGCCGCCTCGGCCCGCGCGTGAGCGATCGCCTCCGGGCGCCCGCCGCGGCCGTCCTGTCGGGTCTCCTCTTCGCCCTCGCGTTTCCCCCGTACGGGTGGGCGGTGCTCCTCCCGATCGCGCTCGTGCCTTGGCTGATCGCCCTGCTCGAAGAGCCGAAGCCGGGGCGCGCCTTCTGGTCCGGCGCGGTCTTCGGGCTGGCGTACTGGTGCACGTCGATCCCGTGGATCGTCTACGTCGTCACCCACTACGGCGGGCAGAGCGGCGTGATGGGAGTCGTCTGCCTCCTGCTCCTCGCCCTGATCCTCGCCGAGTGGCCGGCGTTCGTCGCCTGGACGGCGGCGTCCGCCGCGCCCGCCGGATCGCCGCTGCGGCTGGCCGTATTCCCGGTGCTCTGGATGGCGTCGGAACACGCGCGGACCGTCGCCTACAAAGGCTTCCCGTGGAACCTGACCGGGCACGCGCTGTTCCGGCATTCGGTGTGGCTCCAGTCGGCGTCGGTCTGGGGAGTGTACGGCGTCGGCGGACTGGTCGTCGCGATCTCGTGTCTGCTCGCCGCCGGCGGCGCCCGGCGCCGGGCGCTCCCGTTGCTCGCGGCCGCGTTGGTCGTCATCGTCGCGGGAGCGTTCGGGACGGCGCGGCTCGCGCGGCCGGCCCCCATGGCGCCCGGCGTGTCCGTCGCCCTCCTGCAACCGAACCTCACCGAAGAGATGCGGCAAACGCCCGAGGGGGCGGCAGCGAGCTACCGCGCGGTCCTCGACCAGGCGCGCGAGGCCTCCGACAGCCTGCCCGCGCTGATCGTCATCCCCGAGTCGGCGTTCCCGGCCTACTGGCAGCGCAGCGAAACGCTGCGCCAGGACCTCGCGACGATCGCGCAATTGGGGCCGCGTCTCCTGTTCAACGACGTCGAGGAGGAAGCCGGCGGCCGCTACTTCAACGCCGCGCGTCTGCTCGGGCCCGAAGGACTCTCGGGACCGTCGTACCGCAAAGTTCATCTGGTCCCGTTCGGCGAGTACGTGCCGTTGCCCCGGGTCTTCTTCTTCGTCCGCCAGATCTCGAGCGAGATCGGCGCCTTCACCCCGGCCGCGCGCCCGGAGCTGCTTCGGTCGGGACCGTTCGTCATCGGCACCGCGGTCTGTTACGAGGCAATCTACCCGTCGCTCGCGCGCGAGGAGACGGCTCGCGGCGCGAACCTGCTCGCGACGATCTCCAACGACTCTTGGTACGGGCGAGCGGGGGCCCAGGAGCAGCACTTCGCGGGCGCGGTGCTGCGCTCGGTCGAGAACGCGCGATGGCTCGTGCGCGCGGCGATCACGGGGATCTCGGGCGTCGTGGACGACCGCGGCCGCATCGTCGCCGAGACCCGCGCCGACGAGCGCACCCTCGTGCGCGCGGACGTGCGTCTGGAAGGGCGCCTCACGGCCTGGACGCGCTGGGGCTACCGCCTTCCGATCGGCGCGGACGCGGCCGCTGCCGCCGTGCTACTCTTCGCCCTCGCTCGCCGGATCCGCGGGGGCCGACCCCCGGTTCCCGGATCGCGGCGCGCGTCACCATGACCGAACGCGACGACCTCGTCACCGCTCTCACGGCCGCCTCGGAACGCCTCGGCGCGCTCCGGGGCTATCTTTGATCTCGACGCGGCGCGGAGCGCGCTCGACGGCCTGCGCGAGAAGTCGGCGGCGCCCGACTTCTGGTCGCGCCAGGAAGAAGCCCAGGACGTCCTGAGACAGACGCGGGCGCTCGAGCGCCGGCTCGAGACGGCCGCTAAGCTCGACGACTGGCGGGGCGAGCTCGACACGCTGGCGGAGCTTCTGCGCGAGGGCGAACCCGCGGAGAAGGACGCGCGCGAAGCCCTGCGGGCGGCGCAAGTCTTCGCGGACGAGCTCGAGCTCTCGGTCAAGATGAGCGCCCCCGAGGACGCGAACAACGCCTGGCTCTCGATTCACGCGGGGGCGGGGGGCACCGAGTCGCAGGACTGGGCCGAGATGCTCCTGCGGATGTACATGCGCTTCATGGAGGCCCGCGGCTGGAAGGCGGAGCTGATCGACCGCCAGGACGGCGAGGAAGCGGGGCTGAAGAGCGCCACGCTCCACGTCGTCGGCGACCACGCCTACGGCTACCTGAAGGGGGAGATGGGCGTCCATCGCCTGGTCCGGATCTCTCCGTTCGACTCCGCCAAGCGGCGCCACACGTCCTTCGCTTCGGTTTACGTCGCGCCGGAGATCGACGAGAACATCGAGATCGAGATCGCGGACAAGGACATCCGCGTCGACACGTACCGGTCGAGCGGCGCCGGCGGCCAGCACGTCAACGTCACCGACTCCGCCGTCCGCATCACGCACCTGCCGACGGGGATCGTCGTCACCTGTCAGAACGAGCGCAGTCAGGGGCGCAATCGGGACATGGCGATGCGCGTGCTCCGCGCGCGGCTTTACCAGCGCGCGCTCGACGAGCGGCGGGCCGAGGAGGAGAAGCGGGTCGGGGAGAAGAAGTCGATCGAGTGGGGCAGCCAGATCCGCTCGTACGTCCTCCACCCCTACCGCATGGTCAAGGACCACCGGACGGGCGAGGAGACGGGCGACACGGACGCGGTGCTCGACGGCGGCCTGACCCCGTTCGTGGAGTCGTTCCTCAAGTGGTCGGCGGAGGGCAGTCCGGCGCGTGTCCCCTGAGGAGCCTGAAACCCGGTCCTGGATGGACGAGGTCGCGCGGCGCCTGGCGGCACACGAGCGCCCGCCGGTCGAGCCGCCCGCGGATCAGCGGCGGGCGGCGGTGCTCGTGCCGCTCTTCGTGCGTGACGGGGCGCTCTACGTTCTCCTGACGCGCCGCACCGAGACGGTCGAGCACCACCGCGGCCAGATCTCGTTTCCCGGCGGGGTCGAGGAAGAAGAGGACGAGACGGCGTTCCAGACCGCCGTGCGCGAGACCGACGAAGAGCTGGGGATCCCTCCCGAGGACGTGCGCCTGCTCGGCGCGCTCAGCCCGCTCGTGACCGTCACCGACTTCTTCGTCGAGCCCTTCGTCGGCGCGATCCCGTATCCCCACGTGCTCCGCCCGGCCGAGGCGGAAATCGCGGAGGTCATCGACGTCCCGGTCGCGGCCCTGCTCTCGCCGGGCGTGCTGGAGGAACGCGTCCTGCCGGGCCGTGTGGAGCCGACGCTCTTCTACCACCACGGCGACCACGTCATCTGGGGCGCGACGGCGCGGATGCTGAAAGAGCTTCTCGACGCGCTGCGATAAGAGAACCCGTCACCCCTCTCGCCGGGGGAGAGGGGCGGAGGTGAGGGGACGCTCTCACCCCTGGCCGGGCGTCGGTCGGTAGGTCTTCTCCCCGGCCTCGACGCGGATCGGCAGCCGGTTCTGCGGCGGCGGGAGCGGGCACGTCGAGAAGGGCGTGAAGACGCACGGCGGGTTGTAGGCCTTGTTGAAGTCGAGAACCGTGCGCCCGCGCTCCGGCGGCGCGACGTAGACGAAGCGTCCGCCCGCGTAGGTGTCGATGCCGTTCGACCGGTCGCCGAAGACGATCCAGTAGTCCGTTTCGCCGCGCTCGAGGATCGGGTCGAGACGGAGCTCCTGTCCGCCGGCCGTGAACACGACGGCGCCGGGCGAGATCTCGGTTTCCGAAGTTCCGAGGACGCCCGGGACCTCGAAGCGTCGCGGCGGATGGTAGGGCTCGAAGAGCGCCTCCACGCGCCACTGCCGGTCGATGGGGAACGTCTCGATCCGGGAGAGCGCCCGGCGCGCCGGGTTCGCGGCGTCGCGGACCCGGACCGCGAGCCGGCCGCCGCGTTCGACGACGTGGAAGCGCACCGGGCCGACGGCGACGACGGTGGGGGCGTCCGAGGCGTCGGAGACGAGCGTCACCTCGGCCGCCACCGGAACGCCGGCGGCGGTGAGCCCCGGAGGAGCAGGAAGGCTCGGCTGGAAGACGGCGGCTCGCGCGTCGAGCCGGATCGTGCCGAGGCGCTCGGGCGCCCGGCCTGCCGGAAGCGTCACGGCGCACGCCGGATCCGAACCGACGGCGTTGTCGCCGGGTGAGAGCCAGAAGAGTCCCGTCAGGGAGAGCCAGCCGTCTTCGGCGGTCAACCGGGCGAGGCGCCGCTGCCTCCAGGCCGAGATCTCGGCGGCGTGCGCCGCGGCCGTCAGGGCCACCCGGGTTACGAGGCGGCGCGGGCGAGAGCGGCGAGCTCGTTGGCGCGCGCGAGGTTGACGCGCGCGGCCTCGAACCCGAGGTCGATCGCCAGGGCTTTCTCGAAGGCCTCGACCGCCTGGGCGTACGCCCCGCGATCGACACGCACGACGCCGAGGTTGTTCCAGAGGACCGGCGACTTGGCGATGTTCCCGAGAGAACGCGCCAGCGCGGCGTCGGCCTCGGCGAGCTTGCCCTGGGCGCGGAGCGTCGCGCCGAGCCCGGCCGCTGCCTCTTCGTCGAGCGGATCGAGCTCGAGGGCGGTCGTGTAGGCCGTGGCGGCTTCGTCGAGCTTCTTCTCCGCGGCGCGGGTCTGGCCGAGCGCGATCCAGACCGCGGTGTCGTTGGGGGCGACGCGGGCGGTCTCGGAGAGCTCGCGGTCCGCTTCCTTCCACTGCGACTTCTTGCGGAAGGCGCGTCCGAGGTTCTCGTGGTACAGCGCGGAGGCGTAATCGAGCCGCACGGCTTCCATGAGCTCCTCGATCGAGCGGTCGAGCTCGTCGGACCGATAGAGAAAAACGCCGAAGTCGTTGCGCGCCTCGGCCGAGGTCGGATCGATCTCGATGGCCCGCCCGAAGGCGATGCGCGCGGCGCTCTTGTCGCCGAGCTCGCTCATGGAGCGGCCGAGCCCGCGGGCGGAGGCGACGCTCTTGGGGTTCAGATCGAGGGCGCGCCGGAAGTGGCTCGCCGCGGTGTTCCACTTTTTCTGCCGCTCGGCGACGACGCCGAGGCCGTACTCCGCCTTCCCGTTGGCGGACTCGAGCACGACGGCGGCCGTGAACTCGCGTTCGGCATCGTTGTTCTGCCCGAGGGCGAGCGCCGCGTCGCCGAGAATGCGATGGGCGTCGGCGTTCTTCGGGTCCGCTTCGGAAGCCTGGCGCGCGAACGAGGACGCCGCGCGGAAGTCGCCGGCCGCGAGGGCGCGGTCGGCGGACTCGAGGAGCGGTCCGGCGGCGGCCGGGACGGGAGCGGGCGCCGCCGCCGGCGTCCCGGCTCCCTCGGGAAGCGCGCCGCCGATCGGCACGGAGCTGACGGGCGCTCTTTCGAGCTCGGTGGCGCGCCGGCGGGCCGCGTCGGCGTCGGCGGTCTTGCCGAGGCGGTCGTCGGCGTCCGCGATCAGGCGGTAGACCTCGGGATCCGTGCTGTTGCCGGCGCGCTTCAGGTCGAAGAGGGCATCCTCGGCCTTTCCGTCGGCGAGCTTGGCGCGGGCCGAGCGCTTGAGCTCGTCCATGTCGATGGCCGGCACGTTGGACCCGGCTACTTCGGCCCGCACGGCCGCCGCGAGGTTCGCGAAGTCCGGACTGTAGAAGTCGGCGATGACCTGGAGATCGGGGCGCGCGGCGAGCGCCGCCTTGAGCTCCTCGCGCGCGCTCTTGGAGTTTCCGGCGATGTAGTAGGCCCAAGCGCTCTGGAGGTGGAGGTCGCCCTTCTTCTCCGCCGAGACCCCCGCGGTTTCCGCGGCCTTCGCGTATTTCTCGCCGGCGTCTTTGAAGCGGCCGGCGTCGAAGGCCTTCTTGGCGTCGGCCTCGAGCCGGGCCGCGTCCTGGGCGAAAGCGAAGACCGCGAGGAAGAAGACGAGAATCGCGACGCTCGCCCGGCGCATCAGTTGGCTCCTGGGGCCGCGGGGGAGGGCGGCGGGGCGGTCCAGGTCTTCGGCGCGCCCTCGGTGACGGTGATGCGCTCGGTCGCCGGGTTCATGCCTTCGCGGGAGAGCGTCACGGTGTACGTCCCGGCGGCGAGCGGGAGGCGCGCCGACCCCGGGAGCGTCCCGCGGAACTTGCCGTCGACGAGAACGTTCGCGCCGGCCCACTGCGGCGCCTCGATCACGAGCATCGAGACCGGGAACTGGTAGTGGATGCGGTCCTCGGACTTCGGGCCCACGGTGAACTTCCGGTCGTGGACCGGAAAGCCCTTCGCCTCGAAACGCACCGTGTGCTCACCCTCGTCGAGCATGAGGCTTCGGGCGGGAACCGAGGGTCCCACGACCTTGCCGTCCACCGAGAGCGTCGCCAGCGGCACGGAGGAGAACTGTATCCGGTATTTCTTCGCGGGCGCGGGTTTCCCGGCCGGCGGCGCGGGCGCGGGCGGAGCCGCCGCAATCGGGGCGGGCACCCCGGGGGCCGCCACGCCGGCGGCGGGTGGAGCGGCCGTCGGCATCGGGGCCGCGGCCGCTTTGGCCGCCTCGCCCTCGCCGAGCTTGGGTTCCGGGAACTCGAGCGCCGCGGTCGGGACCGGACGGGGTGCGGTCGCCGCCGGCGCCGGGCCGGGCTTCTCGGCGGCGGCCGGTTCCCGGTTCAGCAGCCGGTAGATCTCGGCCCCGGCGACGCCCAGGATGAGCAGGCCGGCGAGGATCGTCAGGCGCGTCTTGCGGACGGTCCCGGTCGTTTCGGTGCTCAGGCGCGGGCCGGTCGTGGCCGCCGCGGGCGGGACCTCTTCGGCGCCGGGGTCGCGGAAGTTGACGAGCTCGAGCGGCGGCCGCACGCCACCCGAGATGGCGCCGCTCGTCGGCGTCGCGTCCGGGGCCGGGACGCGCGCCAGCGCGCCGGAGGGCGGCGTGACGTGCAACGGCGCGACGCCGCTCGAAGGTGTGGCGAGTGTCGGGTCTTCGTCGGCCTCGAGCCGCGCGGCGCGCACGGTGTCCGGCAGGACCTGGGTCACCGGGTAGCGGCCGGACAGGCCACCGAGCTCCCGCGCGACGTTCTGCAGGTCGCGGCGCAGCTCGTCCATCGTCGGGTAGCGCTCGGCGGGGCTCTTGGCGAGCGCCCGGTTGACGATCGCGACCAGCGCCGCCGGCACGTCCGGCGCGAGGCTCTCGATCTTCTCGGGACTCTCGTTCAGGATCTTGTAGAGGATCGTGGACAGGTGCTCGCCGCGGAACGGCTTGCGGTACGTCAGCAGTTCGTAGGACAGGACGCCCATCGCGAAGACGTCGGTGCGCCGGTCGATGGCTTCACCGCGAATCTGCTCCGGCGCGAGGTAGGCCGACGTCCCGAGGGTGATGCCGGTCTGCGTGAGGTTGGACTCGGTCTGGAGCGACTTGGCGATTCCGAAGTCCATGACCTTGACCGTGCCGTCGTCGAGGACCCGGACGTTGGCGGGTTTGACGTCGCGGTGGATGATGCTGGCGTTGTGGGCGTAGCCGAGGCCCTCGGCGATCGCCACCAGGATCTCGATCTTGCGGCCGATCGGCAGCGGCTCGGCGCGCTTGATCTTCTTGTCGAGGTCCTCGCCGGTCAGGAACTCCTGGACGATGTAGGGGATTCCGTTCTCGACGCCGAAGTCGTAGATCGTCGTGATGTTGCGGTGGTGGAGGTTGCCGGCGAGCTCCGCCTCGCGGAAGAACCGGTGCTTGATCTCTTCGTCGTTGACGGAACAGGTCTTGATCGCGACGGTGCGCTTGATGAAGGGATCCCGGCCCCGGTAGACGGCTCCGAAACCGCCCACACCGATCTGCTCCGAGACCTCGTATTTCCCGATCTTCTCGAGCATTCCCCCGCCGATCCGGTAAGTGTAAACGAACGGGAAGGGCTGCGAAACCGTTGGCGGGGAATGGCTTGGGCTCGGTAGACTGTTCCGGATGCGGCATCGGCTCCTGATCTTCGGGCTCGTGGCGGCGATCGCCGCGGCCCCGGCCTGCCGGAGGCTCGAAAAGGAGCAGCGCGACGCCGTGCAGGCGCTCCGCGCCCGAGTGCGGCCTGGGTTCCGTCCCCCCGCCGACGGCCTGCTGACGGACGGTCAGATCGAGATGTTCCTCCGGGTCCGCAAGGCGGCCGGGCGGCGCCCGCCTTCGGAAGCCGCCGCCGAGCTCGGCGTCGACCCCGCCGAGTTCGTTTGGGTTCGCGCGCGCCTCACCGAGGCCCTGCTCGCGCTCGACGCCCACCAGACGGGCGAGGCGGCGTACGAGGCCTACGGGCCGGCGCTGGCGCGCTTGCGGGATACCCGGCGAGCGACCCGGGACGCGACGTCTGCCGCGCGGCTGGACGCGGAGATCGCCACCCTCGAGAAGGAGCGCGCCGCGATCCGAAAGAACGACCCGGGCTCTCCGGCCAGCCGGAACGCCGTGCGGCTGGCGACGCGGCGCGCCGAGCTCGAGCGCGCAGGACCGTGAGCGTCCTCGGCGACTATCTCGCCCGCGAAATCGAGGCGGGCTCCTTTCCCGGCGCCTCCGCGCTCGTGGGCTCCGAAAGCGAGGTCCTGGCCGAGGCGGTCGCGGGTCACGCCGCGATCGAGCCCGGGCGCGACGCCGCGACCGACGCGACGCTCTGGGACCTCGCCAGCCTGACGAAGCCGCTCGGCACGGCGGCGCTCTTTCTCGCCGCCGGTCGCGCGCTCGCGCTCGATGCCCCGCCGGGCCTCTTTCTTCCCGAGTGGAAGAAGACGCGGTTCGACGGGATCACGCTCGAGCGGCTTCTGACGCACACCTCCGGGCTGGCGGCCTGGTATCCGCTCTACGCACGCGGCGAAGGCGCGAAGGCCTACCGCGCCACCCTCGCCGAGCTCGAGCCGGAAGCGGCGCCCGGCGCGCGCGTGATCTACAGCGACCTGAACTTTCTCCTCCTCGGGCAGATCCTCGAGCAGGTTCTCGGGGCACCGCTCGACGCCGCCTTCGGCGAGCTGGTGGCGCGGCCGGCCGGCTCCGCCGCACACTTCCTTCCGCAGAGCGCGGCCGCGTGCGCGGCGACGGAGCGCGGCGACCGTTTCGAGCGGGCGATGACCGAGTCGCGCGGCCTGACCTACGCGCGCTTTCGAACGGGCGTCGTGCGCGGCGAGGTTCACGACGGCAACGCGGTGCGTCGCGGAGGCGTGGCCGGCCACGCGGGCCTGTTCGCGACCGCGCGCGACGTCTGGGCGCTCGCGCGAGCGTGGCTCGAGCCGGGGCGCGCCGAAGCGCGCGGAGATCGCACGCCGGGTCACGCCGAGGGGCGCGGCCTCGGCTGGCAGGCGCGGCGCGGCGCGGGATCGGCGGTCGACGCGATGTCGCCGCGGTCGTTCGGCCACACCGGGTTCACGGGCGGGTCGGTGTGGGTGGATCCCGACGCGGGTCTCGTCAGCGTGCTGCTGACCAACCGGATCCATCCGGAGGTCCGGGAGATTCCGTTCAACGAGGTGCGCCAGCGCTTCCACGCGGCGGTCTACGAAACCTACGCGTGAGGTAGACTGCACGGTCCTATGGCGGAAAACGGTTCGGACATCGTCATTCTCGACGGCGCGCGGACGCCGATGGCCGAGTACAACGGGTCCTTCGCCGACGTCTCGGCGATCGACCTCGGCGTGCACGCGGCGCGCGAAGCGCTCCGGCGCTCGGGAACCGAGCCGGGCGAGGTCGACCACGCGATCTTCGGCAACGCGCTCCAGACTTCGGGCGACGCGATCTACGGCGCCCGCCACGTGGCCCTCAAGAGCGGAATACCCCAGGAAGTCCCGGCGCTCACCGTCAACCGGCTGTGCGGGTCCGGGTTCGAGTCGATCGTGCAGGGGGCGCATCGGATTCTGCTCGGAGAGGCGAAGACGGTCCTCGCCGGCGGGATGGAGAACATGACCCAGGCGCCGCACGTCATCCGCGGCGCCCGCAAGGGGCTCCGCCTCGGCCAGGGGCAGCTCGAGGACTCGCTGATGGTGGCCCTCCTCGACTCCTACTGCGGCCTCTACATGGCGCAGACGTCCGACCGCGTGGCCGCCAGGTACGGCGTGTCGCGCGCGGAGCAGGATGCCTACGCGCTCTCGTCCCAGCAGCGCGCCGCCGCGGCGTGGAGCGCTTGCCGCCTCTCCGAGGAAGTCGCCCCGGTGGAGGTCCGCGCGGGCAAGAAGACGGTGCGCGTCGAGCGGGACGACCACCTGCGTCCCGACTCGACCCTCGAAGGCCTGGCCGCGTTGCCGCCCTCCTTCGGCAAGGACGGCTCGGTCACCGCCGGCAACGCGTCGGGGATCGTGGACGGCGCCGCGGCGGTCGTCGTGACGACGGCGGCCAATGCGAAGAGCAAGAACCGGAAACCGCTGGGGCGGCTCGTCTCCTGGGCGGTCGTGGGCGTCGCCCCCGAGCTGATGGGCCTCGGGCCGGCGCCGGCCGCGCGCGCGGCGCTCGCGAAAGCCGGGCTCTCGATCGGGGACGTCGCGCTCTGGGAGATCAACGAGGCCTTCGCGGGACAGATCCTCGGCGTCGTGCGGGAGCTCGGCCTCGACCGGGAGAAACTGAACGTCAACGGCGGGGCGATCGCTCTTGGCCACCCGCTCGCGGCCACCGGCACCCGTTGCACCCTGACGCTGCTCAAGGAGATGCGCCGCCGCGGCGTGCGCTACGGCGTCGCCGGCGCCTGCATCGGCGGCGGACAGGGAATCGCCCTGGTGGTGGAGTCGGCTGCCTGACGCGGGCGCGGATCGGGCGTGAACTGGACCGAGAGGATCCTCGAATTCCCCGTGCGCGCGGCGGCCGTCGACGACTTTCTGCGCGAGCTGCGGGCGCACGGCCAGGGAGATCTCAACGCGGTCCTCACGACGCTCAACGAGGGCGGCCTCTGCCGCGAGGCCGTCGAACGCTGGACCGAGAACGGCTGGATCGTGGTCGCGCCGAACACCCCCATGATCGCACTCGCCGGCCCGGCGTTCGGACCGAGGATCTCGCTGCGGCAGTTCTGCGGGGAAGCTCCCGACGACCACGATTTCGTCAACGAGGAGGAGTCGCAAGACGATGAGCATCCGTAAGGTGGGCGTGCTCGGGGCCGGGCTGATGGGCTCGGGCATCGCCGAGGTGTGCGCGAAAGCGGGCTACGACACGGTCGTCCGCGAAGTTTCCGAGGAGCTGGTCAGGAAGGGGATGGCCCGGATCGAGGGCTCCCTCGGCAAAGCCGTCGAAAAGGGGAAGCTCGGAGCGGCGGATCGCGACGCCGCCTGGAAGCGGCTCTCCTCGACGACGCGGCTCGAGGATCTGGCCGACTGCGACGTCGTGATCGAAGCGATCATCGAAAACCTCGCCTTGAAGAAGGAGACGTACGCGGCGCTCGACCGGATCTGTCAGTCCGGCGCGATCTTCTGCTCGAACACGTCGTCCCTGACGATCACCGAGATGTCGGCCGCCACCCAGCGGCCCGACCGGTTCGCCGGGCTCCATTTCTTCAACCCCGTTCCGGTCATGAAGCTCGTCGAGGTCGTGCGCACGATCGCCACATCCGACGCGACGGCCGAGACGATCTTCGCCTTCGCGAAGTCGCTCGGGAAGGAGCCGGTCCGCACGCACGACAACTCTGGCTTCATCGTCAACCGCCTGCTGGTCCCGTACCTGCTCGACGCGGTGCGGGCCCTCGAAGAGGGCGTCGGGTCGCGCGAGGACATCGACAAGGGCATGGAGCTCGGCTGCGGGCATCCGATGGGACCGTTGAAACTCCTCGACTTCGTCGGCCTCGACACGACGTATGCGATCGCGGCGATCATGTACGACGAGTACCGGGAAAAGCGTTTCGCGCCGCCGCCGCTCTTGAAGCGGATGGTGCTCGCCGGCCGGTACGGCAAGAAGTCGGGCCGGGGCTTCTACGAATACGGAGGATAGGGCCATGTGGGAATTCGTCCGCGTCGAGGACCGCGACGGCGGCGTCCGGGTCCTGACGGTTTCGCGCCCCGAAAAGCTCAACGCGCTGAACGCGGCCGTTCTCGACGACCTGGGAGCGGCGGTGGGACAGGCCGAGGCCGATGGAGGCCTCCGATGTCTCGTCATCACCGGCGCCGGCGAGAAGGCCTTCATCGCCGGCGCGGACATCGCCGAGTTGTCGACGCTGTCGCCGATCCAGGGGCGCGATCACGCGCGCCGGGGGCAGGCGGTGCTCGACCGGATCGCGGCGCTGCCGGTGCCGACGATCGCCGCGATCAACGGCTTCGCCTACGGCGGCGGTCTCGAGCTCGCGATGGCGTGCACGCTGCGCGTCGCCTCCGAGAACGCCAAGATGGGTCTCCCCGAGACGTCGCTCGGGATCCTGCCCGGTTACGGCGGGACGCAGCGCCTGGCGCGCATCGTCGGGCCCGCTCGGGCCCTCGAGCTCGTCCTCACGTCGGAGAAGGGGCTGACGGCCGCGGAAGCCGAGCGGCTGGGGCTCGTCAACAAAGTCGTGCCCGCCGGGCAGGCCCTCGAGGGCGCCCTGGCGATGGCGCGGAAGATCACGGCCAACGGTCCCGTCGCCTGCCGCTTCGCGATGGAAGCGGTGCGCCGCGGCATGGAGATGACGCTCGCCGAAGGGCAGTTCCTCGAGGCGACGCTCTTCGGTCTGTGCGCGGCGACGGCCGACATGAAGGACGGCATGGCCGCGTTCCTCGAGAAGCGGCCGGCGCGGTTCACCGGGCGCTAGGACGCCGCCATGGGCACGGATCTCGTCAGCGCCTGCATCTTCTGCGCCGGGTGGTTGCTCGGCATGGATCTGACGCCGCGCGACGGCCTGTCGGGGCAGATGGGCTTTTCCTACGCGACCATGGCCCGGCGCCTCGACGTCCTTCCGGGAATCCGCGTCGACTCCTCCGACGTGACGCCGAAGTTCGTGCTCGTCGGGATGGGCAACGCGTGGCCCGCCCCGGACGGCCTCGGGGCGGGAACCCCCGCCTCCGAGTGGCGCGCCCGCATCGCCTTTGGCACGTCGCACGACCAGCAGGAGCGCAAGGAGCTCGACGACCCGCCGCTCGAGCGGATCCTCACCTCGGGCACCGGCCGTTACGAGAACTTCGCGCTTCTGGGGCGCGTCAAGGTCGACGATCGCGACTCGGTCGAGTTCGCGGTCGACCGGCGAGCGGAGAGCGCGACGGACCTGATCAACGTCGGGCCCGACAACGGCAACGTGTCGTCGTCGCGGTCGCTCTCGGCCTCGCGCGCCGACTTCGCGGTCGGCTGGCGGCACCGGTGGCCGGGGTTCGAGGCCGAGGTCGGCGTCCATGGCGCGGAGCCCAACGGTTACAACTCCTCGCTCGGCTCCTTCCAGCAGGGCAAGGGAACGCTCTGGGGCGGCGAGGCGGAGGCGCGCTGGAGGCACGCCGGCTGGACCATCCTCCTGCACGGCGAGGGCATGTGGGGGAACCTCGACGTCCACCGCGAGAGCCAGCCCGCCTTCGTCGACCGCGACACGTCGGAGCCGGCCTCCCTCTCGGCGATCCGTCTGGGCGGCGGCTACTCGTGGACGCGCACGGACCTCTTCCTGACCACGACGTACGAGCGCCAGAAGCTGCCGTTCGTGGCGATCGCGGTCACCGGCACCGAGCAGCTCAACTTCGACCGCGGCTACGACACGAACTCCGTCAACGACGAGGTCTACTTCGACCTGGCGCTGCGCTACGCGGTCACACCGGCGATCCGCATCCGCCTCGACGTGGCGCTGGCGTGGGGCGCCGAGACGGTGTCGCTCACCGATCCGACCGGCCTCCTGCCGCCCCTCAACCTCGACGTGCACCGGCGGGGGATCTTCGGCGGCGGGCTCTCCACGTCGATCGGAACGCCGGAGGCCGCGTTCTTTCTCGGCGCGGACTTCGCGATCGGCGCGCCGTCCCCGTGACCGGCATTGTCCGGCCGGCCCGCGGGGTTTAAACTTGAAGCGGGAAGATACGCCGTTGCCGCCCACTGACTCCGACCTGATCTACGACTGGAACCGGGCCGGCGGAGCCGTCTTCCCGTCCCGCGGCCGCGTCGAGATCGATGACGAAACGCTGCGGGACGGACTCCAGTCGCCCTCCGTCAAGAGCCCGTCGATCGAGCAGAAAGTCCGAATCCTCCACCTGATGGAGGCCCTCGGGATCGACTCGGCCGACATCGGCCTGCCCGGCGCCGGACCCCACGTGGTCGAGACCGTGACGCGCCTGGCGCAGGAAATCGTCGCCGGCAAGATGAAGATTCGGCCCAACTGCGCGGCCAGGACTCTGGCGGCCGACATCCAGCCCATCATCGAAATCTCCCAGAAGGTCGGCATCCCGATCGAGGTGTCGTGCTTCATCGGCTCCTCGCCGATCCGCCAGTACGCCGAGGACTGGGACTTCGACCGGATGCTCCGGCTCTCCGAAGAGGCGGTCTCGCTGGCGGTGCGCGAGGGGCTGCCCGTCATGTACGTCACCGAGGACACGACGCGCGCGCACCCGGACCACATTCGCCGGATGTACACGACCGCGATCCGCGCCGGCGCCGGCCGGGTCTGCGTGTGCGACACGGTCGGGCACGCGACGCCGGACGGCGTGCGGAACCTCGTGCGCTACGTCGCCCGCCTGGCGGCGGACCTGGATCCGAACGTCAAGGTCGACTGGCACGGGCACCAGGATCGGGGGCTCGGCGTCACGAACGCGCTCTGGGCCCTCGAGGCGGGAGCCCATCGCGTCCACGCGTGCGCTCTCGGGATCGGCGAGCGCGTCGGCAACACGCCGATGGACCAGCTCCTGGTCAACCTCCAGCTGCTCGGCTGGATCGACCGCGATCTGACGAGCCTGCACGACTACTGCGCGGCGGTTTCCGAAGCCACCGGCGTCCCGATCCCCGACAACTACCCGATCGTCGGACGCGACGCGTTTCGCACGGGCACCGGCGTCCACGCGGCCGCCATCATCAAGGCGCGGAAGAAGGGCGACGAGTGGCTGGCCGACCGCGTCTACTCCGGGGTCCCGGCCGGCATGATCGGCCGGCACCAGATCATCGAGGTCGGCCCGATGTGCGGCCTCTCCAACGTGCAATGCTGGCTCGAGGAGCGCGGCATCGAGCCGCGGCCCGAGCTCGTCGAGGCTGTTTTCCGCCGCGCGAAGGAGAGCGACCGGGTGTTGCACGACGACGAGATCCTCGAGGTCGTGCACCGCTTTGCGCCGGCCGCGGCCGGCCGCGCCTAGGGCCGCGGCGTCGCCGGGGCGCACGCGCCCGACCACCCGGTTTCTCGACCGGGAGCTTCCGACGTACCTGGACCACCTCGCCGTCGAGCGCGGCCTCGCGGCCGCGAGCGTGACGGCGTACCGGACCGACCTCGAGGCGTTCGGCGAGTGGCTCGAGCGCTCGGGCGTCGAAGCTTCCGGCGCGACACGGGCGGACCTCGGACGCTACCTCTCGAGCTTGCGCGCGCGCGGCCTGACGGCACGCTCGGCGTCACGGGCGCTGTCGGCGGTGCGCGGCTTCTACGGCTTTGCGGCCGGGCATCTCGGATACGCGGCGGACCCGACGTCGGACATGGTCAATCCCAAGACCGGACTCTCGCTGCCGAAGAGCCTGACCGAAGGTGAGGTCGAAGCGCTCCTCGGCAGTCCCGACCCGAAGACGCCGCTCGGCCTGCGCGATCGCGCGATGCTCGAGCTGCTCTACGCGTCGGGGCTGCGCGTCTCCGAGATCGTCGGTCTCGGCACCGAGGCGGTGGACCTCGAGGCCGGCATCCTCAAGGTGCGCGGCAAGGGCGGGAAGGAGCGGCTGGTCCCGTTCGGCGCGTCGGCGTCGCGCTGGCTGACGCGGTACCTCGAGGCCGCGCGTCCGGCGCTCGACCGGAAGCGCTCGCCCCATCTTTTCCTGTCGGCCCGGGGGTCGGCCATGACGCGGCAGCGGTTCTGGCAGCTCATCGAGGGCTACGGCCGCTCAGCCGGCCTGCGCCGGAAGCTGACCCCCCACAGTCTCCGGCACTCTTTCGCGACACACTTGCTGGAGCATGGCGCGGATCTGCGGGCCCTGCAGATGATGCTCGGACACGCCGACATTGCGACGACGCAGATCTACACGCAGGTTTCCCGGACGCGCCTCCAGAAGGTCTACGACCGGTTCCACCCCCGGGCCCGGGCCCCCCGTGGCAAAATACGCGGGTGAAAAGCCTCGAAAAACGCCCCGCCCGGAATGCGGGCGCCCCGAATCGGGTTGGCCGGCGCGCATGACCCGGACGCTGCGTTTCTGGGCCGCCGCGGCGGCCGTGCTGGTCCTGGCCGGGGCCCGGCCCGCGGCCGCGGAGTTGATCGTCTTCGAGGACGGCCGCGTCGTCAAAGCGAGCGGCTACCGCGTCCTGGCCGACGATCTCGAGATCACGCTGCCCGGCGGCGGGAGTTACCACGTGGACCTCGCCCGGGTCGAGCGCATCGTGGACGACGAGGTCGTGGTCGACTCGGTGGTCGTCGAAGGCGGGGAGCTGCCGGCGGGCGCCGCCTATGACCTGTCGTTCCAGGCCGGCCGCAAGCCGCTCTTCGGCAGCGCCTACGACGCGCTCATCGAGAGCGAAGCGAAGCGCTACAACGTCGACGCCTCGTTCGTTTCGGCTCTCATCCGCGCGGAGTCCAACTACCAGCCGCGGGCGGTGTCGCGGAAGGGAGCGCGGGGCCTGATGCAGCTCATGCCGGCGACTGCGCACCGTCTCTCCGTGGCGCGGCCTTTCGACCCCGCGTCGAACGTGCGGGGTGGCGTCCGCTACCTGCGAGAGCTCCTCGACCGGTTCGGCGACCGCCCGGATCTCGTCCTCGCGGCCTACAACGCCGGCGAAGGCGCGGTCGAGACCTACGGCGGCGTGCCCCCGTACCGCGAGACCGTGGCCTACGTGAACCGCATCCTCGGCTGGTGGAAGCCGGCCGAGCTCTCGGCCGCCCGCTAGCACGGCACTCGCCGGTCACCTTCCCGATTCGATGCCGCCGGCCCGCGGAGGTTGCGGACTCGATAGGATTCGTCCGTGACGTTGCCGGCGCTCGTCCTGCTGCTGGTTCTTCGGGGCGTCGTCCAGGACGCCCCTTCTCCCGCCCCCGCGGCTCCGGACTTCGAGGCGGCCGCGGGGGAGGCCGTCGAGATGCTCCAGAGCTATCTGCGCGTCGACACGACGAACCCGCCCGGCCACGAACGGCTCGCCGCCGACTTCTTCAAGGAGATCCTCGACCGCGAAGGGATCGAGAATCGCGTCTACGACCTCGGCAACGGCCGGGCGAACATCCTCGCGCGCCTCCCGGGTAACGGGCTCGGGAGGCCGATCCTGCTGCTCAATCACCTCGACGTCGTGCCGGCGGATGCGGAGCGGTGGAGCGTGCCGCCGTTTTCGGGAGACATCCGCGACGGGTACGTGTGGGGCCGCGGCGCGACCGACATGAAGGGAACGGCCGTCGTCCAGCTGATGACGCTGCTCTTGCTCAAGCGTTCGGGCGCCGTCCTCGACCGCGACGTCCTCTTCCTCGGCACCGCGGACGAGGAAGACGGCAAGGAAGACGGTGTGGCCGAAATGGTGGAGAAGCACCGCGACGACCTGCGCAACGCCGAATACTGCCTGACGGAGGGCAACACGATCGCGGTCGAGGACGGGCGGATGGTTTCGTGGGACGTGGACGTCACGGAGAAGGCGCCCCTCTGGCTGAGGGTGACCGCGACGGGGAAGGCCGGCCACGCCTCGATTCCCGAGCCCAACGGGGCCGTGGCACGGCTCATCCGCGCCCTCGCGAAGATCCTGGCGTACGAGCCGCCCGCGCGCCTGATCCCGGCGGTCAACGCCTACTTCCGGGCCCTGTCGAAGACCGCCAGGGGCGACCTCCGGCGGGCTCTCGCCGAGCCCGGGGCGGCCTTGAACGACCCGGCGCTCCGGAAGGTCCTTCTCGACGACCCGGCCCGAAACGCCGACCTGCGGACGACGATCTCGATCACCG